>NZ_AP022332.1:969375-1292500 GCF_009936375.1 Methylosinus sp. C49 | reverse complement strand
CGATCGGCAGATATGGAGCCGCGCTTGCGCGGCGGGCGCGCCGGCAGCCAGGCCTCGTGCAGCGCGCGCAGCTCGGAATCGCCGTGGATGGCGACGAGGCAATTCTGCTCGTCCTGTCCGGCGCGCGCCAGCAGACGATGCAGAGCGCGGCCCTTGCGCGCGATCTTGGGCGTCGTCGTCTCCTCCGGCGTCACCAGCACGCCGGCGCGGCGGAACACGAGGCCGAGCCAGCGCTGGCCGGTGATATAGGAGATGCCGATCGCCAATATGAGGCCGGCGATGGTCGGCGACATCCAGGCGACGAGCGAGGGCGAGATCATCAGGCCGGCGACCAAGGTCAGCGCGCCGAGCGCCACATGCCATTGATGGCGGCGCACGATGGCGTTGAAGGGAACCGAGCCGTCGTCGCGCCGCTGCGGGTCCCAGCCGGTGTCGAAGCCGAAGAGAATGTGAAAGACATGGCCGGTCTGGATCAGCATCATGATCGGCGCGAGCAGCGCCGACATCAGCACCTCGAACAGAGTCGAGATCAGCAGCATGATAATGCCGCCAGAGCCGCGCCGCGTCTCGCGATCGATCATCGCGAGAATGAGGCCGAAGAATTTTGGCGCCAGCAATATCGCCATTGTGAGCGCGAACAGCGCCAGCGAGCGTTCTGCGTCGAAGCGCGGCCACACCGGGAAGAGCGTGAATTTGGCGGTGAAATATTCCGGCCGGAAATAGCTCGCCTGAAAGACCAGCGCGATGCCCACCAAGAGCTGGCAGAGCCATAGCGGCGAGGTGAGATAGCCGAAGATTCCCGTGAGGAAATGCTGCCGCGTCGCCCAATGGAATCCGCGCGCGCCCAAAATGCGCGAATGCTGCAGATTGCCCTGGCACCAGCGGCGGTCGCGGATCGAGAGATCGATCAGCGAGGGCGGGCTCTCCTCGAAGGAGCCGCCGAGCGTCGGCATCATATAGACGGAGTAGCCGGCGCGGCGAATGAGCGCCGCCTCGACGAAATCATGGCTGAGAATATGCCCGCCGAAGGGCGGACGGCCCTTGAGATCGGGCAGACCGCAATGATGCGCGAAAGCCTGCGTGCGAATGATCGCGTTATGGCCCCAATAATTGCCGTCGCGCCCCATCCATTGCGCGAGGCCGGCGGCGATGACGGGACCATAGATGCGCGCCGCGAATTGCTGCACGCGCGCGAACAGCGTGTTGCGATTGATGATGAGCGGCAGCGTCTGGATGATGCCGGCGTCCGGGTCGGCCTCCATCGCGGCGGCGAGCCGCACGATGGCGTCGCCGGCCATCAAGCTGTCGGCGTCGAGCACCACCATATGCTCATAGCCGCCGCCCCAGCGGGTGACAAAATCGGCGATATTGCCGGCCTTGCGGCTGACGTTCTTCTCCCGCCGGCGATAATAGATGCGCGCCTGCGGCCCCAGCCTGCGGCGCATGGCGGCGAAGGCGCGCTCCTCGGCGATCCAGATATCGGGGTTGGTGGTGTCGGAGAGGAAGAACCAGTCGAAATGGGCGCCGAGGCCGGTCGCCTCCACATCCTGCAATATGGCCTGCAACGCGCCGAAGACGCGGCTCGGCGCCTCATTGTAGATGGGCATGACGACGGCGGTGCGCGCTGTGAGCGTTTCCGGCGGCGGCGGCGGGCGGCGCGCGAGCAGCAGCGCGACAAAACCGACGACGGCGCTGGCGAAGGAGAGCGCGATCCAGGAGAAGTTCAGCACGAAGAGCGCGAGCAGCGCCCATTTTAGCGTGGTGACGCCGCCGACGTCGATGACGCGGTACATCTCGTAGCCGCCATAGGCGGTGAGCGCGAGGCCGCCGCCGAAGGTGACGAAGCGCGAGATCCAAGGCGTGCGCCAGAGCTTCGGCGCCGAGCGCCGGCGACGCTCCTTCGCCTTGAAGCGCCAGAAGGATTGCGTCGGCATCTCGAGCCGGCGCTCCGCCGGCATGGGCGGCGCGGCGGCGGGATCGACGGGCGGCGGCGGAGCGGCGACGTCCGGCGGAACGGGTTCGACGAGAGAGAGAGCTACACCGTCCATCTATAGAGCCAAGTTTCGCTGATCGGCTCGTCGCCCGAATGGAGGACGAGGCGCAGCTCGCAAAAGGTCTCGCCGGCGGGATCGACGTCGAAGACGACGCGGCATGTCTTCGCCTTCGGATTGGGATAGATGCGAATGTTCGTCGCCGATCCGGGCGATGTCGTCAAGACGGGCCGCAGATTGGCGACACGTTGCGGATCGCCCAGATTGTCGCCCGCAAACTGGACGATAAAGCGGCGCAGTTTCGGCGAAGGCGCGCGGCCGCCGAAAGCCGAGACGGCGACCGCGAAAGGCGGACGCGCCGGCGGGCTCCAGCACCAGAACTGCCGATAGGCGAAAGTCGCCTCCTTGCCCGCGGCGAGCGGCTGCTTGGGCCGCCAATAAGCGACGATATTGGCGTTCACCTCCGATTCGGAGGGGATTTCGACCAGCTGCACCGAGCCCTCGCCCCAATCGCCGATCGGCTCCACCCAGAGCGAAGGACGCAGCTCCCAATGCTGTATGTCGTCCTGGTAGGTCTCTATGTCACGGTCGCGCGTCAAAAATCCGAAGCCCTTCGGATTGGAGTCGACAAAGGCCGAGATTTGCAGCGTGTCGCGGTTGGAGACCGGCCTCCACAGCCATTCGTCCTTGCCGGTGAGCATTTGCAGCCCATTGGTCTCGGCGACGAAGGGGCGCGGATCATCGGAGCGGCGATGGTCGAGCGGGGTGAACAGCGAGGCCGCCGCCGCGCCGCCGAGCCCCAGATGATCGATGGCGACGCGCGGGAACAGCGTGAATTCCGCGTCGATGATCGTCGCCTCGCCCGGCCGCAGCGTGAACAGATAGGCGCCCGTGACGCTCTGCGAGTCGAGCAGAGCGTGAATGACGAGGGCGTTGCCGGCGAGCGTCGGCTTCTCGATCCAGAAGCTGCGGAAGATCGGAAATTCCTCGCCGCGCGGATCGGCGGTGCGGATGGAGAGGCCGCGGGCGGTGACGCCGAGCGTCTGTCCGCGCGCCTGGGCGCGATAGAAGCTCGCGCCCTGGAAGAGAGCCAGCTCCGTGTCCGGCGCGCCGGCGCTCTGGGGAGCGAGGATGCGAAAGCCCGAGAAGCCGATATCCGGCAGCTTGTCGCCGACCTTCAGACCGCCATAGTCGAATTTGGCCTGGTCATAGACGACGCGCTTGGCGACCCTGTCCTCGACGACATAGAGCTCGATCGGCGCGCCGAAAATGAACCCCCTATGTAGCGGCTCGACCGAGAAGCCGCGATTCTCGCCGCTCCATATGGCCGCCCCGGCCTTCGTCTTTATGCCGACATATTGCTCATAGCTCAGATTGGCGAAAGGCTCGCGCAGCTCCGCCGAGGGGGCGGCGAAGGGACGCTTGGCGAGCGCGCGGGCGAGCTCGATCACCACCTCGCGGCCGAAAATGGCGGGCGCCGGCGGCGGGGCCGGCGGAGCCGATTGGGCGAAAGCGCGGCCGCCGGAGATTCCGCCGGCGAGCGCGGTCAAGGAGGCTTTCAACAGGTCTCTGCGTACGAACATGCGGGACCGGGACCCGTGACTGACGAAGGGGCGGGAAAAAACGGCGGACTTGTCTATCGGATATACCTGAAAGCCCGGACTTCGGAACACGAAACTTTCGTTTTTGGTTGCGCGGCGGAAACCACGCGCCGAGCCTGCGCTTGCTCCCCCGCCCGCGAATCTGCCAAGACGCATATGAGCAGGACGAATATGAACGCGAGGAAAACGGCCGGGCGCGCGCCCCGCCGTCCCCTCCCCGCCATGAGCCAGAGGCCGCGCAGCAAGATGGAAGCTCGACCGACCGACCGCCGCTCCCTCGCCGTAATTCTCGCCGCCGGCGAAGGCACGCGCATGAAATCGCGCCGGCCCAAGGTTCTCCATGAGGTCGCCGGGCGGTCCATGCTCGGCCATGTGCTGGCCGCCGCGACCGCGCTGGACGAGATCGCCGTCGTCATCGGCGCCGGCAAGGAGGATGTCGCCGCCGAGGCCCGCCGCCAGCGGCCGGACGCGAAAATCTTCGTCCAAGAGAAGCAGCTCGGCACCGCCCATGCCGTTCTGGCGGCGCGCGAGGCCTTCGCCGGGGCGGACGATATCGTCGTGCTCTTCGCCGATACGCCGCTGGTGCGCGCCGAGACGATCGCCGCTTTGCGCGCGGCGCTGGCCGAGGGCGCCGCCGTCGCCGTGCTCGCCTTCGAGGCCGCCGATCCGCATGGCTATGGCCGGATACTCTGCGACTCAGAAGGGCGCCCCGCCGCCATTCGCGAGGAGAAGGACGCCAACGAGGCCGAGCGCGCCTGCCGGCTCTGCAACGCCGGGCTGATGGCCATTTCCAGCGGCAAGGCTCTGGCGCTATTGGACGGGATCGACGCGGCCAATGCGCAGAAAGAATATTATCTCACCGATATCGTCGCCCGCGCCGCCGCGGCCGGGCTGGGGACGCGGCTGGTGGTCGCGGCGGAGGAGGAGGTTCTCGGCGTCAACGACCGCGTCCAGCTCGCCCGCGCCGAATCCGTCGCCCAGGAGCGGCTCCGCCGCGCGGCCATGCTCGGCGGCGCGACGCTGATCGCCCCGCAGACCGTCTTTCTCTCCCATGACACCAAGATCGGCCGCGATGTGACGATCGAGCCCGGAGTCGTCATCGGCCCCGGCGTCGAGATCGCCGATGGCGCGGTCATTCACGCCTATTCGCATCTCGAGGGGGCGCAGGTGGGCGAGCGCGCCACGGTCGGCCCCTATGGGCGGCTGCGGCCGGGCGCAAAGCTCGCGGCGCAGTCCAAGGTCGGCAATTTCGTCGAGATCAAGGGGGCCGAGATCGGCGAAGGGGCCAAGGTCAATCATCTGACCTATATCGGCGACGCCTCCGTCGGCGCGCATTCCAACGTCGGCGCCGGCGTCATCACCTGCAATTACGACGGTTTCTTCAAATATCGCACCATCATCGGCGCGAACGCCTTCATCGGCTCCAATTCGGCGCTGGTCGCCCCGGTGACGATCGGCGACGGCGCCTATATCGGCTCCGGCTCGGTCGTCACCAAGGACGTCTCGGCGGACGCCCTCGCCGTGGCGCGCGGCCGCCAGATGGAGAAGCAAGGCTGGGCGGAGAGCTTCCGCCGCGTCCAAAAGGCGAAGAAGGACAAAAAATAGAGCGCTGTAGAGTTTTGCTCTATAGAGTTGTACCGTGATCCAGCGCCGACGCTCGAGATCGAGCGCGCCGACCGGATTTTTTCATGAATAGCGTCGAATCGGACCCGATGGATGACGGTCGAATCCTCGAACCCCGAGGATTGATCGCTGAAAATATTCTCATTCCCGAAAACGCGACCGGAGAAGAAGATCTGGTCGAGGCGGTCGTCGATTTCGTGAACTGGGCGATGAACGAAGCCCGTCTCGTCCCCGGCGAGATCGCGCAGCAAGCCTTCTGGTGCTATCACTCGGATTATTATCTCGCCCAGGTCAACAACGGCGGCCATCGGCAATTCGCCTTCAACAGCGGCATGTCCGGGCAGACGATCGAGAATTGCCGATGCGGCCTCGCTGCGATGAGCGCGTCGGACCATCTGCAAGTCTTCGAAGAATTTCTCGCTTTCTTGAGCGCCGAACCGGCGCGCCTCGCAGCTCTGAACGAAGAAGTCATGTCGGGAGGCCGGTTTTTCCGAGACTCACTCGCTCCCCTCGACCATCGCTTTTTCGCTCTCGAAGACATGAAGCGAATCCATGCGGCGTGGCTGCGCGCCCTTCCGATCATGCGGCCGCTGCCTCCCGATCGCCTCGCCGCCGAGCGCGACGCTCTGATGCGACGCAATTCTCTGCGCGAGACGCGCGCCGATCTTGTCCGGCGTCGAGCCGACGCCATCTTCGCGAAAGACCCTCTACATGTCGCGGCGCGTGCGACCTGCGCGCCGGACGGCGTGGCGTTTCAATATGTCGGCGTGGGCCAAAAAGCCGGACCGGACAGCATCGCCTGGACATTGGCGACATCCGGCGGGCGACGCACGCTCGTCATGCGCGGCGACAAAGCCATGCTCTATGCGGGAACCTCTTTGCGGAGCGTGTATTTTTTCCGTGACCCCGCCTCCGCTCCCGTTCCGATCGGCGACGGAGCGGCGCGCCGCGCGCTGATGGAAGAGAAGCCGCGCAAAATTCGCGAGACGGCGCGAGCCGCTTTCGCCGAGACGAGCAAGGAGGCGCTGCTCGGCGAATTTTTCGCCGAGCCGATGAACACATTCTGTGACACATTGGCTGGGGCCTCGTCGAACGCGCGGGTCGCCATATACGCGTCCTATCTCGCCGAGAATGCGAAATTTCTCGCCCATGTGCCGCGCGCCGCTTCGCCGCTTTTCGCGACGCGCGCGGATTACGGGCTGATCCGCCTCATAATCGCCGATACATTGCTCGACGTCGCGCTGGCGGATGAAGCTCTGCCGATCGCGATTCTGGAGCGGCCGGACAGAGGCGCGGCCATGCTCATCAACATAGGCGCGATGGCCGCCGCTGCGGCGGCCGGCTTGCGCATCCTCGATCCCGAACGGCTCGCGGCGCTCTCGCGCATCGCGCCAAACGATTTCCTGCGGGAGCGCAACAATGTCGAGGCGCAGCTTTTCGAGATCGCGCATTGGTGGCCCAATGTCGTGCGCAGCATCGCCGATGTTCTGCCCGGGACCAGCTTCACCGCTCTGCCTTCGCTCTTCTCCAACGTCCGACTGCATCACGCCAAAGCGCTCGGCTGGCAATTGGCCCCGACCCTCGGTCTGCTCGTGGAGCATCTGGCGCCGTTTTGGCCCGACTATCCCAAGCCGAAGGTCGAGCCCATGGTCGAGGCCCATTCAAAAGGTGTCGTCGCTTTCGCGTCGCGATTTGCGAGTTCACGAGCGAAAGCCGAACGATGGACTGCGATCGTGCGTGTGATGCGCACGCGCGTCGCGCGAACGAAGCCGCCTGCCTCGGTCGGCGCGTCGGCATTCGACCCCGGCCGCTTCGGCATCGAATCAAAAGAAAAATTGGTGGGCGTCGTCGCCGTGGTCGATGACGGGACAGCCTATCGACAAGGGTTTCGTTTACTAAAAGACGGAGAACGCGCGCTTTTGGGCGGGAGCGCCGCCTCGAAGAGCGCGTGAAACTGCTAAGCTCGTCAAAGGCCGGGCCGCAGGCTATGACGAAAGCGGCTGGGCCAACCGTTTTCGGAGAGCTTTCATGTGCGGCATCGTCGGCATTCTCGGACGCGAGCCCGTCGCGCCCTCTCTCGTCGAGGCGCTGAAGCGGCTCGAATATCGCGGCTATGATTCCGCCGGCATCGCCACGCTGGAAAAAGGCAAGCTCACGCGCCTGCGCGCCAGCGGTAAGCTGCGCAATCTCGAGGAGAAGCTCGCCGCCTCGCCGCTGCTGGGAACGAGCGGCATAGGCCATACGCGCTGGGCGACCCATGGCCGTCCCACCGAGACCAACGCCCATCCACATACGAGCGGCGGGCTCGCCGTGGTCCACAATGGCATCATCGAGAATTTTCGCGAATTGCGCGAGGAGCTGACCGGCAAGGGCCATGTCTTCGCCACCGAGACGGATACGGAAGTCGTCGCCCATCTCGTCGGCGAGGAGCGCAGCAAGGGCGCCGCGCCGCGCGAGGCGGTCGCGGCCACGCTCGCCCGGCTCGATGGCGCTTTCGCGCTCGCCTTCCTCTTCGAGGGCGAGGAAGATCTGCTGATCGGCGCCCGCCGCGGCGCGCCGCTCGCCGCCGGCTGGGGAGACGACGGCGTCTATCTCGGCTCCGACGCTCTGGCGCTGGCGCCTTTCGCGCGCCAGATCGCCTATCTCGAGGAGGGCGATCATGTCGTGCTGACGCGCGAGAAGATCACTTTCTACGACGCCGCCGGCAAGGAGGCGGAGCGCCGCCGCCAGCCGTTGCAGGCGGGCTCCTTCCTCGTGGACAAGGGCAATTACCGCCATTTCATGGCCAAGGAGATTCACGAGCAGCCGGAGGTCGTCGGCCGCACGCTCTCACATTATCTCGATCTCTCGGCCGGCGAGGTGCGCCTGCCCTTCGCTCTGCCCTTCGATCCCAAAAAGCTTTCGCGCGTCACAATATCGGCTTGCGGCACGGCCTTTTACGCCGGGCTCATCGCGCGCTATTGGATCGAGCGCTATGCGCGGCTCGCGGTGGATATCGATATCGCCTCGGAGTTCCGCTATCGCGAGGCGCCGCTGGCCGAGAATGGGCTGATGATCCTGGTCTCGCAATCGGGCGAGACGGCCGACACGCTGGCCGCGCTGCGCTACGCCAAGGCGCAGGGCCAGCACATTCTCTCCATCGTCAATGTCGAGACTTCGACCATCGCGCGCGAGAGCGACACCGTTGCGCTGACATTGGCCGGCCCAGAGATCGGCGTCGCCTCCACCAAGGCCTTCACCTGTCAGCTCGCCGTTTTCGCCAGCCTCGCCATAGCGCTCGGGCGCGCCCGCGGCGTGCTGAGCGAGGCGGATGAAAAGCGCCTGGTGCGCGAGCTGGCGGCGACGCCCGGCCAGATGGCCGCCGCCCTCGCCCGCGAGGCGCTGGTCGAGCCGGTCGCCCGCGATGTGGCGCGCGCGTCCAGCGTTCTCTATCTCGGCCGCGGCGGCGCCTATCCGCTGGCGCTGGAAGGCGCGCTGAAGCTGAAGGAGCTCTCCTATATTCATGCGGAAGGCTATGCGGCCGGCGAGCTGAAGCACGGGCCGATCGCGCTGATCGACTACGCCATGCCGGTGATCGTGCTGGCGCCGCCGGACGCCACTCTGGAGAAAACCGTATCCAATCTGCAAGAGGTCGCCGCGCGCGGCGGCCATCTCATCCTCATCGGCTCCGCTGCGGCGCGCCAGGCGGCGGCGGCCGAGCTCGCCGGCTTCATCGAGCTGCCGGAGATCGCCGGCGCCTTCGCGCCGCTGGTCTATGCCGTCCCCGTGCAACTGCTCGCCTATCATGTGGCGGTGTTCATGGGGAAGGATGTGGACCAGCCGCGCAATCTGGCCAAGAGCGTCACTGTGGAGTGACGCTTTCGAGCGGCTCTGTCAGAGCCGCTCGATCTTGCGGGCCGCCTCGTCGATGAGATCGGCGACCTGGAACGCCAGCTCCTTGTCCGGCGCGCCGGCGAGGCGCTGCTGCAGCACGGTCTTGAGATTGACCATGGCCCGGAACACCGGCCCCGTGTCGACGCCCGCGCTTCTGGCGCGCAGCTCCTCGAAACGGGCGAGCGCGGCCTCCGCCTCCTTGCGATTCTCCTCGAGATGGGCCTTGCCGCCCTCCGTGATCGCATAGAGCTTCTTGGCGCCCTCGGTCGGCTGGACCTCCACCTGTCCCAGCTCCTCGAGCAGGGTCAGCGTCGGATAGACGATGCCGGGGCTCGGCGCATAGGCGCCGCCGGTGCGCGTCTCGATCTCGCGGATGACGTCGTAGCCATGGCGCGGCTCGCTCTCGAGCAGCAGCAGGATCACGAGCCGCAGCTCGCCTCCCTCGAACATGCGCCGCCGTCCACGGCCGCCGCCCCGCTCGCCGTCGCCATGCCGCGAGCCGAATCGAGACCCGCCGTCGCCGCCGAAGCCGCGATGGCCGCCACGCCCTCCCCGGCCGAAAGTCTCGTCCCCGCCGCCGCGCATAGCGCGCAGCATGAAGGCCGGATGCCCGGCGGGCTCCCCGAAGTAATGATGCTTCATAAACCTGTCTCCTTATGCTTAGACAGGTCTAAGATATATCTTATATCTATCTAGTCAAGCCCGTCGGAAGCGCTCGCCTCCGCAAATTCGCGTTTTCCAGACGAGCGCCTTCCCCCGGCTACGTCAGGATGCGGTCGGAGCATCGCCGCTCCGCAGAATTTCATCTGATGCTCAATGAGTTGATGTGGCCGGCCGGATCGGAGCTCCACTCACGCGCCGGCGGCGCGCTGCGGCCGTGGCGTGGCGGCCTGCTTTTCCGCCTCGGCGTCGAAGCGGCGCCGAGACTCCTCTATCGTCTCGACATGCGCGAGCGCCCAATCGCCGAGCCTGTGCAGCGGCTCGCGCAAGGAACGGCCGAGCGGCGTCAGCTCATAATCGACGCGGGGCGGAATTGTGGGATAGACGGTGCGCGTCACGAAGCCGTCGCGTTCGGCCGCGCGCAGCGTCAACGTCAGCATGCGCTGCGAAATGCCCCCGATGCGACGTCGCAGCTCGTTGAAGCGCAAAGGCCCGTTCCCGAGCGATTCGACGACCAGCACGGTCCATTTGTCGCCGATCCGCGATAGAATGGCCGCAATGCGCCCGCATTGGGCAGGAACATGAATGTGACCCCGTTCCAAAAATGTGCCTCCTTGCGCGCCGCGCCGATAGGAAGCAAGCTAGCCTAAGTTACCTCTTTATACCAGGAGCGAGCCGCATGACCCGCCTGTTGCAAATAGACTCGAGCATTATGGGAGAGAAATCGCTGAGCCGCCGCCTCACCGCCGAATTGGTGGAGAAGCTGCGCGGCGATATCCCCGGCCTCGAGGTCGCCTATCGCGACGTCGCCGCCGCGGCGCCGCCCATTCTCTCCAGCGCGCTCTTTTTCGCTCGCGGAGCCGGGACGGACCCGGGGGATGCGGCGCTGCGGGCCGAGCTTGCCACCGCCCGCAAGATTCTGGAGGAGTTTCTCGCCGCCGATATCGTCGTGATCGGCGCGCCAATGTATAATTTCTCCATTCCCACGCAATTGCGCGGCTGGATCGACCATCTCGTCGTGCCGGGCAAGACCTTCGCCTATACGGCGGACGGGCTCAAGGGCCTCGTGACCGGCAAGCGCCTCATCGTCGTCTCGACCCGCGGCAGCCTCTATGAGGGCAATGCGACGCTTTCGGCGCAGGATCATCAGGAGGCCTATCTCCGCACCACCTTCGGCAATCTCGGCGTCACCGATTTCGCCTTCGTCCGCGCCGAGGGCGTCGGCCTCGGCCCGGCGCAGAAGGAGGAGGCGCTCGCCTCCGCCCGCCGCGACATCGCCGCGCTGGCGGCCGCCTGAAACAAAAAAACGGCCCCACGGAACGACGTGGGGCCGCGACCTGAAGGGGAAATGACTACGTCCTAGAATTCCGCACGACCGCCGGAAAGGCGGCGACTCGCGACGCCACACGCAACCGACGCGATCAATCGAACACGGAGCCCAGCGCCGCTCCGATGAGACCGAAAACCACTGCGCTGGCGATGATGGCCGGGCCGCCCAACAGGCCATAGCCCACCACCCCGCCGATGACCGCGGCGAGACCGCCGGCGATCAGCTTGCCCGTGTTATTGTCCTTCTTGCCGGCCTCGCCGGACTTTTCCGCGATATTGTCGGCCATTTGCGCTTCTCCTAGAGAAGAGTAAGCCATTGGACGCCGCATCACGGCTCCTCTCCTAGCAGGCGCGTGTAATGCTCTCGTGAGAGTCTCTTGACGGGGGAGTGACAGGCCTTTCGCCCGGCGCGGCTTTCGCCCGGGACGAAAGCTTAGTAAAGTCGCGCCGCAATTTCGGCCGGCCCGAGGAGCCGGTCCCCAATCGAGGACAAAAGACGTGACAGGGACATTGGATACGAGCGGGCGCGCCACGGCGAGCGTCAACGCGCTGGCGGGCGAGATCGTCGACAGGCTCGTCGCGGGCGCGGAGCGCTATCGCCTCGCCGTTTCGCGCGGAAGCCTCGGAGAGCTGCTGATCGACGCCGGCGCCGAGGTGGCGGGCGGCATAGACGCAGGCCTGCTGCTCACGGAGATCTGCCTCGGCGGCCTCGGCAAGGTCACGCTCTCGCCGGCTCCGGGCCAGAAGAACTGGCCCTTCTGGCTGACCGTCTCCAGCAATGATCCGGTCGTCGCATGCCTCGCCAGCCAATATGCCGGCTGGAGCCTCTCCCATGAGAAATTCTTCGCGCTCGGCTCCGGCCCCGGCCGCTCGCTGGCGCGCAAGGAGGCCCTGTTCCAGGAGCTTCCTTATAAGGACTCCGCCGACCGCTCGACCATCGTGCTCGAGGCCGGCGCGCCGCCGCCGGAGGCCGTCGTGGCCAAGGTCGCCAATGATTGCGGCGTCTCGCCCGACAAGCTCGCCTTTATCTATGCGCCGACGCAGAGCCTCGCCGGCAGCGTGCAGGTCGTCGGCCGCGTGCTCGAGGTGGCGCTGCACAAGGCGCATGAGCTGAAATTCCCGCTCGAGCATATCGTGGACGGCATAGCCACCGCGCCGCTCTCGCCGCCTCATCCCGATTTCGTCACGGCCATGGGCCGCACCAATGACGCGATCATCTACTCCGGCCGCGCCCATCTCTTCGTGCGTGGATCGGCGGCGGCTGCCAAGGAGCTGGCCGAGAAGCTGCCGAGCTCGACCTCGCGCGACTACGGACGGCCTTTCGCGGAAATTTTCAAAGCGTATAAGGGCGACTTCTACAAGATCGACCCCAGCCTGTTCTCGCCCGCCGAGGCGATCGTGACGGCAGTGGAGACAGGCGAGACTTTCCGTGGCGGAGCTATCGACGAAAAACTGCTCGAAGCCTCTTTCGGCTGAGCCCGCGCGCCCCCGCGAGGGGGCGCCGCGCATCGCCATTTTCACCGACGAGCTCGACTGGCATGTCGAGCGCCTCATCAAGGGCTTCGCGCGCCATGGCGCGCGGGCCGTTCCCGTGCGCCTTAGCGCCTGCAAGATCGACACGACGCGGCCGCAGCACATCGCCATTCCTGGCTTTCACGGCTGTCTGCCGGACGCCGCCGTCGTGCGCGCGATCGGCGACGGCTCGCTGGAGACGATCACGCTGCGGCTCGGCGTGCTACATGCGCTCGACGCGCTCGGCGTTCCGCTGGTCAATAGCGCGCGCGCGATCGAGCGCTGCACCGACAAATCCGCAGCGAGCTTTCTGCTCGCCGCCGCGCGCATTCCGACTCCCGCCACCTTCGTGACCGGCTCGCGCGCGGAGGCGCTGCGCATCATCCGCAGCGAATGCGGCCTCGCGCCGCTGGTGCTGAAGCCTTTGTTCGGCGCGCAGGGCTGGGGCTTGAAGCTCATTCGCCGCGAGGAGGATCTGCCGACGACGGAGGAAGCGCGCGGCGTCTTCTATCTGCAGCGCTTCGTCCCCCCGCGGGACGTCTGGTACGAGGATATGCGCATTCTCGTCTCCCATGGCGAGATCATCGGCGCGATGCGGCGGCGCTCGCGACGCTGGATCACCAATATCCGCCAGGGCGCGAAGCCGACGCCCTGCGAGCCGAGCGCGCGCGAGCGCGAATTGGCGCTGCGCGCCGCCGCCGCGCTCAGCGCGGATTTCGCCGGCGTCGACATTATCGCCGGCGCCGACGGCCTGCCCATGGTGCTGGAGGTCAATAGTATGCCGGGCTGGAGCGGGCTGCAGAGCGTGACTCCTTTCCAGATCGCCGAGCGCCTCGCCGGCGACATAATGGCGGCGATCGGCGTCGCGGCGCGCCGCGCCAATGGCTGAGCCGCTTTCGGAACAGATCGCGCGCGCCTTCATCGCCGCCTGCGAGAACGAACTCGCCGCGCCCAAGCCCGGCAATGTCCATATATATGCGCCGGGCCATGGCATGGAGGCGCAGGACTTCATCGCCAGCGCCGCCGCCGCGGCTCCACATCTCGCCGCGACGGGCGCGAGCGTCGGGACCCGCATCCTCGGAGCAGTGGAAGCGACCTGGGCGCGCGTCGGCTGCAACACAAATCTCGGCATTATTCTCTTATGCGCGCCAATTGCTCACGCCGCGTTGCGAGAGGGCGAAGAGGGCCTCGCCGAAAAGCTCGCAGCGACGCTGAAATCGCTCGATTCGGCGGACGCCGATCTCGCCTTTCGCGCCATAATGCGCGCCTCGCCCGCCGGATTGGGCTCCGCGCCGCAGCACGATGTCGCCGCGCCGGCGCAAATCTCGCTGGGCGACGCCATGGCGCTCGCCGCCGACCGCGATCTCGTCGCACGGCAATATGCGAATGGATTCGCTGACATTTTCGGTCTGGGCCAGGAAGCGATCCGCGGCGCGCGGGCGCGCGGCCACGACCGCGAGACGGTGACGCTGCTTCTATTCATGACTTACGCACGACTTTTTGCCGACACGCATATCCAGCGGAAATTCGGCGAAAAAGTCGCTCTCGAGACCTTGACGCGCTTTCAAGAAGCGGCTTCTCTTCTCGACGCCGCGCAAGACAGAGATTCCATGTTCCACATCGCGCTGGAGCTGGATCATTCTCTCAAAAAAAGCGGCTATAATCCGGGCGCCTGCGCGGACCTGACGGTCGCCGCGCTTTTTGTCGATTATCTCCTCGCCATCTTGCCGAACGTCCACAAAAATGGTTGAGTTCGCGCCGCGCGAGATGGTCTCGCGACCGGCTCGTCCGGCTCGGCCGCATTTCGGCCTGACGCCGGAGAGACAGAGGGAGGCGCCCGCGCTGGCAGCCGCGTGGGCGACAAGTCGAGTTTATCGAAAGGAAGAAACATGGCCCTGATCAACAAGCTCATGGTCGGCGAGTCGCTCGTCGGCGAAGGCAATGAAGTCGCTCACATCGACCTCCTGATCGGACCGCGCGGCAGCGCGGCCGAGACCGCCTTCGCCAACGCGCTCGTCAACAACAAGGACGGCTTCACCACGCTGCTCGCCGTCGTTGCGCCGAATCTGCTGGCCAAGCCGAACACGATCCTGTTCAACAAGGTCACCATCAAGAACGCCAAGCAGGCCGTTCAGATGTTCGGACCGGCTCAGGCCGGCGTCGCCAAGGCCGTCGCCGACTCCGTCGCCGAAGGCGTGATCCCGGTCGCCGAGGCCGATGACCTGTTCATCTCCGTCGGCGTGTTCATCCACTGGGAAGCCAACGACGACAAGAAGATCCAGGAGTATAACTATCAGGCCACGAAGGAAGCCATCGCGCGCGCCGTCAAGGGCGAGCCGAAGGCCGCCGAGGTCGTCGCCAAGCGCAACGACGTCAAGCATCCTTTCGGCGCGAACTGAGCTCACGCTCGTTCGGCCGGCGAGCGTCGGCGAGCGTCGGCGCGCCTCGCGCGCGTCGTCGCCTCGCTGCGATGCGGCGCTCCGTCGCCGGATTTTCGAGGAGCCGTCCGCGGCTCCTCTTCGTCGACTCGAATTGAAGCGAATCGATCCGCGGTCGGCGCGTCACCAGTCGGCTTCCTGACGGAAGTTGCAGCGAGATTGGGGGGCCTCGCGCAGGCCGAGAACAACGCCGCCAAGGCGTGACGAACAGACCGAAAGGAAATCGAATATGGCTTCGATACTGGACAAGATTCTGGGCGCCCTCTTTCCGAAGGCCGGCTCCAGCTCCTCGACTCCCAAGCTGCTTGTCGGCGAATCGCTCGTCGGCGAAGGCAATGAGGTCGCGCACATCGACCTGCTGATGGGTCCGCGCGGCAGCTCGGCCGAGACGGCTTTCGCCAATGCGCTCGTCAATAATAAGGACGGCTTCACCACCCTGCTCGCCGTCGTCGCGCCGAACCTTCTGGTCAAGCCCTACACCATCCTCTTCAACAAGGTGACGATCAAGAACGCCAAGCAGGCCGTTCAGATGTTCGGCCCGGCGCAATATGGCGTCGCCAAGGCCGTCGCCGACAGCGTCGCCGAGGGGATCATCCCGATCGAGCAGGCCGACGACCTCTTCATCTCGGTCGGCGTGTTCATTCATTGGGAAGCCAATGACGATCAGAAGATCCAGGACTTCAACTATCGCGCCACGAAGGAAGCAATCGCCCGCGCGATGAAGGGCGATCCGAGCGCTTCCAAGGTGCTCTCCGAGCGCGTGACCGCCAAGCACCCCTTCGCCGCCGCCGACTGAGGCGCAGCGCAAGCCCGCAATCGACTAAAGAGGAGCCGCCGACCGCGGCTCCTCTTTCTTTTTATGCTCCGCGCAAATCGTCGGGCGACAGCCGCCCATCGTGCAGCGCCGAGGCGACGAGCGCGCCGGCGACGCCGATGCGCGCCAAGGCCTCGAGATCGCGCGCATCGCGCAGCCCGCCGGCGGCGTAGATTTCCCGGCCCGGCGCGCGGCGCGCCAGCGAGGATAAAAGCGCGACATCCGGCCCCGCAAAGGCGCCGACGCGCGCCAGAGTCATGGCGATGATTCGCGGCGGCCAGAGCCGCGGATCGTCGAGCAGCGCAGGCGGTCCGAGAAATTCGTCGCCGCGAAAATCCAGCGAGAGAATCGCGCGCGCCTCGCGCGAGAGATCGGGGACGACATGCTGCGCGAGGCTCTCGCTGCCGATGACGGGCGCGAGATTGGCGAGCCTCGAGGCTCGCGGTCCAGGCGCCGCATCGGACCGGACGCCGTCATCGACCCAGAAAGAGACTTGCGGAAAGCTCTGCGCCAGCGCGTCGATCACCGCGCCATGATCGCCGCATCGCTCGATCGCGTCGAGATCGGCGATATAGAGCGTATCGAAAGCAAAGAGCCGCAGAAATCCCGCGACGATCGCCTCCGGCGCGCTGCCGGCGGCGAGCGGCGTGACGATCGGCGCATAGGAAGCGCGCTCGCCCCGAAAGGCGCGCACGACATGGCCGCCTTTGAGGTCGATGACGGGGATGATCCGCATGGGGGCGTTATAAGGGATAACCCACGCCCGCGCGACGGCGGCGCGCTTTGAAGTTGCCATGAACGGCCGTTCGACCTGGACCATGTGAAGGTCCTCTTTGCCTGGATTTCGCGGACGTTCGGCACGCTGGAGCGTATGAACATAGAAGCTCATGGCCCGCATGGCCCAGGTAACGCTCCGGTGATCGGCGGCGACGAGCCTCGCGAGAAATCAATCGAACATCGACGATGTTTGTCGCCGACTATTCGATCGCGCGCCGGGAGAGACGCTCAGGGGTCTCTCTTCGCCAGCGCGATCTTATTTGCCTCAGCGCTACAGCTTCCCGCGCACCGCGTTTTTGCCGCCGGCGGATGACGCCGGCAACGAAAACGAGTGGCCAACTCAGAAAGAGGCCCAAGGCGAGGCCGGGCCAGTCGAAGGCGCGCTCGGCGATGGGCGCGACGAAGATCGCCGGATCGGCGCCGTCGCAAACCTCGATCTGACACATGAGGCGGTTACTCGGAGTCCATCGGCTCCAGCGGCGCGCGCGCGGCTCCGCCATGCGCCTCGCGGAAGCGTAGCGCTTTCCGTTTCTTCCTGCAGATATGGACGCCGGTGACGGAGAGCGCGCAGATCGCGAAGCCCATCACGCAGACGAGAATCTTCATCGGCAGGCCGAAGATGGAAGCGGTATGGAGACGCGCGAGCCATCGACCAATCGAATTTCCCGCTTTCTCAGCAGAGTCTCCTGGCCAGGTCGCTGCGCGCAGAGCGCCCGAGTCGGCGTCGAAAACGACCATCGCTCGCGCATTCGCTGCGATCGTCGGCGAACTATGCGCGACGAGCGCGTAGACGCCGCGGCTGCGATCATAAGAGAGAAGCGTCTCGCTCTCGATGGAAAAACCCGCTCGACGCGCCTGCTCGTCGAGCAGCCTGCGCCCGACGACGCGAGCCGCGCGCCAGTCGAGAAACGGCGCGTCGAGCGGTTCGGCCCGCGCAGGCAGAGCGGCAGGAAGCTCGGCGAAGCCGAACAGCGCCTTCATCGTCGGGCGATAGACCACGTCGAGATTGAAGCCGACGCCCGACCAAGCGAAGACCAGCAGCATCGCCCAGGTCCATAGGCCGAAGGCGCGATGAATGTCGAAATTGACGCGATATGCGCCGCCGTCGAGTTTGATCCGCCAAGCCGGTCGCCACCGATCCCACCAGGATTTTGCGGCGTGGGACGCGTTGCTCCGGTCGCGCCGCCTCGGCGGCAAGGTGAGGTAGAAGGCGACGAAACAGTCTATCGTCCAAATGAGCGCGGCGACGCCGAGCAGATAGCTTCCGAAGCTTCCGGTGAAGGCCGGCAGGGCGAGCGTGTAGTGCAGGCGATAGAGAAAAAAGAGCAGATTTTTTCGGTCGAGCGAGACGACGCCCCAGCTGCGCGTCCCGAGCCTCTCTCCCGAATAAGGGTCGAGATAGAGAAAGATCAACGCAGCCGATTCCCCTTCCCCTTTCGTCCAGACGCGGGCCATGTAGGAGCGGCCGGGCTCGACCTCGAGCGACGCATCGTCGATGCGCGCGCCCGGATAGAGCGCCGCAGCGCGCTCTCTCAGCTCGAGGGGATCGAGCGCGGCGGCGTCGCGCGCCGCGACGGTCAGAAGGTCTGGATTGAGACAGACGTCGATCTCGTCACGAAAGGCGAGGACGCTTCCCGTGGCGCCGACGATGACGAGAAATCCCGCCATCGCCAAGCCCGCCCAGCGATGAACCCGCACCCAGAAGGCGCGAGACATCGTCAAAACTCCATGCGGATGGAGCCCTTGAACGTTCGCGGCGTTCCGACGCCGATCTGGAACTGGCCTCGGTTGCCGGTGGGGTAATAGCGCGTGTCCGCCAGATTCTCGACATTGAGCTGAGCGGTCAGCTTGGTCCCGTAGAGATCCCAGCTGTAGGACGCGAGCAGATTGAAGATGGCGTAGCCGGGAACATGATAGCTGTTCAGGCTGTCGCCATAGGATTTGCTGCGGGCGTTGACGCCTCCGCCGAATTTCAGGCCCTTCCAATCGCCGTCCTGCAGCTCGTAGGTCGTGAACAGATTGCCCATATGACGGGACACATCGGCCGGCGTGAAGCCGGTGAAGCCCTTGAAGCTGACCGTATTGCCGAGCGGATCGCTGACGACGCCCTCGTCCTTGGCGACGATCGAGTCGATATAGGAATAGCCGCCGATCACCTTCCAGCCGGGCAGAATCTCTCCTGCGACATCCAGCTCCACGCCTCTATTGCGAATCTCGCCCGTCGCGACGCGGTAGCCGAGAGCGGCTCTGGTCGGATCGGGGTCCGACACGCCAACATGCTGCTTGATGAGATTGTAATAGGCGAAAGTGGCAGTCAGGCGCTTGTCGAACAGCTCGGTTTTGACGCCCACCTCCCATTGCTGGGCAGTCTCCGAAGGCAGAATTTGCTGTGTCGGCCCGGCGGGACCGGAGAGACCGCCAGCGGAGCCGAAGTTTTCGAGATAGCTGCCATAGAGGCTCACTTCCTCGATCGGCCGCCACAGCAGGCCGAAGCGCGGCGTGACGCGCTGAGAGTTATTGCCCAGCTGTTCGCCGTTTCCGTCATAGGCGTTCGAATGCGTGATGGCGCGATCGTAGCGAGCTCCGGCCAACACGAACAGATTGTAGGGAAGCTTCAGCTGATCCTGAACATAGAATCCGTACCAGTCTTCTCGGTTGATCGAGGTCCAGCCGGGAAGGAAGCTATTGTATTGGCTGAGAGTGGTCGGCGTGACGCTATGGATCGGAAACAGATAGTCGATGTTCGACTGCCGAATTTTCGATGCGCCGAAAAACGGATTGAACGCCCGATTGGAGAGGTAATCGCCGCCGACCAGCACCGAATGCTCGACGCCATAGGTTTCAAATCTTCCTGTGAGATCGAGATTTAAATTCACGCTGTCTCGTACGCCGCTATTGGCGATCGCGACGCGGCTCAATTGCGTCGGCGAATTGGCGGCGAATCCGACCGGAACCACCAAGTAATTGTCCGAGTGATAGACGATGCCTTCGAAGCGATTGGTCAGCGTCCAATCCTCCGAGAATTTATGCGAGAAGTTATAACCGTATTTCACGGTCTCGACATTCATCGAGGAGTTTGGATCGTTGAATGCGCGCTCGCGCGGAAGAAAGGCCGCTGGCCCCACGCCAAACACCAATGAGAGCGGATCGTATTTGGTGAATCCGAATGTGCCGACATCGAAGGGAATGGCTTGACGGCCATATTGCAGATTGAATGTTATTTGCGTCGCGGCGTCGATATTCCATCGCACGACCGGCGAGACGAAGTAATTTCGCGAATAGTTCGTCTCGTGAAAAGAATGCTCTAGATCCGCCTCCGCCGTCAGCCGATAGAGCAGCGTATCGTCTTTCGTCAGAGGACCGGTGGCGTCCAGCGTCGTTCGGTAGGAACTATACGAACCGATTTGCTGCTGGATGACGTAATGCGGAATCGCCTCGGGCTGCTTGGTGACGACATTGACGATGCCGCCCGGGTCCGCGCGGCCATAGAGGATCGAAGCCGGCCCTTTGAGAACCTCGACCTTCTCGACATTGATCAGCGACGACGTTCCGGGCAGGCCGCTCTGCAATCGCAGCCCATCGGTATAAACATAAGAGGTCGTGAAGCCGCGGATCTGAAATTGATCATTGCCGCCGATATAGCTGGAATCGAATGAGCGAACGCCGCTGACATTGTCCACCGCGCGCGCCAGCGTCGTCGCCTGCTGATCCAGCAGCACCTGCTGCGGCACGACTTGCACAGAGACCGGCGTCTCCATGATGGAGGTGTTGGTTTTGAGCGCCGTCATTGCGCTTTTGGGGTGGTAGCTCGTCTTTTCCGCCTCGGCGCGCGCAGATTGCGCTGTGGGCCGAACCGGCCCCGCCGCAGCGCCAATGTCGATCGCCGGCAACGACTCCTGCGCCAGAGCCGAATGGATCGAGGACAAGGACAAGGCCATGAGCGCGCCGACGGATGCGCCGCGCAACAGGTTGGAACGAAGCATAGAATTTCTCCTTGCGCGGCGATCGACGCCCGCATGAACGGTGACGAGATGGTTGGACCCGAGGGTCTTCGTTCAGCCGGTCAGGAGAAAATCGGCGGCGCCTGTGACGACCAGGAGCTGGCCCAGCCTGTGGGCGGGCGGACTCTTGCCTCACGCCGCCGAACCGCAGCGAGGACGAGCGCCGGCCGAGGCGCGAACGCCCCGCTCTCCTGCGTCGCGCCAGCGAGCGTCGCGCCGTCGAAATCGCGCGCGCCGCAGAGGACGCAGCACTGGGAATGATCGCCAGTTTTTGCGGGAGGCGCATCACTCCTATGCCGGTCGGCCAGGCAAGGCGCGCCGCGAAAGGAGATGGCGAAACCGCCATCGCCGATCCGCACGAGAGACGGGATCGAAAACGGCCCCGCGGCGAGGCTGAGGAATACGAAGGACAGAGCCAAAATGCCGAAGAGGAACGCAGAAAGCGCCGGTCGTCGGCGCCTTTCCGCTTGCTGGCCCTCTCGCGCGATCATCATGACTGCCCATGTCTTAAAAAGACCCGTTCGGCCAATGCCATAGCATGTTTGCCACCGGCTTTGGCCAGGGCGACGCCTCGGGTCGTGAGCTCGAGCATTAAGAGCGAAGTGTCTCGGGAACCTCGCGGCCTCGAAAATACATCAAAAAGGCGGAAGCTGTGGCGCCGGCGCCACAGTCTCGAGGCCAACGTATGAGACTCGCCTCATAACGCAGCTCGCCGAGCGCTTTTCCAGGCGCCTCTCCTTACGATATGACAGTGAAGGATGCGTATTTCGGACGCTCGTCGCTCGAGCCGCGCATCGATGACAGCTGGGAGCGGCGCCCATGCGTATTCTTTTGGTGGAAGACCATACGGCCTTGGCGTCCGAAGTGATGTCCAGGATCGAGCGAGCCGGCTATGGCGTCGATCGAGTCGGCACGAAAGAGGATGCCGTCATCGCGCTCGAGGATCACGCTTATTCGCTCGCCTTGCTGGATAGGCGACTTCCCGATGGAGACGGCATCTCGCTGATCGCCCTGCTGCGAAAGAAGCAACCGGCCATCCGCATTCTGATGCTGACCGCGCTCGACGCCATCGACGACAGAATCGACGGCCTGGAGGCCGGAGCTGACGATTATCTCACCAAGCCGTTCAACCTCGACGAGATGATCGCCCGCATTCGCGCGCATCTTCGAAGGCGCAGGGATCAGCCGAGCCCGCCGATCGAGCTCGGGGCGCTGTCCCTCGATCTGGACGAGCGCACAGTGTCGATCGCCGGCCGCCCCGCTCTGTTCCCGCGCAGCGAGCTGATCCTATTGGAGACTTTGCTGCGTCGCGCCAATTGCGTCGTTTCGCGAGAAGCGCTCAACGCCCAGCTCTACGGAAACGAGATCGAGGCGCAGGACCACGCGTTGACGTCGCAGGTGTCGCGCCTGCGCGTTCGCCTGACCCAATTGAAAGCCGGCGTCGAGATTCATTCGGCTCGCTCCCTCGGCTACATCATTCGGGAATCGAATGAGTATGAGGCGTGACGAACGCTCCGTCGCTCGCATTGCGCGTCACGGTTCTGCTTACTGCCGCGCAACTTCCAGCCTTCGTGCTCGCTTGGATCGTGATGTTCGTCCTCGGCCTGGCCAATGTCGGCGGATTCAATGCGTCATTCGACGAAATGGCGTCTGTTCGTGTGACCGCTCTCGTGGACGATTCATTGGTCCGCGGAGAGGACGGCCTCGGAAAAATCGAGCCGACGCACGACCTGCAAGAGGAAATGCAGCGCGTTCCCGGCCTGCTCTTCGCCGTGTTCGATCCGGTGCGGATGCAGCCTTTGGCGGGCTCGTCCCCGAAGCTCGTCTCGAAATTGGCGAGCTTGGCGGAGATCCGCGCCGATCATCTCCATTTCACAATGGGCGACGACCAATGGCCGGGCAGCTCCGGTCATATGATGTTTCGCCGGACCCCCATAGGCTTGATGCAAGTCGCGCTCTATGGACAAAAATTTCGGCCGGAAGACTTGTTTTTCTCCCTTAAGAACGATCTCGCCTGGGTCAGCGCCTATCTGATCGTCGGCATGCTGACGACAGTCGGCGTCGCTTGGATCGTCGTGCGGCGCGGCCTGACGCCCTTGCGGGCGATCGTCGGTGAAGTCGCGCGAATCGACCTGAGCTCGTTGCGCCAGCGATTGCCGACGCGCGGCGTACCCGTCGAAATCGCGCCTTTGGTGGAAGGAATGAACGAGGCGCTGATGCGCCTCGATGCGGGGGTGGAGCGACAGCGGCGCTTCACCGCCAATGCGGCGCATGAATTGCGCACGCCGCTCGCCATAATGCGCGCGCGCTTGGAGAATGCGAAAGCGTCCACGCTCAAGAGCGAATTGCTGGGCGAGGCGAGCCAGCTTCGGTCGATCGTCGAACAAATGCTGGTCGCCGCGCGGCTGACGGAAGGCCAGACGACGCTCGATCAAAGCATCGATCTCGAGCGATCGGTTCGGCAAATCGTTTCCAACTTTCTGCCGCTCGCGATGGATTGCAATCGATTCATCGATTTCGAGAGCAGCGGGGCGTCGATGCTCGTGCGTGGAAATCAGCGTGCGATCGACTGCGTCGTGACAAATCTCATCGACAATGCGCTTCGCGCCGAGCCGAAAGACGGAACGATCGTGGTTCGGGTCGACGATGACGGAATCGTCGCGATCATCGATCATGGAGAAGGCGTCGCGCCCGCCCTTCGCGAAATGGTTTTCGAAGCCTTCTGGCGAAAAACCGAAACGACGTCCGGCACGGGCCTCGGCCTCGCGATCGCCAAAGAAATCATGGACGCTCACGGCGGCCGCATCTGGGTCGAAGACACGCCCGGCGGAGGCGCGACGTTCAAAATCGCGCTGACGCTATCGCGGGAATGAATGTCCGCTGTCCAGCGACATAGGTCGGATCGCAATTCTGTCGTCGGTGAGATGGAGAGAAGAGCAACGCGGTTAACGCGGCAAGCGCGGGTGGCGGCTGGCTGCGACGATCGATCTCGTCGCCGGCGCGTCGCAAAGTCGTGGGCTTCCGCGCGAGGCCCCGCACTCGGCGAAGAGTCAGAAGCCGAATCTCCCCACCCCGGCGCTTTGACAAATCCTGAACCTATTCCTATCTCTGCCTCGCTCCCGTCGACGCAAGGGCGCGCTTCTCGGGTCAGGGAGCGCGGGCGGGGACCGGGGCTCCATCCGGGACGGCGCCCCCCCTTCCCTGGACAGGCGGCGCGTCGCCGAACCGGCGTTTCTCTCCCGTCCATGGGGAGGGCGAGAGCCGTTCCGTGAGCCCAGGCCATCGGAAGCGATCGGGTCTTGAATATGAAAACCCAGGATTCGCGGATCCGAATGCGCCTCGGGACGCCGACGAGAAGGCGAAGCCGCGTATCGGGGCGCATCTTCGCGCTGCGGCCGAAAGGGGTCGGAGCGTCCCGAGCCGCCCCTCCTCCCCGCCGCCGCGCGGCGCCGGGCGCATCGGCGCGCCTTTACGGCGCGCGGCGAAAAGGCGTAAACGAGGCCCGTCGCTCACAGCCGCAGATCGTTCCCCCATGAAGACTTACCTTTCCGCCGCTCTGGCTCTCGCTCTTTCTTGCGCGTCCGTAGCGCATGCGCAGCCGCAGGCGGCGGGACAGAGCGATTGGCCCTGCCGTCAGGTGAAGGTGCCGAGCGTCGCCGTCGCCGGCGTCTGGACCGGCCCCTCGCTCGACGGCGCGAAGGCTTGGCGCGAGGAGTCCGCGCTCGCCGATCTCGTCGCCCGCGTCAGCGCGCGACGCACGCCGATCGAGACCGCGCAAAAGCTGGTGGCGGATTTCGCCGCGGCGGCGGGAGACAAGCGCAAGGAGCGGCTGACGGCGCTTTTTGCCGGCGTCTACGACACGCTCGAGGCCGAGCGCCGCGAAGTGCTCTCCGGGCTCGACCGCTATGGCGCCAAGCAGAAGCTGCTCGCCGAGCGGCTGCGCGAGGAGACGCAGGCGATGCGCGCCGAGCAGGACAAGCCGACGCAGGACGCGCAAAAAATCAAGGACGCCAGCGAGGCGCTGCAATGGGATTTGCGCGTTTTCGACGAGCGGCGCCATGCGCTCTCCTATGTCTGCGAGACGCCCGCGCTCATCGAGCAGAGGCTCGGCGCGCTGGCGCGCGTCATAGAAGCGGCGATCGATTAGATCGACGCGCGGCTCCTCCCCCGCCTGCGCGGGAGAGGGAGAAGATTCGGCGCTTCATCTCGGTTTCGCGCCGCTCGGCGCCATGGAGAATTGCGATGCAGGAACATGGAGCCGCGGCTTCGCATCATCTCGTTTTCGCCGAGCGCTATGCGGCCGGCAAGGAGCGGCGGCGCTTCGCGCCGCGCGAGAGCCTCGCGGATTTCTCGCCCGTCGAGCGCGACCCCACCGCTATTCTCGCCGCCACGGACGAAGGCCGCGTCGCCTCGCTGCTGCCCATTCGTTATGAGCGCATGGCGCAATCCTCCTTCGCCTTTCTGCGCGGCGCCGCCTCGATCATGGCGGAGGATCTCGCCGCTCTGCCGACGCCGGGCATTTCGACGCAATCTTGCGGCGACTGCCATTTGATGAATTTCGGCGCGCTCTTGTCGTCGGAAGGCAATGTGCTCTTCGACATAAACGATTTCGACGAGACGCTGCCCAATATCGACTTCACCGTCGATCTGCGGCGTCTCTGCGCGAGCTTCGCCGTCGCCGCTCTGGACGCCGGCCGCTCGGAAAAACGCGCGCGCCATGCGGCCGAGCTGGCCGCGCGGGGCTATCGCCGCCATATGCGCGGCCTCTCGCGTCTGTCGCCGCTGAAGGCGTGGCGCGACCGCATCGATCTCGTCCATGTCGCGGACGGGCTCCACGAGCGGCTCGCGCGCAAATTG
This sequence comes from Methylosinus sp. C49, assembly GCF_009936375.1. Taxonomy (GTDB): domain Bacteria; phylum Pseudomonadota; class Alphaproteobacteria; order Rhizobiales; family Beijerinckiaceae; genus Methylosinus. Next base: position 1,267,024 of record NZ_AP022332.1, on the reverse strand, counting down.
CGCGGTCTCGTCGCCGCGACGCGGCCCGATCGCGAGGACGATAATTTCCCGCATATCGAATCGACGCCCATGGGCCTGCGCATAGAGGAGCGGCCGCCGCTCATCTATCACATCGGCAATGGCGGCGGCGCCGCGACGCGTTTCGACATACCCGCGACATTCGCGAGCTGCGGCGCGACGCTCAATCCCGAAGTGGTCGCGCTGCTGCGCCGCTATGCGCTGACGGATACGGCTTTCAAGGTCGTCGGCATCGGCAGCGTCGGCACATTCTGCGCCATCGGTCTCTTCGCCACCGCCGACGACGAGCCCTTGTTCCTGCAATTGAAGGAAGCGCGCCCCTCCGTGCTGGCGCGGCTCGCGCCGGAGGCCGCGGCGCAATGGAAGGACGCCGAAGGCAAGCGCGTCGTGCATGGCCAGCGCGTGATGCAGGCCTCGACCGATCTCTTCCTCGGCTGGGCCGAGGACGAATCCACCGGCCGGCATTTCTATGTGCGCCATTTGAAGAACCGCCGCCTCGGCTCGGTCGCGGAGCTCTTCGAGGAGCATGCGCTCGACGATTACGCCGCGCTCTGCGGCAGCGTGCTGGCGCGCGCCCATGCGCGCTCCGCCGATCCTGCGATCATCTGCGGCTATATGGGCAAGAGCGGCGCCTTCGACGACGCCATGGCGTCCTTCGCCATGCTCTACGCCGCGCGCAACACCTGCGATCACGCGGAGTTTCTGGCCTGGCGCGCCAAGGCGAAAGACGAAGCGGAAGGGAGCGACAAAGGCCGATGAGCGACTCGACACCGAAGCTGCACGCCGTCATCGCGGAGGGCGTCGCGCGCGTCCTCATCGACAATGGCGAGCGACGCAACGCTTTCGATTTCTCGATGTGGCGCGCATTGCCGCCGCTGCTGGCCGCGCTCGACGCCGACGAGACCGTGCGCGTCGTGGTGCTGACCGGCGCGCCGTCGCTGCCATTCTGCTCCGGCGCCGATATTTCGGAATTCTCCACCGTGCGCGCGACAGCGGAAGGCGGCCGCGCCTATGAGCAGGCCAATGTCGAAGCCTTCGACGCGCTGTCGCGCCTCGGCAAGCCGGTGATCGCGGCGATCGCCGGCTATTGCATGGGCGGCGGCATGGGGCTCGCGGCCGCCTGCGATCTGCGCATAGCGGCGGAGGCTTGCGTGTTCGGCATTCCCGCGGGACGGCTCGGCGTCGGCTATCCGCCGGAAGCGATGAGCTATGTCGTCGCCGCCGTCGGCCCGCAGAACGCCATGGATCTCTTCTTCACCGCGCGACGCATAAACGCCGATGAGGCGCGCGCCGCGGGCTTTGTCTCGCGCGTGCTGCCGAAAGACGGATTCGACGCGGCGATCATGAATATCGCGCGCGGGATCGCCGCCAATGCGCCGCTCACTCTGCGCGCCGCCAAGGCCGCGATAAGGCGCGCGTCTGGATTGCCGCATGCGCTCTCGGCGGAAGATTGCGAGAAGCTCACAGCAGCCTGTTTCGACAGCGCCGATTATGCAGAAGGCCGCACGGCTTTTCTCGAGAAGCGCGAGCCGAAATTCAATGGGAAATGAGCTGGGGAAATGACATGAGCGCGCCGCTCACTCTCGCCGATATCGAAGCCGCGGCGACGCGCATCGCTCCGCATGTCGAGGCGACGCCATTGCTCACGGCGCCGCTGCTCGACGAGGAGATCGGCTTTCGCCTTTTGGTGAAGGCGGAGAATCTTCAGCCGATCGGCGCCTTCAAGCTACGCGGCGCCTTCAATCAGCTCTTGCAGCTGACGGATGAGGAGCGGCGCCGCGGCGTCATCGCGGTTTCTTCCGGCAATCATGCGCAGGCCGTCGCCTTCGCTGCGCATGCTCTGGGGGTTTCCGCGACGCTCGTGATGCCGCGCGACGCGCCCCGCGTCAAGCTCGAGCGCACGAAGGCGCTGGGGGCGCGCGTCGAATTCTATGATCGTCTGAGCAATGATCGCGATGCGATGACGCGCCGCCTCGCCGAGCAGGAAGGCCTGCGCTTCATTCACCCTTACGACGATCCGCGCACCATCGCCGGACAAGGAACCATCGGCCTCGAGATAGTCGCGCAGACGCGCGCGAAAGACATTGCGCCGGATGCGATCATCGCCTCCTGCAGCGGCGGCGGGCTCGCCTCCGGCATTGCGCTGACCTTGCCACTCTTCGAGCGCGCGCCGCAAATGTTCACGGCGGAGCCGGCGGGCTTCGACGATATGCGTCGCTCGCTCGAGAGCGGCGACCCGCAGGTCAACGCCGCGCTCACCGGCTCGATCTGCGACGCGCTGCTCGCGCCGACGCCCGGCCGCCACACGCTGCCGATTCTGCTCGCCTGTGGCGCGCAGGGGCTCACGGCGACAGATGCGCAAGTCGAAGCCGCGATGCGCGTCGCCGCAGAGCATTTCCGCATCATGCTGGAGCCCGGCGGCGCGGCGGCGCTCGCCTGCGCGCTGATCGAACGCGAACGCTTCGCGGGAATGACGGTGGCCGTCATCGCTTCGGGCGGCAATGTCGATCGCAAGGACTTTGCCGCAATTCTCGATCGTTCGAGTTGAAGCGCCCATCGCCGCACGTCACTTGCGACGTGGGCCAGCCGCGCTCTTCCTCGCGCCGCGCGCGAGCGCCGTAGACGCTTTCGCTTTCTCCACCGGCGCGGCCTCCGCCAAAAATCCCTCGAGCGCGCGCGCGAGACGGCGGAACGTCTCCTTGCGCGCGGAGGAGGCGCGAAAGACGAGGCCGATGCGGCGGAAGGGCGCCTCGCCCGAGAGCGGCCGCACCTCGAGATCGAGCCCGCGCAATATTCCGGCGTCCAGCGCCATTTGCGGCAGCAGCGTCACGCCGAGCCCATTGGCGACCATTTGCGCCAGCGTATGCAGGCTGGTGCCCTGAAAGGCGACATTGCGCCGCGCGCCCTCGAGCGCACATGCGGCGAGCGCATGATCGCGCAGGCAATGGCCCTCCTCCAGCAGCAGCAGATCCTCGGCCGCCATATCGTCATGCCCGACCGCCGTCATTCGGCTCAGCCTATGCCCCGGTGGGCAGACGACGACGAAAGGATCTTCGCCGAGATCGATCGTCTCCATGCCGCGCGAAGGATAGGGAAGCGCCAGCACGGCGGCGTCCAATTCGCCGGCGTCGAGACGCGCCAGCAGCGGCTCGGTCTGCTCCTCGCGCAAATAGAGCTTCAGCTCTGGAAAGGCGGAGCGCAGCCGCGGCAGCACACGCGGAAACAGAAACGGCCCTATGGTCGGAATGACGCCGAGCCGCAGCGGCCCGGACATGGGCGCCTGAGCGGCGCGCGCCAGCTCGACGATATCCTGCGCCTCGCGGAGAATCGTGCGCGCGCGCTCGGCCAATTCGCGGCCCACCGGCGTCGGCGAGACCTTGCGCTTGGTGCGCTCGAAGAGGCGCACGCCGAGCAATTGCTCGAGCTCCAATATTCCGGCGCTGAGCGTCGATTGGCCGACGAGGCAGACCTCGGCCGCGCGGCCGAAATGCCGCTCGTCCACGACGGCGACCAGAAAACGCAGCTGCCTGAGGGTGGGCAAAACCGCCATCTGCCCAACATAATCGCTAAATTCGATTATTGAAGCCTGTTTTTTTCGCTTTTATCGATAGTGAAACCCCTCTAGGTTCCCGGGCGTCTTCCCCGAAGGCCCGCGGACTCATCCGCCTCTCGCGCGCCTTCACCACTCGAGGAGAAAATCGAATGTCTCTCATCGGCTCCGAGATCAAGCCGTTCAAGGCGACCGCCTTCCACGCCGGCAAGTTCGTCGACGTCACCGAAGCCACGCTCAAGGGCAAGTGGTCGGTGTTCTTCTTCTATCCGGCCGACTTCACCTTCGTCTGCCCGACCGAGCTCGAGGACCTCGCCACCAACTACGCCGCCTTCAAGGCGATCGGCGTCGAGATCTACGGCGTCTCCACCGACACGCATTTCGCCCATAAGGCTTGGCACGACACCTCGCCGGCGATCGGCAAGATCGAGTATCCGTTGGTCGGCGATCCGACGCTGACGCTGAGCCGCAATTTCGACGTGCTGATCGAAGAGGCCGGCCTCGCCGACCGCGGCACTTTCGTCATCGATCCCGACGGCAAGATTCAGATCGTCGAGATCAACGCCGGCGGCGTCGGCCGCAATGCGCTCGAGCTGCTGCGCAAGGTCAAGGCGGCGCAGTATGTCGCGGCGCATCCGGGCGAGGTCTGCCCGGCCAAGTGGGAAGAGGGTCAGAAGACGCTCGCCCCCTCGCTCGACCTCGTCGGCAAGATCTAATACCGCACGACGCTCCCGGCCGGTCTGCCGGCCGGGGGCTCCTCCGGGCCATCGAAAATTCCCCCGCCTCATCCTGAGGCGCTTTTTGTGGAACGCAAAAAGCCTCGAAGGATGCTCCAGCGCGCGCAACGATGCGTCCTTCGAGACGCCGGCTTCGCGGGCTCCTCAGGACGAGGGGATTGTTCTCGAACATCGGGAGTCGAAGATGCTGGACGCCGCTCTGAAAACACAGCTGCAGGCCTATTTCGCGCGCATCGTCACGCCCATCACGCTCCGCGCCTCGCTCGATGACAGCGAGAAATCCACAGAGCTCGCCGAGCTGCTGCAGGAGGTCGCGAGCGTCTCGGACAATATCTCCTATGTGCGCAGCGACGATGATTCGCGCCGTCCCTCTTTCGCGATCGAGCGCCAAGGCGCCGATGTCGGCTTGCGCTTCGCCGCCATTCCGGGCGGCCACGAATTCAACTCCTTCGTGCTGGCGCTGCTGCATGTCGGCGGCCATCCGCCGAAGGAGGACGAGGAAACCCTTGCGCGCATAAAGGCGCTCGACGGCGAATATCGCTTCGAGACCTATTTCTCGCTCACCTGCCAGAACTGCCCGGAGGTGGTGCAGGCGCTCGACACGATGGCGGCGCTCAATCCGCGCGTGCGCCATGTGGCGATCGACGGCGGGCTGTTCCCCAAGGAGGTGGAGGAGCGCGGCATAATGGCGGTGCCCGCCGTCTATCTGAACGGCGAGCCCTTCCAGCATGGCCGCGCGACGCTGGAGCAGATTCTCGACAAGCTCGACGCCGGCGCCGGCGAGAAAAAGGCCGCGTCCATTTCCGCCAAGGAGCCTTTCGACGTGCTGGTGGTCGGCGGCGGCCCGGCGGGCGCGGCGGCGGCGATCTACGCCGCGCGCAAAGGCGTGCGCACCGGCATTGTCGCCGAGCGTTTCGGCGGCCAGGTGCAGGACACGGCGGGCATAGAGAATTTCATCTCCGTTCCGCACACGGAAGGCCCGCATATGGCGGCGGCGCTGGAGCGTCACGTCGCGGAATATTCCGTCGATGTGATGAATGGCCAGATCGCTTCCGCGCTGATTCCGGCGGCGCAGGCCGGCGGTCTCACGGAGCTGAAGCTCGCCAATGGCGCGACGCTCAAATCGAAGACGATCATTCTGGCGCCGGGCGCGCGCTGGCGGCGCATCAATGTGCCGGGCGAGACGGAATATATGACCAAGGGCGTCGCCTATTGCCCGCATTGCGACGGGCCTCTGTTCAAAGGCAAGCGCGTGGCGGTGATCGGCGGCGGCAATTCCGGCGTCGAGGCGGCGATCGATCTCGCCGGCCTCGCCTCGCATGTGACCTTGCTCGAATTCGACGGCAAACTGCGCGCCGATGGGATCTTGCAGGAGAAGCTGCGCTCGCTGCCCAATGTGACGATTCTCGTCTCGGCGCAGACGACCGAGATTCTCGGCGACGGCGCCAAGGTGACGGGGCTCGTCTATCGCGACCGCGAGAGCGAGGCGACGCGCACTGTCGAATTGGAAGGCGTGTTCGTGCAGATCGGCCTGCTGCCCAACACGGAATGGCTGAATGGCGCGGTGACGCTCTCGCCCTATAAGGAGATCGAGATCGACCGCCGCTGCCACACCTCGGCGCCAGGCGTGTTCGCGGCCGGCGACGCGACGACGGTTCCCTATAAGCAGATCGTCATCGCCATGGGCGAAGGCGCGACGGCGGCGCTGTCGGCCTTCGACCATCTGGTGCGGATGTGACGCGAGTTCGCTTCTCAATTCGAGAGGCGTGAGCTGCGAAGCGATCCAGGGCGGCCCCTCGTCTCTGGATCGCTTCGCTTCGCTCGCAAAAGCGGCGCGCGGCCGTCAGATCTGCCCTTTGATCTCGATCAGCTCGACATCGAAAATGAGCGTGGCGTTGGGCGGTATCACGCCGCCGGCGCCGCGCGCGCCATAGCCGAGCTCGGGCGGAATGACCAGCGTGCGCTTGCCGCCGACCTTCATGCCGAGAATGCCCTGATCCCAGCCGGCGATCACCTGTCCGGCCGAGAGGCGGAACTCGAAGGGCTGGCCGCGGTCCAGCGAGCTGTCGAACTTCTTGCCCTTGGCGCCGTTCTGCGAGACCCAGCCGGTGTAATGCATCTTCAGCATCTGCCCCGGCTCCGCGCCGGAGCCGGTCCCGACCTTTGTGTCGGTGATCTTGATTCCGGTGGCGGTGGTGGTCGTCGCGGAGCTCTGCGCGAGCGCCGGGAGCGGCGCAGCGACGAGCGCCAATGCGGCGAGGGCGGGCAGAGCGTGGAAACGGAATAGGGCGCGCATGTCGGGTCCTTTGGGAATAGGGCGCGGCGAGCAGCCCTGCGCGCAAAGCGAGGGCGTTCGAGCAGCGCCGCCGATCATCGGCCGTGGGTCGGCCTTCGTGACCTTTGCGGGCGCCGCCACGAGCCTGTCTGCCTTCGGCGCAGGCGGGTGTCAACCAGCGGCAAATGACGCGAGGCGAGGCTCGAGGGCGGAAAATCGCGCGGGTGGGCTGGTGCTGCAAGAGAGGATTGAACTCTCGACCTCTCCCTTACCAAGGGAGTGCTCTACCACTGAGCTACTGCAGCGTCGGGCGGCCTTGTGCCACAGTGATGGCGACTGCGCAAGACATTCGCCGCGCCTATCCGCCGAGCGGAAGGAGGAAAATCGTCGAAAGGGGAAAAGTGGAGCAAATGGTGGGCGGCACAGGGATTGAACCTGTGACCCCTCCCGTGTGAAGGGAGTGCTCTCCCGCTGAGCTAGCCGCCCGAGGGCCTCACCGAGGCCGAACAGTTCTGTAAGAGACGACGGTGTCTCCCGTCAAGTGCATGCGGAGGCTTCCAGCACGCCGAGCGAGGCCACGGCCTCCCATAATTCGTCGAAATGCGAGATCACCCGGTCGGGGCCGAAGGACGAGACCGGGGTCTCCGTATAGCCGAAATCCACCGCGACCACAGGCACGCCGGCGTTTTTGGCCGTCGCTATGTCGGTCTGCGAATCGCCGACCATCACCGCCCGCGCCGCATGGCCGCCGGCTCTTTCGATCGTCAGCGTCAGCGCGCGCGCGTCGGGCTTGTGCGCGAGAAAAGTGTCGCGGCCGCAAATGGCGGCGAATCGCCCGGCGACGCCCAGGCGCTCCAGCAGCAGAACGGCCAGCTCCTCGGATTTATTGGTGCAGACGGCGAGCGCGAAGCCGGCCTCGGCGAATCGCTCCAGCGCCGCCTCCGCTCCGGGAAAGAGCCGCGTCTCGACGGCGATTCGCTCGCGATAATGGGCGATAAACTCGGGAAACAGGGCCTCGACCCGCTCCGGCGGGAGCGGCGCGCCGGTGGCCGCGAAGCCGCGCTCGATCATCGCCCGCGCGCCGGCCCCAGCCAGCGTGCGCACGGCGGAGAGAGGCACGGGCATGCGGCCGTCGCGCGCCAGCAGCACGCCCAAGGTGGCGATGAGATCGCCGGCCGTGTCGGCCAGCGTGCCGTCGAGATCGAAGACCAGAGTCGGCGCGCCGACCATTCGCTGCCCCCTTGCGGCTATCCCCTTGCGCGCTGTCTCGCGATTGCCGCATCGGCGTGTAGACTGCGCCCTGTGATTCGTCGAAGGAGTGTAACCTTGCGCGCAGCCATTCGTCTCCTCTCTCTCGGGGCCGCCCTGGCGGCGCCGGCGGCGCTCGCCGGCAATTACGAGTTTCTCGCCGCCCCGCAGACCGATCTCAACCGCGTCTTTCGCCTGGACCGCGCCAGCGGCGAGGTAGGGGCCTGCCAATATGGGCTGAAGGAGGGCGCGGCCGTCGGCGTGACGCTGTGCTATCCGCCGGGCGAGGGCGCCAAGGCGGGGCAGTTCAGCGAATATGCGCTGATCGCCTCCCGCCATACGGGCGAGGGCGGCGTGTTCCGCGTCGATCTGCGCTCGGGACAGATGTCGATCTGCTTCGTCTTGAACGAGAGCTCGGTGGTCTGCACGCCGCCGGCGAAATAGCGAGACCCCGCATAGGAGACAGCGAGCCCGAAGGCCCGCTTTCGTCCAATCAGTTGTTGAAGCGGAAATGCAGCACGTCGCCGTCGGCGACGACATAGTCCTTGCCCTCGAGCCGGAACTTCCCCGCCTCGCGCGCGCCCGCTTCGCCGCGCAGCGCGACATAATCCTCGAAGGCGATGGTCTCGGCGCGGATGAAGCCCTTCTCGAAATCGGTATGGATCACCGCCGCCGCCTGCGGCGCGCGCGTGCCCTGCTCGATCGTCCAGGCGCGCGCCTCCTTCGGCCCCACGGTGAAATAGGTGACGAGGCGCAGCAGCGTATAGCCGGCCCGGATGACGCGGTTGAGGCCCGGCTCCTCGAGCCCGACCGCCTCGAGATAGTCCTTCTGCTCCTCGGCCGGCAGCACGGCGATCTCGCTCTCGATCTTGGCCGAGACGACGACGCTCGCCGCGCCCTCCTCGCGCGCCCGCGCGGCGACCTTCTGCGAGAAGGAATTGCCCTCCGCAGCGGCGCCCTCCTCGACATTGCAGACATAGAGGACGGGCTTGGACGACAGCAGGCCGAGACCGGCGAGCGCTTCGCGCTCCTCCGGCGCGATCACGACGAGGCGGGCGGGACGGCCCTCGCGCACCAGATCGAGGCAGCGGCGCATCAGATCGAGCAGCTCCTTGGCGTCCTTGTCGCCGCCCTTGGCCTTCTTCTCGAGCGGGACCACGCGCTTTTCCAGGCTCTCGAGATCGGCGAGCATCAGCTCGGTCTCGATCGTCTCAATGTCGCGGATCGGATCGACGTCGCCCTCGACGTGGGTGATGTCGCCATCCTCGAAGCAGCGCACCACATGGGCGATGGCGTCGCATTCGCGGATATTGGCCAAGAACTGATTGCCGAGCCCCTCGCCTTTGGAGGCGCCGCGCACGAGCCCGGCTATGTCCACGAAGGTGAGGCGCGTCGGGATGATCTGCTTGGAGCCGGCGATCTCGCAGAGCTTTTCGAGGCGCGGATCGGGCACGGCGACGTCGCCGACATTGGGCTCGATCGTGCAGAAGGGATAATTGGCCGCCTGCGCTGCCGCCGTCTGCGTCAGCGCGTTGAAGAGGGTCGACTTGCCGACATTCGGCAGGCCGACGATTCCACATTTGAAGCCCATGGCGTCCCGTATCCTCGCGCAATCTCGCTGCGGCGCGGTATGGGCGGGACCGGCGCAAAAGGCAAGGGGCGCGGCCGCGGCGCAGCGTCTCCATAATTCCGCCCAGCAGAAAGGCGCATCCTCGCCGCGCGGGTTGACCGCGCGCCTCGCAAGGCGGAAAAGCTTCGACAAAAGCAGAGCGTCGGCGAATCTCGAGGGCGCGATTCTGGCGCGGAACAATATGCGAAACAGATCACGAATCGGACGAGCTGGTCGCGCGATCGCGACATTCGCGGCGGCGGGATTGCTCGCAGCGCCGCTCATTCCCGCGTTGGCGCAGACCGCCGCCGAGCCTTCCCCGGCTCCGGCCGCTCCTGTCGCGCCGGCTCCCGCGCCGACCGCGGCTCCGGCGGCCCCAGCGCCTGCGCCCGTTCCCGCCCCTGTCCCGGCGCCCGCCTCCTCTCCCACCGCCCCGGCCGAGCCCGGAGCAGCGCCGACGGCGGCCCCGCAGACGGCCGCCGCGCCCAAGCCCAAACCAAAGCCGAAGCCCAAGCCCGCGCCGCCGCGCGAGATGGCGCTCTCCGACGATCCGACCCCTGCGCTGCAGCCCGAGACCTTCTTCGCCACCTCGCTCGCCTCCGAGCGCTATGCGGCCATCGCCGACGCCGGCGGCTGGCCCAAGGTGGGGACGCCATTGCAGCCCGGCGCGCGCGGCAAGGCGGTGGCTGCGCTGCGCAGGCGCCTCGCCGCCGAGGGTGATCTGCCGGCGGAAGCGGCCGGCGGCGAGGCCTGGGACGCCGGCCTCTCCCAAGCAGTGAAACATTTTCAATTCCGCATGGGGCTGAGGCAGACCGGCGCGGTCGCCGGCGCGACGCTACGAGAATTGGACGTGCCGGCCTCGGTGCGCTTTCGTCAGCTAGCCTCCTCGGCGCAGCGGCTCGCCGGCAATGATTTCCCCTTCGGCCCACGCTACATCGTCGTCAACATCCCCTCCGCCGCCGTCGACGCGGTGGAGAACGGCCATGTCGTGCGGCGCTATACGGCGATCGTCGGCGATGTCGAGCATCCTTCGCCCGAGGTCGAGGCGAAGATCGGCGCGGTCAATCTCAACCCCACATGGACGGTCCCGGTCTCGATCATCAAGAACGAGATCATGCCCAAAATGCAGAAGGACCCGTCCTATCTCGCCAAGGCGCGCATTCGCGTCTTCGACAATCACGGGACCGAGGTGGAGCCGAAATCGATCAATTGGGCCAGCGAGCGGGCGGTCAATTACACGCTGCGCCAGGACAGCGGCGCGCAAAATTCGCTGGGCTCGATCCGCATCGCAATGCCCAATAAGCACGCCGTCTATATGCATGACACGCCGAGCAAGCGGCTCTTCGCCAGCGACTACCGCTTTCTCTCGCATGGCTGCGTGCGCGTCGAGGGCGTCTATGACCTCGCGACCTGGCTGCTGGAAGGCGCGCCGGGACAATGGGACAAGGCCGCGATCATGTCCAAGATCGGCGGCGAGCGCCAGGACGTGATCCTGCCCAAGCCGGTGCCGGTCGTCTGGGTGTATATGACCGGATGGGCTTCCGCGAATGGAACCGTTCACTTCCGCAACGATATATATGGGGTGGACGCGGTGGGCGAAGCGCGCGGGGATCGCTGATTCGCTCGTCCCTTCGGAGGAACGATGCGCGGCGCTTCGATCGTTTTCGCCCTGGCCTTCTCAGGCGCTCTCTGTGCGGCGGCCGCAGAGCGACGCTCCCCTCCGCTGCGGAGGACCGAGACCGTCGTCGTCCTCCCCGTGCAATATTGCGAGAAAATGTGCCCGCAGGACTTCGCGCCCTGCGATCCGCCTTATTTCAAGACCGCCGATGCGCGCTGCGCCCAGGTGGGCGCGGGGCGATGAGGGTGCGCTAATCGTCCAATCCACGCGCGCTCTCGTGCCAGCGCGACAGAGCGAGGCGCGACAGCGCCGTCAGCCCCGCATAGATGACGATACCCGCCAGCGAAACCAACGCCAGCGCCGCGAACATGCGCGGAATGTCGAGGCGATAGCCGGCCTCCGAAATGCGGAAGGCGAGCCCCGCCCCCTGCCCCGCAGCGCCGGCCGCCAGCTCGGCCGCAATGGCGCCGATGAGCGCGAGCCCTCCGCCGATGCGCAGCCCGGCGAAAAATTGCGGCAGCGCCGCCGGCGCGCGCAGATAGACGAGCTTGCGCCACGGCGAGGCGCGATAGAGATCGAAAAGCTCGATCAATGAGCGATCGACCGAGGCGAGGCCGAGCGACGTATTGGCGAGAATGGGAAAGAAGGCGACCAGAAAGGCGCAGACCAGCACCGCCTCGGCGGGGGCGAGATAGACCAGCAGCAGCGGCGCTATGGCGATGATGGGCGTCACTTGCAGCACAATGGCGAAAGGCATCAGCGCGCGCTCCATCCAGCGCGAGCGCGAGATGAGCAGAGCCAGAGCGACGCCGCCGATCGTCGCCAGCGCCAGCGCCTCCAGCGCCGTCGTCAGCGTGACGAGGAGCGAGGCGAAGAGAATCTCGCGATCCTTCACCAGAGTCGCGGCGATGAGGCTCGGCGCCGGCAGCACATAGGGCGGAATGGCCCAGAAGCGCACCGCCGCCTCCCAAGCGGCGAGCGCGGCGGCCAGCACGGCCAGCGGCGACAGCGCCTCGCGAAGCGGGCTCGCTTGCGTCATCGCAGCTCCTCCCCATAGGCGCTGCGCAGAGCGGCGGAAGCGCGCCGGCAATATTGCGCGAACTCGGGACTCGTGCGGAATTCTTCGTCGCGCGCGATATTCGCGTCTATGTCGATCGTATCGACGATCGCGCCGCCGCGCGCGGCGAGCGCGAGAATGCGCGTCGAGAGATAGACGCTCTCGTAAATGGAATGGGTGACGAAGACGATCGTCGTATCGAGCCTTCGCTTCATGGCGAGGAGATCGTCGCCGAGACGAAAGCGCGTCACCTCGTCGAGCGCCGCGAAGGGCTCGTCCATCAGCAGCAATTTCGGCCGCGTCACCAGGCCGCGCGCTATGGCGACGCGCATCTTCATGCCGCCGGAGAGCTGGCGCGGCAGCGCTTTCTCGAAATCGGCGAGACCGACGAGCGCCAGCGTCTCGCGCACCAGCGGCGCGGCGGCCTCGCGCGTCTTGCCGGCGAGTCGCAGCGGCAGATAGACATTGTCGAAGACATCGGCCCAGGGCAGCAGCGTCGCCTCCTGAAACACGAAGCCGATGTTGTGGGCCGCGGCCGAGTCGCGCCAATCGATGGCGCCGGCGCTCGGCGTCGCGAGGCCGGCGATGAGCCGCAGCGCGGTCGATTTGCCGCAGCCCGACGGGCCGAGCAAGGTCAGAAACTCGCCGTCGCGAAGGTCGAGATGGAAATTCTCGAGCGCCGCGACGCCATTGGCGAAGCTTTTGCCGATCCCGCGCAGCGAGACCAGAGGCTCCGCGACGCCCACCGTCACTGCGCCCCCGCCGCATGCGAAGGTCGCAGCTCCAGCCCGACCTTCTTGTTAACGAAGCGCGTGCTGTAGCCCTGGGCGATGGGAAGATCGGCGGGGAAGACGCCGGCCTTGGCCATTTTGTCGAAGAAGCTGCGCAGCCGCGCGTCGGTTATCGCGCCAATGCCGAGACTGAGCGAATCGCCGGAGTCGACGATGCCGCGCTCCTTCAGCTTCTCGACGGAATAAGCGAGCTGGCCCTCGGACATTTCGGGATTGTCCTTGCGGATGGCGGCGTTGGCGGCGCTATTGTCGCCATAGATGTAATGATACCAGCCGATGATCGAGGCGTCGACGAAACGCTGCACGAGATCGGCCTTGGTCTCGATCGTCTCCTTGCGCGTCTCGATCGTCGTCGAATAGCTGTCATAGCCGTAATCGGCGAGGAGAAACACATTGGGCGTGAAGCCGCCCTGGCGCGCGATCTCGAAAGGCTCGGAGGTCAGATAGCCCTGCTGAATCGATTTCTTGTCGGCGAGGAAGGGCGCCGAGTTGAAGGTGTAGGGCTTGATCTTCTCTTCCTTGAAGCCATAGGCCTGTTTCAGCCATTGATAGACCGAGACGAGATTGTCATTGCCGATGAAGGCGGTCGCCTTGGGCAGATCCTCGAAGCGATCGAAGCCCTCGCCCGGATGCGACATGAAGATGATCGGATCCTTCTGGAACATGCTGGCGACGGCGACGATGGGCGCCTTCTGCTGCACGGCGGAGAAGGTCTGGATGAGATTGGCGCCCATGCAGAAATCGACGCGGCCGGCGGCGAGCAGCAGCCGCGCGTTGGACTGCGGACCGCCCTGCAATATTGTGACGTCCAGGCCGTATTTGGCGTAAGTGCCGTCGACGAGGGCTTGATAAAAGCCGCCATGCTCGGCCTGCGCCCGCCAATTGGTGGCGAAGGAGACCTTGTCCAGCGCGAAGGCCGGAAGGGCGGAGAGGAAGAAAGCCAAAGCCGCGATCTGTGCTGCGAAGCGTTTCGTCATCGATTGCCTCACCAGTTTTCTACAATCTACGGGTTCTCCCTTCTCCCACTCGTGGGAGAAGGTGGCCCTGCGAAGCAGGGTCGGATGAGGGCCGAACGGGCTCCATTCGACGTTCCAAACCGCGCGCCAACGCCGAGGGACCCTCATCCGACCCGACTTCGTCGGGCCACCTTCTCCCGTAAACGGGAGAAGGACGCGCCGCTATGGCGATCCCCGTCCGAAAGGTCTACCCTCTCCGCCATGCTTCCGTCCCGCTATTGGATCGACCTCGCCACCACTGACTACCGCGACCTCGAGATGGAGCGCGTCATCGCCGTGCTGCCCATCGCCGCCGTCGAGCAGCATGGGCCGCATCTGCCGGTCGGCGTCGATTCGCAGATCATGCGCGGCATGATCGAGCGTGTCGTAGACCGCCTGCCGGACGATCTCGATGCGCTGTTCCTGCCGCTGCAGGCGATCGGCGTCTCCATCGAGCACGGCGATTTTCCCGGCACGCTCAGCCTCTCGCATGAGACGGCGCTGCGCCTTCTCTGCGAGATCGGCGAAGGCGTCGCCCGCGCCGGCTGCCGCAAGCTCGTACTCCTCAATTCGCATGGGGGCAACTCGGCGCTGATCTCCCAGGCGGCGCTCGAGCTGCGCATTCGCAACGAGCTGCTCGCCGTCGCCTGCTCCTGGCATCGCTTCGGCTATCCCGACGGCCTGTTCGGCGAGGAGGAAATCCGCCTCGGCATCCATGGCGGAGAGATCGAGACCTCGCTGATGCTCGCGCTCGCGCCGGATTTCGTCGATATGGCGCGGGCGCGGCATTTTCGCTCCGCCAGCGCCGATTTCGAGCGCGATTTCACCTGGTTGCGCGCCGACCGGCCGATCGGCTTCGGCTGGAAGACGCAGGACCTCTCGAAGGAAGGGGCGATCGGCGACGCCGCGGCGGCCAGCGCCGCCAAGGGCGAGGCCGCGGCCGATTATTGGGCGACCGCCTTCGTCGAGCTGCTGCGCGACGTCGAGGCCTTCGATCTCGCGCGCTTGGCCGGCGCGCCGCCGAAATAGCGCCGGAAACGCCACAGGGAACCGGCCTTTCGCCGGTTTTGGAGGCTTTCGTCGCGGCGCGGTTCGGTCTACAACGCGCGCAACTGCGCAGCCAGACGCCGGAGAGGCCCCGTATGACCGAAATCATCGATATTCACGCTCGCGAGATACTCGATTCGCGCGGCAATCCCACGGTCGAGGTCGAGGTCGTGCTGGAGGACGGCTCCTTCGGCCGCGCCGCCGTGCCGTCCGGCGCCTCCACCGGCGCCCATGAGGCGGTGGAGAAGCGCGACGGCGACAAGACCCGCTATCTCGGCAAGGGCGTGCTGGACGCCGTGCAGAGCGTCAATGAGGACATAGCGGGCGAGCTCGTCGGCTTCGAGGCCGAGGATCAAGTGGCGGTCGACGAGGCGCTGATCGAGCTCGACGACACGCCGAACAAGTCGCGCCTCGGCGCCAACGCCATTTTGGGCGTCTCGCTGGCCGTCGCCAAGGCCGCCGCCGACGCCTCCTCGCTGCCGCTCTATCGCTATATCGGCGGCGTGCAGGCGCGCGTGCTGCCGGTGCCCATGATGAACATCATCAACGGCGGCGCCCACGCCGACAATCCGATCGACTTTCAGGAATTCATGATCCTGCCGGTCGGCGCGCCCACCGTGCGCGAGGCGATCCGCTGGGGCGCGGAAGTGTTCCACACGCTGAAAGCCGCGCTGAAGAAGGCCGGCCTCTCCACCTCGGTCGGCGACGAGGGCGGCTTCGCCCCCAACCTCCCCTCCGCCGAGGCGGCTCTGGACGTGATCGTCGAGGCGATCGTGACCGCCGGCTTCGTGCCGGGCGAGGACATTTATCTCGGCGCCGACGTCGCCTCGACCGAGTTCTTCAAGAACGGCAAATATGTCTATGAGGGCGAGAAGGTCACGCGCACCATAGAGGAGCAGGTCGCCTATCTCGCCAAGCTGGCCGAGGCCTATCCGATCGTCACGATCGAGGACGGCATGGCCGAGGACGATTGGGAGGGCTGGCGCCTCCTCACCGACACGCTCGGCGACAAGATTCAGCTCGTCGGCGACGATGTGTTCGTCACCAATGTCGAGCGCTTGGCGCGCGGCATAGACGAGGACGTCGCCAATTCGCTGCTGGTGAAGGTCAATCAGATTGGCACGCTGACCGAGACGCTCGCCGCCGTGGAGATGGCGCATCGCGCCGCCTATACGACGGTGATCTCGCATCGCTCCGGCGAGACGGAAGATTCGACCATCGCCGACATCGCCGTCGCCACCAATAGCGGGCAGATCAAGACCGGCTCGCTGGCGCGCTCGGACAGAGTCGCGAAATACAATCAGCTCATCCGCATCGAGGAGGAGTTGGGACCGGCGGCGATCTACGCCGGCCGCAGCGCGCTGAAGGCGCTGGTGTAAGGCGCCCTCCCTCGCCCTCCCCCGCTCACGCGGGAGAGGGAATTCGGCGACATTGCGCGAACTTTGGATGAAGGCCCGAATCTGCTCCCTCTCCCGCAAAGCGGGGGAGGGTTGGGGAGGGGGCCTTCGACACGGATATTCGGCTCTCCCCCATGCCCATGGAAAAGACCTTCGACTTCTCGACCATCGAAGCGCGGATGCGCGAGCTCTGGGAAGAGGCGGGCGCCTTTCGCGCCGGCCGGCCGGAGCGCACCGGCGCGAAGCCTTTTTCCATCGTCATTCCGCCGCCGAACGTCACCGGCTCGCTGCATATGGGCCATGCGCTCAACAATACGCTGCAGGATATTCTCGCGCGCTATCATCGCATGCGCGGCGACGACGTGCTGTGGCAGCCGGGCACGGATCACGCCGGCATAGCGACGCAAATGGTGGTCGAGCGCAAGCTCATGGAACGCCAGCAGCATCGCCGCGAATTGGGCCGCGCGAAGTTCCTGGAAGAGGTGTGGGCCTGGAAGGCGGAGTCGGGCGGCGTCATCGTCGAGCAGCTGAAACGGCTCGGCGCCTCCTGCGACTGGTCACGCGAGCGCTTCACGCTGGACGAAGGGCTTTCCCGCGCCGTGGTGAAAGTCTTCGTGCAGCTCTATCGCGACGGGCTCATCTATAAGGACAAGCGCCTCGTCAATTGGGACCCGAAGCTGCTGACCGCCATCTCCGATCTCGAGGTGCAGCAGATCGAGGTGAAGGGCCATTTGTGGCACTTCAAATATCCGGTGGTCTATCACGACGGCCAGCCGACCGGCGAGTTCATCACCGTGGCGACGACGCGCCCCGAGACCATGCTCGGCGACACGGCGGTGGCCGTGCATCCCGAGGATGAGCGCTATAAGAAGCTGGTCGGCAAGAATGTGCGCCTGCCTCTGGTCGGCCGCCTCATCCCCATCGTCGCCGATGAATATTCCGATCCCGAGAAAGGCACGGGCGCGGTGAAGATCACCCCCGCGCATGACTTCAACGATTTCGAGGTCGGCCGCCGGCACGGTCTACGGCTCATCAATGTGCTCGACGCCGAAGGCGCGGTGACGCTGAAGGACAATGCGGATTTCTTCGAGCATGTCGCGCCCTCTCCCGAGCTCGATATGACGGTCGCCGCTCTGCACGGCCTCGACCGCAACGCCGCCCGCGCGCGCGTGGTGGCGATGATGGAGGAGCACGAGCTGCTCGCCGAGGTGTCGGACCATAAGCATATGGTGCCGCATGGCGACCGCTCCGGCGCCGTGCTGGAGCCGCGCCTCACCGATCAATGGTATGTCGACGCCAAGACTCTGGCGCAGCCGGCGCTCGCCGCCGTGCGCGAGGGCCGCACCAATTTCGTGCCGAAGAATTGGGAGAAGACCTATTTCGATTGGCTCGAGAACATCCAGCCCTGGTGCGTGTCGCGCCAGCTGTGGTGGGGCCATCGCATACCGGCCTGGTATGACGAGGACGGCAATGTCTTCGTCGAGGACAGCGAGGAGGCCGCTCTCGCCGCCGCGCACGCGAAGCACGGACGCGACGTGGCGCTGACGCGCGACGAGGACGTGCTCGACACCTGGTTCTCTTCCGCGCTCTGGCCCTTCTCGACGCTCGGCTGGCCCGACGAGACGAAGGAGCTCGATCGCTATTACCCCACCAATGTTCTGGTGACGGGCTTCGACATCATCTTCTTCTGGGTCGCCCGCATGATGATGATGGGCCTCTATTTCAAAAAGGAGATTCCCTTCCACGACGTCTACATTCACGCCCTCGTCCGTGACGAGAAGGGCGCCAAGATGTCGAAGTCGAAGGGCAATGTCATCGACCCGGTGCACCTCATCAACGAATATGGCGCCGATGCGCTGCGCTTCACCCTCGCGGCCATGGCGGCGCAGGGGCGCGACATAAAGCTCTCGACGCAGCGCGTCGTCGGCTACCGCAATTTCGCGACCAAGCTGTGGAACGCCTCGCGCTTCGCCGAGATCAACGGCTGCGCGCGCGTCGCCGGCTTCGACCCCAAGAATAATCAGATCACGCTCAATCGCTGGATCGTCAGCGAGGCGGCGCGCGCCTCGGCCGAGATCGCCGCAGCGATCGAGGCCTATCGCTTCAACGACGCCGCCAATGCGGCCTATCGCTTCGTCTGGAACCAGTTCTGCGATTGGTATCTGGAGCTCGCCAAGCCCCTGCTGCAAGGCGAGGACGGCGCCGCCAAGGACGAGACGCGCGCCACCACGGCTTTCCTGCTCGATCAGACTTACGCTCTGCTGCATCCCTTCATGCCCTTCATCACCGAGGAGCTGTGGGGCGTCAAAGGTTTCGAAGGTCCGGCGCGGGAAAGGCCGCTGGCGCTGGCGCAATGGCCCGATCTTTCCGGCCTCGAGGACGCCGCCGCGGAAGCCGAAATCGGCTGGATCGTCGATCTCGTCTCGGAAGTGCGCTCCGTGCGCTCGGAGATGAATCTCC
The DNA here is from genome assembly GCF_009936375.1 of Methylosinus sp. C49. GTDB lineage: Bacteria > Pseudomonadota > Alphaproteobacteria > Rhizobiales > Beijerinckiaceae > Methylosinus. Next base: position 1,248,222 of record NZ_AP022332.1, on the reverse strand, counting down.
CCGCCGGCGCGGAAGTTCCTCTCGTCCTCGTCGGCGCCGACGCTGACGTGCAGTCCCGCGTGATGCGCTGGGACGAGACTTTGCGCAAGCTCGCGCGCCTCTCGCAGATCGGCTTCGTCGACGCCGCGCCCAAGAGCAGCGCGCAATTGATCGTGCGCGGCGTTCTCGCTGCCATACCGCTGGAAGGCGTCATCGATTTCGCGGCGGAGAAGGTGCGACTCGCCAAGGAGACCGCCAAGCTGGAAGGCGAGGCGAAGAAGATCGAGGCCAAGCTCGGCAACGCCGATTTCGTCGCGAGAGCGCCGGAAGAGGTGGTGGAGGAAAATCGCGAGCGCCTCGAGGAGACGCGCGAGCGCATCGAGAAGCTGACAGCCGCGGCCAAGCGGCTCGGCTGAGCCGCACCCAGAGTTCGGCCGTCGTCCTGAGAAGGACGGCGGCGCGGCCCTCGCAGAGGCGGCCGCCTAATCGGCGAGGCGAGGCGCGCCGCTCCTTTCCGTGGCGATCTCCTTCGCAAGGTCGTCGATCGCGCGCCGCAGCGTCTCCTCGAGCATCGCCGATCCGCCCCGCCCCAAGGCGTAGATCGCCTCATCCGTCTTTTGCTCGATTATCCGGAGCGTGAAAGCATTCGGCGACTCGCATCCCGATCGCGCCAAGGAGAGATCACGTAGAGCGAGCGCGAATTGCCCGCGCGTCGCCAACAACATGCGCGCGAGCGAGAGAGCCAGGGCGAATTGCCGATCGCCGGCGTCGCCCATCCGCGCAGCGCCCGGGAGTTCCCTCGCCTGATTGTCATTGCACAGCGGCGCGAGGCCCGTTTCCGTGGGACGGCGACGGTCCCGACGCCCAAACCGATCCGCGTCACGCAGGCCGTCGCGTCGAACGAAATCTCTCCAACTGCAAATCATGGGCGCAACAAGCCGCACGGTGACACGCCACATCCGGCGTGTTAACCGTAAATGGAAACCAACTCCGCGCCGAAGGTCCCGCATTCGCGCGTCTCTGTCAAGCATATATGAGAGAGAGTGTGCCGGAAACGAAGGAAAATCCCGTATTCGACAGAGCCGGCCTCGCGCGGAGATTGGGCCAAGCGGTCGATGTGGCGGGCGGTCCGGCCAGAATCTTGCGGGACGCGGGTGTCACCTCCTCCACTTATAGCCGCTATCTCAATGGCGAGACCGAAGCCTCCGCCGAAAAGCTCGGCCGCATCGCCGAGGTGACGGGCGTCTCGCTCGACTGGCTGGTGCTGGATCGCGGCGCTCCCATATTCGAGGCCGGCGCGCCGCCGGCGATTCCGCTCGGCCCGGATATGGCGCAAATCCCGCCGCTGCGGATCAATGAGGCGGAGGGCGAAATCGCCGGCGAGCGGATCGCCTTTCCGCGCGCTCTGCTGCGACGCCTCGGAACCGAGATCGACGCGCTCGAATTTTTGCGCGCGCGCGGCGATTCCATGCGGCCGACAATAGAGGATGGCGCGATCGTGCTGATCGACCGCTCGCAGCGCGACATTATCGGCGACGCCGTCTATCTCGTCTCGCTCGACGACGGCCCGCTGATCCGTCGCGTGCGCCGCAATGTGGATGGCGCGATCACGCTGATCTCCGACAATCGCGCCTGCTACGAGCCCGAGAGGCTGGAGCGCGCCGACGCCGAGCGCCTCTGCGTCCACGGCCGCATTCGCTGGACCGAATCTCTGCTCTGACGCGTGCTGGACCCCTCCGCTTTCGCGAATTGGCGGTGTCAAAGCCCCTGCCGTCTCGCCATCGTCAGCATGGCCGAGCCATCCGGCCGTGAGACCAAAGAACAAAAACCAACGGAGGGAACAATGGCGTTGAACGTTCATAGTGGCGCCAATTACGGCAAGATCGTCATATGGGCGGTCGGCCTCGTCGCCTTCGTCGCCGTCGCGCTGACGAAGGTTCCAGAATGGATTTCCCCCAAGAGCGCGAGCGTGACCGGCGACACCGGCGCCACCTCGCGCATGATCAATTGAGGAACGCGCGGCGAGCCGCAATTCACCCGAATTCGTCTCGTTTCGCTTCGCCCCGCGCGCCCGAGCGGGGCGATTTTTTTGCGCGCGCCGCTGGACCCGTCACCGCTCGCCGATTGGCGGTTCAACGGCGCGGCGCAGACGTTACCGTCGGCGCCGTAAGTGTGACGATCCCCCTGCCTCGCCGGCTTCGGCCGCGCGAGGCCTTTTTGCCTGCGCGGCGCCGAGCCGGGAGACGAGCCGGGGGTATCCATGCCGAGGGATCGGGGCTATCTTGCGCGCGCCCTTTCCGCCCTCTCTATGAGGGCCTAGCGTTCATGCTCCTCGCGCAATGACTCTCACACATAAGCCCGTCGGTCCCGACAGCCGCGTCTTTCTCGTCGACGGCTCGTCCTTCGTCTTTCGCGCCTATTTCCAGTCGATACGGCAGGACGCGAAATATAATTATCGCACGGACCGCCTCCCGACCGGCGCGGTGCGGCTGTTCTGCGCCAAGCTGTTTCAGTTCATCCGCGAGGGCGCGGCCGATCTCACGCCGACGCATCTCGCTATCATCTTCGACAAATCGGAGAACTCCTTCCGCAAGGAGATCTACCCGGACTACAAGGCGCATCGTCAGGATCCGCCCGACGATCTCATTCCGCAATTTCCGCTGATGCGCGCGGCCGTGCGCGCCTTCGGCCTGCTGCCGATCGAGCAGGACGTCTATGAGGCGGACGATCTCATCGCCACTTACGCTAAGCAAGCGCGCGCGCGCGGCGCCGATGTGCTGATTGTCTCCGCCGACAAGGATCTGATGCAGCTCATCGACGATAAAGTGTCGATGTATGATCCGGCTTCAGGCGCGCGCGAGGAGCGGCGCATCGGCGTCGCCGAGGTGGTCGATTATTTCGGCGTGCCGCCTTCGAGAGTCGTCGATGTTCAGGCGCTCGCTGGCGATTCCACCGATAATGTGCCGGGCGCCAAGGGCATTGGCGTGAAAACCGCCGCGCAGCTCATCAATGAATATGGCGATCTCGACACGCTGCTGGCGCGCGCCGGCGAGATCAAGCAGCCCAAGCGCCGCGAGACGCTGACCGATCCTGCGAGCGTCGCGCTCATCCGCACGTCACAGAAGCTGGTGAAGCTCGTCGATGACGCGCCGCTGGAGATTCCGCTGGACGATCTCGGCCTGCATCAGCCGGACGGCAAGACGCTGGTCGCCTTTCTGCAGGCGATGGAGTTCACGCAGCTCACGCGTCGCGCCGCGGAGACCTATGGCGTCGAGGCGAATGAGATCGAGCCGGACCCGGCCTTCGTCGGCCCGGCGGGATGGCGCGGCCGCAATGGCGAGGTCGCCGAGACGCCCGCCCTGCCCGCGCCGGAGGCCGCAGCGCCGGGCGCGCCCGCAGCTCCCACGGGAGAGAAGGGCGCGCTCTCGCCGGCCGCGCTCGCCGAGGCGCGGCGCGAGCAAGGCGTCGCGACCAAGATCGATCGCTCGCTCTATGAGACGGTGACGACGCTCGAGCGGCTCGACGCCTGGATCGCGGAAGCTTTTTCCATCGGCGTCGTCGCCATGGATACGGAGACGACCTCGCTCGATCCCATGTCCTGCGATCTCGTCGGCGTCTCGCTGGCGACGGCGCCCGGACGCGCCTGCTATATTCCGCTGCAGCATGTCGCGCCCACCGGCGCCGATCTGCTCGGCGGCGATCCGCCGCCCGTGCAAATTCCCTTTGCGGAAGCGCTCGCGCGCTTGAAGCCGCTATTGGAAGCGCGCGGCGTGCTGAAGATCGCGCATAATATGAAATATGATCTCCTCGTTCTGGCCTGCTGCGGCATCGATGTCGCGCCGATCGAGGACACGATGCTGATCTCTTATGTGCTCGACGCCGGCCGCAATAATCACGGCCTCGACGAGCTTTCGAAGAAGCATCTCGGCCACGAATGCATTCCCTTCTCCGCCGTCGCCGGCTCCGGCCGCACATTCATCGGCTTCGCGCGCGTGCCGCTCGACAAAGCGACCGAATATGCGGCGGAAGATTCCGATGTCGCGCTGCGTCTGTGGCGCGCGCTGAGGCCGCGCCTTGCCGCCGAGCATATGACCAGCGTCTATGAGACGCTGGAGCGCCCGATGGTGAGCGTGCTCGCCAAAATGGAGCGGCGCGGAATCGCCATCGATCGCAATATTCTTTCGCGCCTCTCCGGCGAATTCGCGCAGGATATGGCGCGGCTCGAGGCCGAGATTCACGAGCTCGCCGGCGAGAGCTTCAATCTCGGCTCGCCCAAGCAATTGGGCGATATTCTCTTCGGCAAGATGGGCCTGCCCGGCGCCAAGAAGACCGCGACCGGCGCCTGGTCCACGTCAGCCAGCGTGCTCGACGAATTGGCCGAGAGCGGCAATACATTCGCCGCGCGCATATTGGATTGGCGACAGCTCTCCAAGCTCAAATCCACTTACACGGATGCGCTGCCCACTTTCGTGAACAAGACGACGCATCGCGTCCACACATCTTACGCGCTCGCCGCGACGACGACGGGGCGGCTCTCGTCGTCCGACCCCAATCTGCAGAACATCCCTGTGCGCAACGAGGCTGGGCGCAAGATTCGCACGGCCTTCGTCGCCGAACGCGGCAATGTGCTCATCTCGGCGGATTATTCGCAGATCGAATTGCGCCTGCTCGCGCATATCGCCGATATTCCGCAATTGCGGCAGGCCTTCGCCGATGGAATCGACATTCACGCGATGACGGCGAGCGAGATGTTCGGCGTGCCGGTGCAGGGCATGCCGTCAGAGGTGCGCCGCCGCGCCAAGGCGATCAATTTCGGCATCATCTATGGCATTTCCGCCTTCGGCCTCGCCAATCAGCTCTCCATTCCGCGCGAGGAGGCGGCCGCCTATATCAAGCGCTATTTCGAGCGCTTCCCCGGCATTCGCGCCTATATGGACAAGACGCGCAAGGCCGTGCGGGAGAACGGCCTCGTCACCACCATTTTCGGCCGCAAATGCCATTTCCCGCGCATCGGCTCCTCTAACGCCTCGGAGCGCGCTTTCTTCGAGCGCGCGGCGATCAATGCGCCGATCCAAGGCGCGGCCGCCGACATCATCCGCCGCGCCATGGCGCGCATGGACGAGGCCCTCGCGCATGAGAAGCTCAGCGCGCGCATGCTGCTGCAAGTGCATGATGAGCTGGTGTTCGAGGCGCCGAAGGAAGAGGCCGAGGCGACGATCCGCATCGTCAAGCGCGTGATGGAAGAGGCGCCGCATCCGGCGGTGACGCTCTCCGTGCCGCTGGAAGTGGAAGCCCGCGCCGCGCAGAATTGGGACGAGGCGCATTGATTTGAAGCGACGCCACGGTCGCCTCCCGACGTCATGGCCGGGCTCGTCTCGCGATTCCAGGGCGCGCGAATGCGCCCCGCCGCGTCGCGGGTGATGCAAGGTCGTTCGGGACGCCGCGGCCGCCGTCGGCCAGGGCCTTTTTATAAAAAGACGCATCGGAAGCTTTGACGTCCCGAACGCGGTCTGCCCCTCCTCTGCTCCGCCTCCCGACCCAGGTGTGTTTTTCCCTTTCAGGTAGTCTATTCCCGCGCGAGCCTGGGATATTCGGCCGGCTTTTGCATTTGTTCCCAAATGCCTCCGCACGAAGGAGAAGCCGCGCCGGCGGAGTGGCGTCGAGCGCGTGAACGAGGGTAGCCGCCCCGCGTCTCTCGAAACCGCGCCCCCGCCGGCCCCGCTCCTACCCCAGAGAGAGGCCCTTGCCGTTCGGCGAGGGTGAGGGAGTATAGGAATATTTTCCGATTTTGTCAAGGTGGGGCGGCGGGAGACACGCGGAAACCGTCGGCGCCGTTTCCAAGTTGGCCGGTTATACGACTTCAAGCTTACCTTTTTCGAGAGATAAGAAAATATCCTGTCAGTCGCTTCATTGAGTCGAGTTTCGGCTCCCAACGACCTTCCGGCTTATCGAAGGATAAATAGTAAGGCGTATCAAACAATCCGTCTGTTTTAAGACCTTGAAGGGAGCCGAAAGTCTTCAAAGCATCATCAGGTGAGAGGTATCGAGGTGGGGCAGCTGGTCGCCGTTTCTTCAAAATCTCCCACGGTTCGTCGCTCATTCCCATGTGTGTTTCCTCTTCAGTGTGCTTGCCGATGCGGGAGCCTAATCACAATATCGCGATAGAGGAAGCGGCAGCGCGCGGTCATTGCCTCGCGCCAAAAAGCGGGGGCACGCTTGCTAAAGCGCGGCCATTATACGCGCGAAAAGAGCCCGCGCCTCAACGTCGATACCAGACTGGAAAAAGGCGTTCCGGCTTATTTCTCAGGAAACTTTTCGGCCAACTCTGGATACACCTTACGCCAAGAAACGTCCGCGTCTTTGAGAGGAATTGCATAATCGGTGAAAAGCGTCCGTCCAGCTATCGCCAAGTCGTCACAGAATTTACTAACCTCCTGCTGAAAGAACTGCTCTAAATGTGGACGACATCCGGTTTCATCGGCTATTTCAATCCAACTATTCATATGATGCGCAACCTCATCGTTCATCTTTTGCTTAAGGTAACTGACCTCATCAAGAAAAATTTCGTAGTGAATCCGCGCCGCTGTCATAGGAGGGGCGTCTGTTATCCCAATATCTGTTTGAAAATTGCCTCGCAGAACGTTGAGATAGTTATCATGCAGCCCGCAAAATCGACTTTTCATGAAGTGATCGAAAGAAGCAAAAATCTCCTGAGCCACACGTTCGCCCAAACGGAAAGCCTCGGTATCAGCCTCTCTCGTTACGGACTTTTTGCGAAACCATCCGAACATGACCCGCTCTCCCCATTCATTACGTCTTGTGGTTCTGAACCCTGTTACCGCTAGCTTCGAGTATAGCGCGCTATGTTTTTTGCGCTGGTCGGTGCGGCGCATGATTCAAGACTTTTGCGACACGCGCAGCGCCCTTGTTTTTCAAGGGCTTCCGCTGTGCAAAAAAGATACGCGCGAAAGTCGGCAGGGAACGAGACGCGCGCCGGAAGAGGCGCGTCTACCTCCCCCTCGAGGGGGGAGGTCGAGCGCCGAAGGCGCTCGGGAGGGGGTGCCCCCGAGTCTTTGCCGTGGAACCCCACCCCGGATGGCTTCGCCATCCGACCCTCCCCCTTAAGGGGAGGGTGGAAACGCCCGTCTGACCAGGACCGAGCACGCGTCGGGCGCCCTTACAATCCCGTGTCGTCGTGCGGCGGCTCGCCCTTGGTGAGGCCGACGGCGAAGCGCGTCCAGAGGCGCTCGTGCAGATAATAGAGCGCGATTTTGGAGACGATCTCCGTGCCGGTGATCGCCGCCGATATGCCCGTGTCCTGCGTGAACAGGAAGGCCGCGCCGAAAGTGATGACGCTGCCGGGCACGCGCCAGGACAGCGATTTCACCAGGCTGCGCAAAGGCGTCGGATGCAGCAGATGATCGGGCGGCGGCACGCCTTCCATGGAGGCGTAGCTCGCCTCCACGCCATTGCGCGCGCTGCGCTCGGTCCAGGCCGATTGCTTCACCATGCCGACGGCGACCGTCTCATTGGTGACGCGATCGATGAGGATGAAGCCGCCGGTCTCGCGATTGTCCTCATAGAGATCGCAGGCGATGGCGGCGTCGAGCCACAGCTCCGCCTCGCCGATCTCGTTGAAGGCGAGCGTCTGCGTCGCATCGGCGAGCGGCTCGGCGAGGCCGGTCTCGATCTTTATGTGCGAGGCGACCTGCTTCACAAAGGCCGGCGTCGTGCGCGCGCCGAGCTTCAAAAGATAGCTCTTGTCCAGCGTGAGCGGCTCGCGCACCAGCCATAGCAGCCGGGCCGACAGGCGATCGCCGATCTTGGCCGGCGACACCGGCGAGACGAGCATGTCGCCGCGGGAAATGTCGATCTCCTCGGTGAGGGTCAGCGTCACCGATTGGCCCGCCACCGCATGGGCGAGATCGCCGTCATAGGTGACGATGCGCGCGATCGTCGTGTCGCGGCCGGACGGCAAAATGCGGACGATGTCGCCCGGCTTTACGTTGCCGCCGGCGATGAAGCCGGAGAAGCCGCGGAAATCATGGGACGGCCGGTTCACCCATTGCACGGGGAAGCGGAAGGGCAGCACGCGGGCGTTGTCGTCCGAGGCGACGCTCTCGAGATAGGCGAGCAGCGGCGGACCGGAATACCAGCCCATCTTCGTGCTGGCGTGCACGAGATTGTCGCCGTCCTTGGCGACGAGCGGAATCACCTGAATGGTGAGGAAGCGCAAATGCTCGGCGAAGGCGCGGAAGTCGCGCTCTATGTCGGCGAAAATCTCCTGCGAATAGGAGACGAGGTCCATCTTGTTGACGGCGACGACGACATGGCGCACGCCGAGCATGGAGACGATGACGCTGTGCCGGCGCGTCTGATCCAAAAGGCCCTTGCGCGCGTCGACGAGCAGAACGGCGAGATCGGCCGTCGAGGCGCCGGTCGCCATATTGCGCGTGTATTGCACATGGCCGGGGGTGTCGGCGACGATGAACTTGCGCTTCTCCGTCGCGAAATAGCGATAGGCGACATCGATGGTGATGCCCTGCTCGCGCTCCGCAGCGAGGCCGTCGACGAGCAGCGCGAAATCGAGATCGTCGCCCTGCGTGCCGTGCTTCTTCGAATCCTTCTCGAGCGCGGCGATGAGATCGTCGGCGGCGAGATCGGCGTCATAGAGCAGACGGCCGATGAGCGTCGACTTGCCGTCGTCCACCGAGCCGCAGGTGATGAAGCGCAGCAAGGGCTTGTCGGCGGGCGCCGGCCCGGCGGGGGCGCGCAGCGGCGCGGGCGTGGCGAGGCCGCCGTGCATCAAAAATAACCCTCCTGCTTCTTCTGCTCCATGGAGGAGGAGCCGTCATGATCGATGAGGCGGCCCTGACGCTCGGAGGAGCGGCTCGCGCGCATCTCGGCGATGATCTCTTCCAGCGTCGCCGCGGAGCTCTCGATCGCGCCAGTCAGCGGATAGCAGCCGAGCGTGCGGAAGCGCACCAGCCTCTGCTGCACGGTCTCGCCTTGCTGCAGCTTCAAGCGATCATCGTCGACCATTATGAGCATGCCGCCGCGATCGATCACCGGCCGCTCCTTGGCGAAATAGAGCGGCACGACGTCTATGCCCTCGCGCGCGATGTAATCCCACACATCGGCCTCGGTCCAATTGGACAGAGGGAAGACGCGCAGGCTCTCGCCCGGCCCCTTGCGCGCATTGTAGAGGCGCCAGAACTCCGGCCGCTGCGCCTTCGGATCCCAGCGATGCTGCGCATTGCGGAAGGAGAGCACGCGCTCCTTGGCGCGGGATTTCTCCTCGTCGCGCCGCGCGCCGCCGAAGGCCGCGTCGAATTTCCATTTGTCGAGCGCCTGCTTCAGCGCGTCGGTCTTCATGATCTGCGTATGGAGCTGCGATCCATGCACTGTCGGGTCGATATTCATCGCGACCCCTTCAGGATTGGTGTGGATGAGCAGCTCGAGGCCCGTCTCGGCCGCGCGGCGGTCGCGAAAGGCGATCATTTCCTTGAACTTCCATGTCGTGTCGACATGCAGAAGCGGGAAAGGCGGCTTCGACGGATAGAAGGCCTTCATGGCGAGATGCAGCATCACCGCCGAATCCTTGCCGATGGAGTAGAGCATCACCGGCCGCTCGCATTCGGCGACGACCTCGCGTAAGATGTGGATGCTCTCCGCCTCCAGCCGATCCAAATGGCCGAGGGGCTTTGCCGCCAGCGCGTTCATTGCGAGCCCTCCGGCGCCGGACCGCGCGTCAGCCTTCCGTCCGGCCCGACATGCAGGCCGCATTCTTTCTTCTCGTCCTCTTCCCACCACCAGCGGCCGGCGCGCTCGCTCTCGCCGGGCTCCAGCGCGCGCGTGCAGGGCGCGCAGCCGATGGAGAGAAAGCCCTTCTCGTGCAGTTCGTTCACGGGAACGCTGAATTCCTCCGTCGCGGCGACGATGGCCTCGCGCGTGTAATCGGCGAGCGGATTGAGCTTGACCAGCCGACGCTCGGCGTCGAGCTCGATGAGCGCGACTCCCTCGCGCGCTTGCGATTGATCGGCGCGCAGGCCCGTCACCCAGGCGGTGGCGCCGGCGAGCAGGCGCGACAGCGGCTCCACCTTGCGAATATGGCAGCAGGCCTTGCGATTCTCGACCGAGCGATAGAAACCGTTGACGCCATGCTCGGCGACATAATCGGCGAGCGGCAGCGCCTGCGAATAGGCGGCGTGAATGCGCCGCGCATAGCGCGCCTCGGTCTTCTCCCAAAGGGCGATCGTCTCCTCGAAGAGACGGCCCGTGTCGATCGTCACCACATCGATCTCGAGGCCCTGCGTGAAGATGGAATGGGTGACGAGCTGATCCTCTATGCCGAAGCTCGTCGTGAAGACGATGCGGCCGGGAATGACCTCGCGCGCGAGCCTCAGGCGATGATCGAGATCGAGCGGCGCGAGGCGCGGCGCGAGAATCTCGACCAGTGAGGGCTTGGCGTGCGAGGCTTTGCGACGACGCTCGAGGATCGACCGGCCGGCGGCGACGCCGCGCTGATAGGAGAGGCTGCGCGCATCGAGCGCCTTGCCCCAATTGGCCTCGCCATGATGCGCGGCGAGATCGTCGGGAATCTCGATCGCATCGAAGCCGCAGCCGATCGCGTGCAGATATTGGTCGGGCGCCAGCCTGCCGCTCGCGCGCAATTCGCCGGCGTAACCCTGGCGGCGCAGCAGGCGCGCCAGCGAGAAGCCGCGCCCGTCGGTGAAGGCCGGAAAGGCGATGTCGACGAGCGCGAGACGCGGAAGAAAATCGGCCAGCGCTTTCGGATCGGCGGTGTTGGCGACATAGACGCCGACCGCGGCGTGCCGCGAATCCGCGAGCGCGGAAGCGACGCGACCGAGCGAGACGATCACCTTGCCGGCGCCGGGCAGGGATTCCTCATCGGCGAGACGGCGCCACTCGTCCGCGATGAAAGCGCCGTCAGATACCAGAGCCATCCTCGCCCTCCCGGCGCGCAGATTCCTTGAAACGCTTATGGCCCAAGCGCCGCCATGTGTCGATGAAAGCCTCGCCGTCGCGGCGCTCGGCGAGATAGAATTGCACCAGGCTCTCGATCACATCGGGAACCTCTTCCGCCGACACGCCGGGACCGAGCAATTCGCCGATCGACGCCGAAAGCGTCGGATCGCCGCCGAGCGTGATCTGATAGGATTCGACGCCCTTTTTCTCGAGGCCGAGAATGCCGATGGCGCCGACATGATGATGGCCGCAGGCGTTGATGCAGCCGGAAATCTTGATCCCCAGCGTGCCGATGAGGCGCTGACGCTCGAGATCGGCGAAACGCTGCGAGATCGCCTGCGCGATCGGGATGGAGCGCGCCGTCGCCAGCGCGCAATAGTCGAGCCCCGGGCAGGAGATGATGTCGCTGATGAGCCCGGCGTTGGCGGTCGAAAGGCCCGCCGCCGCAAGATCGCGCCACAGAGCGAGAAGATCATCCTGCTTCACATGCGGAAGAATGATGTTCTGCTCATGGCTGACGCGCAACTCGCCGAAACCATAGGTGTCCGCCGCATCGGCGAGCGCGCGCATCTGCGCGGAAGTGGCGTCGCCGGGAATGCCGCCGATCGGCTTCAGCGAGACAGTGACGATGGCGTAGCCAGGAACCTTGTGCGGCGCGACATTCACCGCGGCGAAAGCGGCGAATTCGGCGTTCTCCGCCTTTGCCTTCTCGAAGCCGTCCGAATGCGCAGGCAAGCTCTCGTAAGCCGGCGGCGCGAAGGCTGCGGCGACGCGCTCCAGCTCCTGCGCGTCATAGGCGAAAGGCGCGCGATCCATGGCGGAATGTTCCGCCTCCACCTGAGCGCGAATTTCGTCGAGCCCGGTCTCGTGCACGAGAATTTTGATGCGCGCTTTGTATTTGTTGTCGCGACGGCCGAAGCGATTATAGACGCGCAGAATCGCCTCGAGATAGGCGAGCAGATCGGCGCGCGGCAGAAACTCGCGCAGCAGCTTGCCGACGAAAGGCGTGCGGCCGAGACCGCCGCCGACGATCACTTCATAGCCGATCGCGCCTTCCGCATTCTTCACGATGCGTAGGCCGATGTCGTGAATCTTGATCGCGGCGCGGTCATGCTCGGCGCCGCTCACCGCTATCTTGAACTTGCGCGGCAGGAAGCTGAATTCCGCGTGAGCGCTCGACCATTGGCGCAGAAACTCCGCCGTCGGCCGCGGGTCCTCCAGCTCATCGGCGGCGACGCCGGCGAAATGATCGGCGGTGACATTGCGAATGCAATTGCCCGACGTCTGGATCGCGTGCATGTCGACATCGGCGAGCGCCTCGAGAATATCCGGCACATCGACGAGCTTGGGCCAATTATATTGCAGGTTCTGCCGCGTGGTGAAATGGCCGTAGCCCTTGTCCCATTTGTCGGCGATATAGGCGAGCTGGCGCATTTGCCGCGAGGTGAGCGAGCCATAGGGAATGGCGACGCGCAGCATATAGGCGTGCAGCTGCAGATAGAGCCCGTTCATCAGGCGGAACGGACGGAATTCCTCCTCCGTCAGCGCGCCGGCGAGGCGACGCTCCACCTGCCCGCGGAACTCCGCCACGCGCTCGCGCACGAAGGCGCGGTCATATTCGTCATAGGCGTAGATCGTCGGCGCGGAATTGGGGCGCGGCGGCAGGGCCGGATCATGCGCAGTCATCTGTTCCCCGCTCCTTGCAGCCATGCCTGCTTGCCGAGGTCCCGCCGCACGCTGGGGCCGGCGGCGCGGAACTTCTCGCGAAAATGCGACGGAGCCGGCGCGCCGGCCGCATCCACGGTCACATCGACCAGATAGGCGTCGACGACGCGATTGGCGGCGATCGCCGCCTTGCCCGCCGCGTCCAGCGTCGCCACCTCGGCCTCGTCATAAGCAATTTTCGCGCGCAGGAGATCGCGCTCCCAGCCGTCCTGCCCCCAAAACACGACATCGCCCTCGGCGAGATCGGAGGCGAGCAGGATTTTGGGCGAGAATTTGGGATTGGCCGGCCGCGTCATGTCGGCTCCTTGACCAGAGTGAGCTTCAGCCCGTCGAGCTCGTCCGACCAGATGATCTGGCAGGAGAGCCGCGAGGTCTCGTGCAGAAAGGGCAGCTCGTCGAGCTTGTCGATCTCGTCCTCGCGCGGCGGCGCGACCTTGTCGGCCCATTCGGGATCGAGCACGATGTGGCAGGAGGCGCAAGCGACGGCGCCGCCGCATGTGCCCTCCATGCCCATCCCATAATCCCGCAAAATCTCCATCAACCGCCAGCCTTCCACAGGCTCCAGCTCGTGGGTGACGCCGTCAGCGTCCTCGACACGGATCACGCTCATCCTTTTCTCCGAACAGGCGCTGTCGCCGCATAGGCGCCCTTGCTTCGGCTGTCGGCCCCGCGCGACCCTCTCGCGCCGAGCAAAGCGGCCGCGCCGATCGCCGCTGAGCGCGGAGACCTCGGCACAAACCGCGATCCTTCGAAAATGCGAGACCTACTTATTCGAGGTCGCGTGAATGTCAATTCACTATAAGATAGCCTCACGCCTCGACAAACTACAAACGCAATTCGTAGTATCAACGGAAAAGGCCGCGATCGCGCGCGCGGCGGCGAGAAAAGGCTCGGCGCGCGCAACTCATAAATGGTAAGAGTTTTATGTTCCTGCCGCCCGAGAGCGGGCGCGAGCGATATAGGTGCTAGGCCATGGCTCAAAGACCGACCAAAGAAACCAAGCAGAGTTCGGCGCGTGAGGAGCGGCCGCCGGTCGCGCGGGAGAAGACTCCCCCGCTCGCCCCTCAGAGAGGCCGGCCGACGCTCATTCTGGTCGGAGCGGACAAGGGCGGCGTGGGCAAGACGACGATCGCGCGCGTGCTGCTCGACTATCTCGCCGCCAATAATGTCTTGACCCGGGCCTTCGACACGGAGACGCCGCGCGGCACGCTCTATCGCTTTCATCCCGACCAGACCAGCGTCGTCGATCTCACCTCGACCTCGGACCAGATGAAGATCATCGACACTCTGGCCACTGCTCAGGTGAAGGTCAGCGTCGTCGACGTTCGCGCCGGCGGGCTGGAGCCGGCCCTGCAGGCGCTGCAGGACACGGGCTTTCTGGATGCGGTGGCGGAAGGTGAGGTCGGCTTCATTCTGTTCCATGTGCTCGGATCGTCCATCGCCTCGCTCGACGAAATCGCAGAAGTCGCGCCCTATGTCGAGGACGCGGACTATTTCCTCGTCAAGAACCATGTCAACGACACCACCTTTTTCGAATGGGACCCGGTGACGCACCGCAAATATTTCGAGAAAGTGGAGACGGCGGGCGAGATCACCATCCCCAAGCTCAACGAATTGTCCTATGAGCAGGTGGAGATCGCCGGCGCGCCTTTTTCCACCTTCGTCGCCAATCGGACAGCGGAAGGGGAGCCGGCGGACCATTCCTTCGTCCTTCGCGGCTATGTCCGCACCTGGCAGAACAGGATCGCCGACGAGTTCGACCGCATCCATCTGCTGGATCGGATCGCCGGCAGGGAGGGCGCATAGCGCCGAACGCGGTTGAGCGGCAAAACAGAGAGCCTCGGGCGGCGCCGAGAGAGTGAGAGATGAGTCGACGCACTTTGGTGTTCGTCGCCTGTTCCCCGCATCCGCGTTCGGGCGTTTCGACGACCGCGCGGCTGCTGACGGACTTCTATCTCTCGCGTCTCACCGAGGTCGAAGGCTTCGACACCGATCCGCATGCGCCGCGCTACCACGAATGGTTCCCGGACCGCACGCGCGTCATCGACACGGCCGACATACGCGGGCAGATTTCCTTGTTCGATCGGCTGCTGATCGACGACGGGACGCCCAAGATCGTCGATGTCTGGCAACGCGCCTATGACCGTTTCTTCAAGACGGTGAAGGAGATCGGCTTTGTCGAGGAGGCGCGGGCGCGCGGCGTCCAGCCGATCCTGCTGTTCCATGCCGACCACACCGACTCCGCGCTCGCCAGCGCGAAATTTCTGTCGGCGGCATGGCCCGATCTTCCCATGCTGATCGTGCAGAACGAAGGCGCCGCGCCGCTCGGCGCCTATGCCCATGAGACGCTGGGACAATATCCGACGACGCGCCGTTTCCTCATCGGCGCGCTGGACGGCGCTGTGGCGAAGACGCTGGACGAGCCGGATCTGTCGCTGAGCCGCATGCTGGTCTCGCCGCCCCCGGACATGTCGATCGTCATTCGCGCCGCGCTCAAAGCCTGGATCGCGCCGATCTTCACGCAGTTCCGCAGCTTCGAGCTGCGACACGAGCTCGACGGCGCGCAGTTTTTGAAGTAGCGCCACGCGGCCCGACAAAAAGAAACGAGCCTGTAGGCTCACGGTCCGAGGCAAATGCTGGACCGTGAGCCTACAGGCTCGCATAACAATCAGAGAGCCGAGCCGGCGCCCGGAGACTTGCTCCAGGCGCCGATTGCGTCAGAGACCGAGAGCGGCCTTCAGCTCCTGGAGCTGGCCGAGCTTTTCCGAACCGAGGCGGCGCGCCTCGTCGGATTTGGCGTCGGCCACATCCTCGCTGGCGTCCTTGATATCGGCGTCGATCTTCGCGGCGTCGAGCTCGGCCACCGGAATGGCGTATTCGGCCAGAATGGTGAAGCCGCCGAGCCCGACATCGGCGAAGCCGCCGCGCACAAACAGCTTTTCTTTCTTGCCGGCCCCGTCGATCTCGACGACGCCGGGCTTCAGCACCGTCATCACCGGCGCGTGATCTTTGAGAACCGTGAACACGCCCTCGGCGCCGGGGGCGACGACGGCGTCCACCTCTCCCGAGAACAGAAGCTTCTCGGGAGAGACGAGTTCGAAGTGGAACGTGGCCATGAAGGGCTCCGTCGTCTAGTAGCGATTAACGGATCAAGCCGCTTCCTTGGCGAGCTTGGCGGCCTTCTCGACCGCTTCCTCGATCGTGCCGACCATATAGAAGGCGGCCTCGGGGAGGTGGTCGTATTGGCCTTCGACGAGGCCCTTGAAGCCCTTGATCGTGTCGGCGAGCGCGACGAGCTTGCCCGGCGCGCCGGTGAACACTTCGGCGACGTGGAAGGGCTGCGACAGGAAGCGCTCGATCTTGCGGGCGCGCGCCACGGTCAGCTTGTCCTCTTCCGACAGCTCGTCCATGCCCAGGATCGCGATAATGTCCTGCAGCGACTTATAGCGCTGCAGAGTGGACTGCACCTTGCGGGCGACCTCGTAATGCTCCTCGCCGACGATCGCCGGGGACAGCATGCGCGAAGTGGAGTCGAGCGGATCGACGGCCGGATAAATGCCCTTTTCCGCGATCGAGCGGTTGAGAACGGTCGTCGCGTCGAGATGGGCGAAGGAGGCGGCCGGGGCCGGGTCGGTCAAATCGTCGGCCGGCACGTAAATGGCCTGCACCGAGGTGATCGAGCCCTTGGTCGTCGTGGTGATGCGCTCCTGAAGCGCGCCCATGTCGGTGGCGAGCGTCGGCTGATAGCCCACCGCCGAGGGAATGCGACCGAGCAGAGCCGACACTTCCGAGCCCGCCTGGGTGAAGCGGAAGATGTTGTCGACGAAGAAGAGCACGTCCTGGCCCTTGTCGCGGAAGTCCTCGGCGACGGTGAGGCCGGTCAGAGCGACGCGGGCGCGGGCTCCCGGAGGCTCGTTCATCTGGCCATAGACCAGCGCGGCCTTGGATCCGGCGGCGGAGCCGTTCTCGGGCTTCTTGTTGACGCCGCCCTCGATCATCTCGTGATAGAGGTCGTTGCCCTCACGGGTGCGCTCGCCGACGCCGGCGAAGACGGAATAGCCGCCATGCGCCTTGGCGATATTGTTGATGAGCTCCATGATGATGACGGTCTTGCCGACGCCCGCGCCGCCGAACAGTCCGACCTTGCCGCCCTTGGCGTAGGGCGCGAGCAGGTCGACGACCTTGATGCCCGTCTCGAGGATCTGCGCCTCGGTCGCCTGCTCGGCGTAGGAGGGCGCCGGCTGGTGAATGGCGCGCTTGGTCGCCGTCACGATCGGGCCGGCCTCGTCGACCGGCTCGCCGATGACATTGATGATGCGGCCGAGCATCTCGTCGCCGACCGGCACGGAGATGGGGGCGCCCGTGTCGGTCACGGGGGCGCCGCGCACGAGGCCTTCCGTCGAGTCCATGGCGATGGTGCGCACGGAGTTCTCGCCGAGATGCTGCGCCACTTCGAGGACGAGGCGCGCGCCCTGATTGGTGGTCTCCAGCGCGTTCAGGATTTCCGGCAGGTGATCGTCGAACTTCACGTCGACGACAGCGCCGATCACCTGCGTGATGTGACCCGTGGTCGTGGGGGTAGCCATTGTCTCGTCCTCTCGACTGTTGTTCCGATCAGAGCGCCTCGGCGCCCGAGATGATCTCGATGAGTTCCTTGGTGATGATCGCCTGGCGTGACCGATTGTAGAGCGTCGTCTGCTTCTTGATCATGTCGCCGGCGTTGCGCGTGGCGTTGTCCATCGCGCTCATGCGCGCGCCCTGCTCGGAAGCGGCGTTCTCGAGCAATGCGCGGAAAATCTGCACCGATATGTTGCGGGGCAGCAGCGTCGCCAGAATCTCGTCCTGGCCGGGCTCATATTCATAATTGGCCTGAGGGCCGGCCGCGGCGGCCTCGTTCTCATTGGCGGAAATCTGCGCCGGAATGAGTTGCAGCGCCGTCGGAAACTGCTGAATCACCGATTTGAAGCGCGAGAAGAACAGCGTCGCCACATCGAACTCGCCGCTCTCGAACAGATCGATGACCTTGCGGCCGATCGCGTCGCCCTGCTCGAAGCCGAGCTGGCGCACGCCGCGCAGCTCGATGAGCTCGATGATGTTCTTCTCATAATTGCGGCGGAGCTGGTCGTAGCCCTTCTTGCCGACGCAGAGAATCTTGACCGTCTTGCCCTGCCCCTGCAGGCGCTGGATGTGCTCGCGGGCGAGGCGGACGATCGAGGAGTTGAATGCGCCGCAGAGGCCGCGCTCGGCGGTCGCCACGACGAGAAGATGCGTCTCGTCGCGGCCATTGCCGGCGAGCAGCACCGGCGCGCCGGAAGAGACGCCCCCGGCGAGATTGGCGAGCACTTTCTCGATGCGCTCGGCATAGGGACGCGCCGCCTCGGCCGCCACCTGGGCGCGGCGTAGCTTGGCCGCCGCGACCATTTGCATGGCCTTGGTGATCTTCTGCGTCGCCTTGACGGAAGATATGCGGTTTCGAAGATCCTTCAACGAGGGCATGAGAGAACCCGTCTCATTGCGACCGGAGCCGGCCTGTCGTCATTGCGAGAAGCGAAGCCGCGAGGCGATCTCAGAGCCGCCGAGCGGCTCTGGATCGTTTCGCTGCGCTCGCAATGACGGGCCATCGCTTCCGATCCTTGGTTGCGCGCGTCAGGCGAAGGATTTCGTGAAGGCGTCGAGGACGCCCTTCAGCTCGGCGGCCGTCGCATCCGGCAGATCCTTGGTCGTGCGGATCGTCTCGAGGATGTTCGGATGCTGCGTGCGCAGCAGCGCCAGCAGTCCATCCTCGAAGGCGCGCACGCGATTGACCGGCAGCGGATCGAGATAGCCGTTGACGCCGGCGTAGATCACCACCGTCTGCTCTTCCATCTGCAGCGGCGAGAACTGCGGCTGCTTCAAGAGCTCGGTCAGGCGCGCGCCGCGATTGAGCAGACGCTGCGTCACCGCGTCGAGATCGGAGCCGAACTGAGCGAAGGCCGCCATCTCGCGATATTGAGCGAGCTCGCCCTTGATCTTGCCGGCGACCTTCTTCGTCGCTTTCGTCTGCGCCGAGGAGCCGACGCGCGACACCGAGAGGCCGACGTTCACCGCCGGGCGGACGCCCTGGTAGAAGAGGTCCGTCTCCAGGAAGATCTGGCCGTCGGTGATGGAGATGACGTTGGTCGGAATATAGGCCGACACGTCGTTCGCCTGCGTCTCGATGACCGGCAGAGCGGTGAGCGAGCCGGCGCCGCGCTCGTCATTGAGCTTGGCGGCGCGCTCGAGCAGGCGGGAGTGCAGATAGAACACGTCGCCCGGATAGGCCTCGCGTCCCGGAGGACGGCGCAGCAGCAGCGACATCTGGCGATAGGCGACGGCCTGCTTGGAAAGATCGTCATAGACGATCACGGCGTGCAGGCCGTTGTCGCGGAAATACTCGCCCATGGCGCAGCCGGCGAAGGGCGCCAGGAACTGCATCGGAGCCGGATCGGAAGCGGTGGCGGCGATCACGATCGAATAGTCGAGCGCGCCGCGCTCCTCCAGCACCTTCACGAATTGCGCGACGGTGGAGCGCTTCTGGCCCACGGCGACGTAGACGCAGTAGAGCTTGGCCTTCTCGTCGTCGCCGTCGTTCAGCGACTTCTGGTTCAGAATCGTGTCGAGCGCCACGGCGGTCTTGCCGGTCTGGCGGTCGCCGATGATCAGCTCGCGCTGGCCGCGGCCGATCGGGATCAGCGCGTCGATGGCCTTGAGGCCGGTCGCCATCGGCTCATGCACCGACTTGCGCGGAATGATGCCGGGAGCCTTCACATCGACGCGCGAGCGGCTCTCGTAGAAGATCGGGCCTTTGCCGTCGATCGGATTGCCGAGCGCGTCGACCACGCGGCCGAGCAGCCCCTTGCCGACCGGAACGTCGACGATCGCGCCGGTGCGCTTGACGGTCTGGCCTTCCTTGATGTCGCGGTCGGAGCCGAAGATCACGACGCCGACATTGTCGCTCTCGAGATTGAGCGCCATGCCGGTGATGCCGTTCTCGAACAGCACCGTCTCGCCGGCCTGGACATTGTCGAGACCGTAGACGCGGGCGATGCCGTCGCCGACGGAGAGGACCTGACCGACCTCGGTGACTTCGGCCTCATTGCCGAAATTAGCGATCTCATTCTTGAGGATCGCGGAAATCTCTGCGGCGCGGATAGCCATCAGCCGACCTCTTTCATGCGTGTTCGAATGGAATTGAGCTTGGTCTTCAGCGACGCATCGAGCATGCGCGAGCCGATTTTGACGACGAGACCCCCGATGATCGCCGGATCGACCTTCACCTCGAGGTCGACGGCCTTGCCGCCGGTGACGCCGGCGAGCGCGTCGCGCAGCGCGCTCTCATGATGAGAGGCGAGCGGCGCGGCCACTGTGACGTCGGCGCGCACGACGCCCTTGGCGGCGTCATGCAGCTTGCCATAGGCCTCGATGATGGCGGGGAGAACGAAGAGGCGACGTTTTGTCGCGACGAGCTTCACGAAATTGGCCGCGACGCCCGTGACGCCGGCGGCGTCGAGAATGGGAGAGAGAGCCTTGATCTGCGTCTCGGCAGAATAGACCGGGCTCACGATCAGGCGCTCGAGATCCTTGCTCTCCTGGATCAGCGCGGCGAAGCCGCGCAGCGCCGTCGCGATCTCTTCCGTGGAGCCTTGCTCCACTGCGAGATCATAAAGGGCCGAGGCGTATCGCCCCGCTACACCGGATAGATCGTCTCCGCCTGAAGCCACTTGCGTATCGCTCTCGGATCGCCGTCACTCGAGGCGCCTCGCGCGCAACGCAGGTCTGCGTGCGACGAAATCCGCAATGGCCTCGAACAACGTATTGTCGGGGGAAGGAGCCAAGGGCGACGCCCCAGCTCCAAGGCGATCGTCCCCTAACACAGCATATTTTGCGGCGCAACCCTGCGACGGCTGCGGAGAGGGCAGTTTCGACGATCGCACAAAAAAGCATCACCTCCGTCTCGGCCCGTGGAAACCCTCGGCTTGGCCTTTGATGATATTGAATTTTTTAGCGCTTCGCGATTTTTCTGCGCAGGCCGGCGCATTGTCGCCGCTTGCGCCTCACGCGAGGCCATGGCACTGCGAAATCCTATCCACAGTCGGAGACGAAAGATGACGCGAGCGGTTATCGGCATCATCGGAGGATCGGGCGTCTATCATCTGCCCGGTCTGCAGGATTTGCGCGAGCAGCGCGTGACGACGCCTTGGGGCGATCCGTCCGACGCGCTGCATTTCGGCCGCATCGGCGAGACGCAGGTCGTGTTTCTGCCGCGGCATGGTCGCGGTCATGTGTTCTCGCCCTCGGGCATAAATTATCGCGCCAATATTTTCGCGCTGAAGCAGGCGGGCGTCACCGATCTCGTCTCGGTCTCCGCCTGCGGCTCGTTCAAATCGGAGCTCTATCCGGGACTCTTCGTGCTGCCGGATCAATTCGTCGATCGCACATTCGGCCGGCAATCCTCCTTTTTCGGCAATGGCTGCGTCGCGCATGTGTCGATGGCGCATCCTGTGGCGCCCTTGCTGGCGAAGCGCATCGCCGCCGCCGCAAAAGCGGAGGGCATGGAGCATTCCGTCGGCGGAACCTATGTCTGCATGGAAGGTCCGCAATTTTCGTCCTACGCGGAATCGCTGACCTATAAAGCCGCGGGCTATGACGTCATCGGCATGACGGCGATGCCGGAGGCAAAGCTCGCGCGCGAGGCGGAACTCTCTTACGCGACCATCGCAATGGTCACGGATTTCGATTGCTGGCATCCAGAGCACGACAATGTCGATGTCGCTTCGGTGATCGCCGTCGTGCGAGACAACGCCGATAAAGCGAGCCGTCTGCTCGCACGCCTGCTCGCCGATTTTCCGCAGGAGCACGAGCCCTGCCCGATCGGCTCCGACCGCGCGCTCGACACAGCGATTCTGACGGCGCCCGAGGCGCGCGATCCGGCGCTGATGGAAAAGCTCGGCGTCATTGTCGCGCGGGCGCGCGGCGCGGCGGGATGAGAATAGCGTTCAGCCGCCGTTAATGGCGAAGCGGCGAGCATAGGCTCCGATAGAAGGAGCATTTTCATGCGGATTTTTTCTCTCTTCGCCTTTTTGCTCATCGCCTCCGTCTCTCACGCGGAGGACCGCGCGCATTGGGACTTTCCCGTCGCCGAGGTTCACGGAACAGCGGCGGAAGAGGTCAAGCCCGACCGCGCCGACATTCAGCTCGGCGTCTTCGTGGAAAAGCCGACGGCCGCAGATGCGACCGCCGAGCTCGCCCGCTCGTCCTCGGCGCTCATGCAGGACATAGAAGCGGCCGGCGTCGCGCGCAAAAATATCCGCTCCCGAAGCGTTCAGGTCGCGCCCATCTATTCCGAGGAGCGCGACCCGGGGAATCGACAGATTCTCAAACGGAGCTTGACCGGGTTTCGCGCCTCGTCGGATGTCGACGTTTCGACCGCGGATGTCGATCGCGTCGGCGACATCGTCGGCCATCTTCTCGGCGCCCACGCCAATCGGCTCTATGGCGTGCGGTTCCGCGTGACCGACAAAGCGGAGCGCGAGGCGATATTGCTCGGCAAGGCTGTCGCCAATGCGCGTCATCGCGCCGAGCTGCTCGCCGAAGGCGCGTCGATGAAGCTCGGCGACCTCGTGGCGCTGGAGCTCAATCCCGAATTCGCGGCCGGCGAGGCCGACATGCCGATGGCGCGCGCCGAGCTTGGTCCACGCGCCATCGCCATTCCGGTCCACCCGGGTGAGGAACGCATAGAGGCGCGCGTGAAAGGCGTCTGGCGGCTCCTGCCGAAATAAAGCGAGCGGCGGCTCAATCCGCGCAGCTCTCCAGCCACGCATCGGCGAAGCCGCGCCGCGCGCAGAGGCCGGCGAGATATTTCTCGATGCGGCGCACGCGCTCGGCGTTGGCTTGCGTGCCCGGCGGGTAATCCTTCGGCTCATTACCGGCGGCGACGAGCGCGAGAAACTCGCCGTCGTCCAATTCCGCGAACGGCTTGCCGAACCATTGCCGCGATGCGGAATCGAATCCGCTCACATCGATGAAAGCGGCAATCTGCGCGCTCTTGGAGATCAGCGGGCCGACGGCGAATTGCGCGATCAGCGTTTGACGAATCTTGCCGAAACCCGGCTTGAAATCAGCGAAATAGAGCTTCTTGGTCACGGATTGAGCGAGCGTGTCTGCGAGCGGCGCGCTCCAATCGACGCCGCCATGCGTCCAGAAACCCGGGTCCTGCACCGCGAGCAGCGTCTCTATGCGCTCGCGAGAGAATCCGGGCGGCAATTTCGCGCCGTGATCGGTCTCCGCCTCATAGCGCGCAAAGAGCGTAGGCGTGGCCATGCGAGCGAGAGCGACAGAGACCGCCTCATAGCCGAGGACGGCGGCGAAGGCCGCGCCGGCGAAAGCGGCCAGCGCCGAGCCGGCGGTCGCCGCCGCGAATGTGCGCGCCCGTAATTTCGCTTCCCGCATCAGAACAAGCTCCCGCCGCAACTCCCCCGCCGCGCCTTTCACTGATGGGGAGCTTTGCGAGGAAAATGGGCGGCGGCGCGACACGGAAGCGGCCATCTCGCGGCCGCTTCCGGCGCGAATGCGGCGGGACGAGCGAAAGGATCATCCCCCGCAGCTCTCCAGCCACACATCGGAAAAGCCGCGCCGCTCGCAGAGGCCGGCGAGATATTTCTCGATACGACGCACGCGCTCGGCGTTGGCCTGCGTGCCGGGCGCATAATCCCTGGGATTGTTGTTGGTGGCGATCAGCGAGAGAAACTCGTCGTCGTCCAATTCCGCTAGTCTCTTGCCGAACCATTTTTGCGCGGCGGGCTCGAATCCGTTCACATCGATGAAAGCGGCGAGCTGCGCATTCTTGGACGTCAGCGGCGCGACCGCAAATCGCGCGATCAGCGTCTGCCGGATCTTCGAGAAGCCCTTTTGGAAATTCTCGAAATAGAGCCGCTTCACCACGGATTGCGTGATGGTGGTGGTGGTGAGCGGCGCGCTCCAATCGACTCCGTCATGCGTCCAGAAGCTCGGATCCTGCACCGCGAGCAATGTCTCCACCCGCTCCTTCGAAAGCCCGGCGGGCAATGTCGCGCCATCGTCGGTCGCCGCCTCATAGCGTGCGAAAATCTCGGGCGTGGCGACGCGGGCGACCGCGACGGAAACCGCCTCATAGCCGACGAGGCCGAGAAGCGCCGCAACGGCGACCGCCACGACGACGAAAATAATTTTGCGCTGCTTGATATCCGCCATTTGAAAAATCCTCTCGAAAACTCGAACATGGCGATGTTGGCGGTGGAAATGGGTATCGTCTCGGCGATCCCGCGGCCACAATGCGGCGGGACGGCCGAGATGCGCCTCGCGCCGAGCGAGATGCGCTTCGGTCGAGAATGAGCTATGAACCGACGAGCCGAACCCATTTCCGACGAGATCTCGAACATGACCCTCGCCTCCTCGATTCGCACGATTCCCGATTATCCCAAGCCGGGCATCATGTTCCGCGACATCACCACCCTGCTCGGCGACGCCAGGGCGTTTCGCCGCGCGGTGGACGAATTGGTGCAGCCCTGGGCCGGCACGAAGATCGACAAGGTGGCGGGCATGGAGGCGCGCGGCTTCATTCTGGGCGGCGCGGTCGCGCATCAATTGTCGGCCGGCTTCGTGCCCGTGCGCAAGAAGGGCAAGCTGCCGCATACCACCGTCTCCATCGCCTATTCGCTGGAATATGGCGTGGACGAGATGGAGGTGCACGAGGACGCCGTGGTGAAGGGCGAGCGCGTCATTCTCGTCGACGATCTCATCGCCACCGGCGGCACGGCGGAAGGCGCCGTCAAGCTGCTGCAGAAGATCGGCGCCGAGGTCATCGCCGCCTGCTTCGTCATCGATCTGCCGGAGCTCGGCGGCGCCAAGAAAATCGAATCGCTCGGCGTGCCGGTGCGTCGGCTCGTCACCTTCGAAGGGCATTGATTTTTCAGCAGCCGGGCGCGCTTTTGGCCGCGCCTCGGCCGTTCCTTCGCCAATATCGCGTTTCGTAATGCGTTTTCACTGATTCCGTAACGACCCCATGCCGTCGAAACCGTCGCGCCCCATCCTCCTCGCCGCCGCGCTGGCTCTGAGCCTCGTCGAGATCGGCGTTTTCGTCGCCTTCGCCTCGCGCGGCCCGGCGCGGCCGGCGGAGACGCACGAGACCATCGCTGAGAGACGCTCAAATCCCTTCGGCGCGCTGGTGCAAAATCTGCGCGGCGCCATCGTCGAGACCGCGCGGCAGGAGGAGCCCGCGCCGGTCGAGGAGCCGCCGCCGGCGATCGCCGCCGCGCCGAGCACGCGCGCGCCCTCCTTCCTCGCGGCTTTGCCTCCCCTGCGTCCGTCGGAGCCGGAGGCGGTCCTCGCCCTGCCGCCCGTCGATACGCCGTTGCCGCCGGCGCGGCCGCGCAATCTCGCCGCCGTCGAGCCTGCGGCCACAGCCGAGACCCCCGCCGGCACGACGGCGCTGCCGCCGGTCGCCGTCTCGCCGCCGACACAGGCGCTCGCCCTCGCCGCCGCGCCGCCCAATGAGCCGCCGCCACTGACGAACCGCGACGACGGAAATTTCCGCATGGGCTCCGCGGTCTATGTCCGCATCTTCAAAAAGGAAGGCGAGCTCGAGCTCTGGCGCCGGCAGAGCGGCCATTTCACGCTCTACCGGACCTATCCCATCTGCAAATGGTCCGGCCATCTCGGACCCAAGCTGAAATCCGGCGATTATCAATCGCCCGAGGGCTTCTACAGCGTCTCGGCGCGCCAGCTCAATCCGAACTCCCATTATCACCGCGCCTTCGACGTCGGCTTTCCCAACGCTTTCGACAAGCAGAACGGCCGCACCGGCGGCGCGCTGATGGTCCATGGCGCCTGCAAATCGGTCGGCTGCTTCGCCATGACCGACAGAGTGATCGAGGAGATATACGGCCTGGTGGAAGCCGCGCTGCGCGGCGGCCAGCACGAGGTGCCAGTCCACATCTTCCCATTCCGCATGACCGATGCGGCCTTGGCCAAGGAAACGCAGGGCGACTGGACCAATCTCTGGTCGGCGCCGCCGGAGCACCAGCAATGGAGCGGCTTCTGGCGGAATTTGAAGGAAGGCTACGACCTCTTCGAGCAGACCGGCGAGCCGCCGACCGCCTATGCCTGCGGATCGCGCTACGCCTTCGGCGCCGCTGGCGGCTCCTGCCGCCGCATCGCCGGCTGGTAATCAATCGAAAAAATCGAATGATTCGACAAATTTAATGCGTTGGACCGAACGGTCTGCGGCTGCGATCTGAACCGAGCCCTCAAAAAAGGAGTTCGGTCTCATGGAAGCCGTTTCGACCCCGACGGCCGCTTTTCCGAAAGCCGCGCCCACCGGCGCCCCGGCGTTTCTCGCCATCCTCCCCGGCGTCGCCCTCACCGCGGCCATAGCGGCGGCGGCCTATGCGCTGCGACTGCTCCCCGTGGTCGGCGCGCTCAGCCCGATGATCCTCGCCATTCTGCTCGGCGTCGGCCTGCGCAATCTCTTCGGCGCGCCGGCCTTCGCCGCGCCGGGCGTCGTCTTCTCGCTGCGCAAGATCCTGCGCTTCGCCATAGCGCTGCTCGGCCTGCAATTATCGGCGGCGCAGATCGTCGATGTCGGCTTCACGGGCCTCGCGATCATCGCCGCCACGCTCGTCGCCACTTTCTGCTTCACCACACGCCTCGGCCGCTGGCTGGGCGTCGAGCCCGAGCTCGCCCGATTGATCGCCGCCGGCACCTCGATCTGCGGCGCGTCGGCCGTGGTGGCGGCCAACGCCATCACCCGCGCCCGCGACGAGGATGTCGCCTACGCCATTGCCTGCGTCACCGTCTTCGGCACGCTCGCAATGGTGTCCTATCCGGCGCTCGCCGATCTCGCACGGCTCGGCCCACGCGCCTATGGCCTATGGGCCGGCGCCTCGATCCATGAGGTCGCGCAAGTGATCGCCGCGAGCTTTCAGCACGGCCGCGAGGCCGGCGATTTCGGCGCCGTCGCCAAATTGTCGCGCGTGATGCTGCTGGCGCCGACGCTGCTGACGCTGGCTTTCATGGCTGGGCGCGGCGCGCGCGGCGCGGAAAAGTTTTCGCCGCCCTTCCCCTGGTTCGTGATAGGCTTTCTCGCCCTCGTCGGCGTGTCCAGCATCGTCGCCATTCCGCCGGACGCCAAGGCCGCCATCGCGACGGCGACCACCGTGCTGCTGTCGATGGCGCTCGCCGCCATGGGGCTCGAGACCGATATCGCCGCGCTGCGCGCCAAGGGGCTCCGGCCTCTGGCGCTGGGCCTGGCGGCCTCGGTCTTCGTCTCCGGCTTCAGCCTCGCGCTCATCGAGGCGTTCTTTCGCTGAGGCGTCATGACGCTCGAGCAATTGCGCATTTTCGTCGCCGTCGCCGAGCGCGAGCATGTGACTCGCGGCGCGCGCGAGCTCAATCTCACCCAATCGGCGACGAGCGCGGCAATCGCCGCGCTCGAGGCGCGCTACGCCGCCAGGCTGTTCGATCGCGTCGGCCGTCGCATCGCGCTCACCGAGGCGGGACGCCTGTTTCTCGTCGAGGCCAAGGCCGTGCTGGCGCGCGCCGCGGCGGCGGAGGCGGTCCTCTTCGATCTCGCCGGGCTCGAATGCGGGGCGCTGAGCCTCGCCGCCAGCCAGACGGTCGGCAATTATTGGCTGCCGCCGCTCCTGCATCGCTATCGCACGCTCTATCCGAAGATCGCGATAGAGCTGAAGATCTGCAACACGCTGATCGCCGCCGATATGGCGCGCGAGGCCATTGTGGATTTCGCCATTGTGGAAGGCGAGATCGACGACAAATCCCTCGCAGTGGAGCCGGTCGCCTGGGACGAGTTGAAGCTCGTCGCCTTTCCCGACCATCCCTGGACGAGCGCGGCGCCGAAGCGCATCGAAGATTATCGATCGGCGAGCTGGGTGCTGCGCGAGAAAGGCTCCGGCACGCGCGCGATCTTCGAGGCGGTTCTGCGCGAGAAGGGCGTCGACCCCGGCGAACTGCGCGTCGCGCTGGAGCTGCCGACGCATGAGGCGATAGCGGCCGCCGTGGCGGCGGGCGCCGGAGTCGCCATGCTGCCGAGCCTTGTCGCCGGAGCCTCGGCCGGGGCGCTGGCGGCGATCGACATCGCTCTGCCCAAGCGGCGCTTTCTCGCGTTGCGCCGCGAGGGCCGCCACATCACCCATGCGGCGCAGGCGTTTTTGGCGCTGTTGCGCTGAGAGGCGCGTCGGCGCGCCGATCGCCCGCCGACGCGCGGCCGCCGGACTCTTCCCGGCGTCCGGCGGTCAACGGAACAATTGCGACAATTGGTGCATCACAATGAGGAAGAAGGCGAGCACCCCGCCAATTCCCATCAAAGCTTTCACGACGCCCGCGCTGCTCGTCTGCATGGCTCCCGCTCCTTGTTCGGTTGCGACAAAAGCGAGGCTAGCGGAGCGAAAGCGGCGTTAAACCGCCAAGATTCGCGCGCCGACGGGTCCAAAGACGCCCGGCGGCCGCGCGGCTTGACAGAGCCGGCGCGCCCGGAGGAAGCTGCCGGCGGCCCTGAGAAAAGAGCGATAATGCCGAGTGGAGGGGTCCAATGTCGCGACCCTTCGCCTATAGCCTGTCGCGCGAGATCGATCCGCGCCGCGGCGCGCCCCTCTATCTGCAGATCGTCCATGCGCTCATTCACGATGTGAGAAGCGGACGGCTCGCGCCGGGGGCGGCGCTGCCCAGCAGCCGCGAGCTCGCCGAATCGCTCGGCGTCAATCGCAAGACCATCGTGCTCGCCTATGACGAGCTGGTCGCCCAGGGCTGGTTCACCACCCATGGCACGCGCGGCACTTTCGTCTCCGCCGAGCTGCCGGAGACGCTGCCGGCGCCGCGCCAGGCCTCCGCCGATCCGCGCACGCCCGACTTTCCCTTCCGCGCGACGCCCGACCCCGCCTTTGTGCCGGCCGGCGAGGGGCTGGCCATAGACGACGGGCTGCCCGATGCGCGGCTCTTCTCGATCGACACTCTGCTCGGCGCCTATCGCGACGCCGGACGGCGCGCCGCGCGCTACGGCGGGCTCGGCTATGGCGATCCGCGTGGAACCGACGAGCTGCGCCGCGCCATAGCGGCGATGCTGGCCTCGCATCGCGGGCTCATCGTGGA
The DNA here is from genome assembly GCF_009936375.1 of Methylosinus sp. C49. Lineage (GTDB taxonomy): Bacteria > Pseudomonadota > Alphaproteobacteria > Rhizobiales > Beijerinckiaceae > Methylosinus. The sequence continues at coordinate 1,219,371 of NZ_AP022332.1, read as the reverse complement.
CGCGGAGGATGTCTGCATCACGCGCGGCAGCCAGATGGGCATATTCCTCGCCGCGCGCATTCTCATCGCGCCGGGCGACGTCGTGCTGGTGGAGGGCCTCGGCTATTCGGCGGCGCGCGCGGCGTTCGCCGCCGCCGGCGCCGAGGTGATCGGCGTCCGCCTCGACGAGGACGGCGTCGATGTCGAGGATGTCGAGCGCCTCTGCCGCGGGCGGCCCGTGCGCGCGATCTATGTGACGCCGCACCATCAGTTTCCGACCACTGTTCCGCTGACCCCGGAGCGGCGGCTGCGCCTCTTGGACCTTTCCGCCAAATATGAGTTCGCGATCATCGAGGATGATTACGATCACGAATATCATTTCGAGCGGCAGCCCCTGCTGCCCATGGCGAGCTATGCGCCCGGACGGGTGATCTATGTCGGCTCCATGTCCAAGCTGCTGCTGCCGGGATTGCGCATCGGCTATGTCGTCGCGCCGCCGCCGGTAGTGAGATCCATGGCCAACGCCGCCGCCGGCGTCGATCGCCAAGGCAATGCGCTGACCGAGCTCGCCGTGGCCGCTCTCGTCGATTCCGGCGAGCTGCGCCGCCATGTGCGCAAGGCGCGCCAAATCTATGCGCAGAGGCGCGACGCTTTCGGCGCGTCGCTCGCCCGCGCCTTCGGCGACTCCATCCGCTTTCGCATCCCGGCCGGCGGCCTCGCCTTCTGGACGACCTTCCGCGACGAGGCGACGCTCGACGCGCTGGAGCGCGACGCCGCCGCCAATGGCCTGCGCTTCCTGCCATCGACCTGCTTCGCGGCGCCGCCGCAGCGCGGGCGCGGGCTGCGGCTCGGCTTCGGCAGCCTCGACATCGGCGAGGCGGAGCGCGTCATCGGGCGGCTGCGCCGCGCGGCCGGCGCCGGCATCGCCGAAAGCGCGCTACCCTGCTGATCACTCGGCCGATCTGGACGAAGCCGGCCGCTCGAGCCACATTGAGGGCCTTCGAATGAGGAGACGCCCGATGGGAGCGACGCAGGAACATAGCCGCGCGATCGTCGCCGACGCCACGGGCCGCGACGCGCTCTGGGAGCATATCCTCCGCGAGGCCGAGGACATGCTGGCGCGCGAGCCGGCGATGGCGAGCTTGGCGCTGACCTTCGTCCTCAATCGCCGCTCCTTCGAGGATGCGGTGGCGCGGCGCTGCGCGGCGCGGCTCGGCGGCGCGGTGACGGAAGATCTGCTCTTCGACGCCTTCGCCCGCGCGCTGGAAGCCGATCCTTCGATCGGCGACGCTTTTCGCGCCGACATAAAGGCCGTCGTCGAGCGCGACGCCGCCTGCGGACGGCTGATCGAGCCGCTGCTCTTCTTCAAAGGCTTTCATGCGATACAGACGCATCGGCTGGCCCATTGGCTATGGACCAATGGCCAGACCGATCTCGCGCTCTATCTGCAGAGCCGCTCGTCGGACGCGTTCCAGACCGACATTCATCCGGCGGCGCGCTTCGGCCGCGGCATATTCCTCGATCACGCCACTGGCCTCGTCGTCGGCGCGACGGCGGTGGTGGAGGATGACGTCTCCATTCTGCAGAGCGTGACGCTGGGCGGCACCGGCAAGGAGAGCGGCGACCGCCATCCCAAGGTGCGGCGCGGCGTGATGATCGCCGCCGGAGCGAAGATTCTCGGCAACATCGAAATCGGCGCCTGCTCGCGCGTCGCGGCCGGCTCTGTCGTACTGCATGCCGTGCCGCGCAACGCCACTGTGGCGGGCGTGCCGGCGAAGGTGGTGGGAACCGCCGGCTGCGCCGAGCCGGCGCGCGACATGGATCAGTTTCTGAACGGCCTGTCCTACGATTCGTTCAGCTATTCCATTTGACGCCTCACAGTGGCGGCGTCTCCTGGCCGACGCGCCCGGCGAGCTGCGCGAAGGAGAAGCTTTCTCCAGCGGCGGATTCGCGCAGAGCGAGACGCAGCAGCCGCGCGGGAAAGCAGATCGCCTCAACATTGGAGTCGCGCATGTCGCGCGGCCGCAGCGGATCATTGGCGAGCGAAAGCTCGACATCGACGAGCAGAGCGTCGATCTCCTCCTGTCCGAGCGCGCCCTTGTCGCGCAATGCGCCGAACAGCGCCGCGAGTATGGCGTAGACGCCTTCCAGCTGAAGATTGGCCGTGTTCATATCTCGCCTCCGGCGCCCCTTCAGCGTAACCGCCGGCGGGGGAGATCGATCCATCGCCGACGAAAATTATTCAAGCGACCAACATCGCGAGAAGTGAGCGATCGAGGCTCAACCCGCGCTCCAACGCAGCACGGGCTTGCGCGCGGCGGCGGTCTCGTCGAGACGGCGGCGCGGAGCGTAGCGCGGCGCCTCGGTGAAACGGCGCGTCTCGCCGCGTTTCGCGCTAGCGATGAGATCGTGCATCGTCGTGACGAACAAATCGAGCGAGCGTTTCGATTCCGATTCTGTCGGCTCGATCAGCATGGCGCCGTGAACGACGAGCGGGAAATAAATCGTCATCGGATGATAGCCCTCGTCAATCATCGCCTTGGCGAAATCGAGCGTGGCGACTCCCGTCCCCTCGAGGAAGCTATCATCGAACAAGACCTCATGCATGCAAAGGCGATCACCGAAAGGCTGCGTCATCACATCTCGTAGCGCCACGCGCAGATAATTGGCCGAGAGCACGGCGTCGCGCGACGTCTGCGCGAGCCCGTCCGCGCCATGCGACAAAATATAGGCGAGCGCGCGCACGAAGGTTCCGAACTGGCCGTGAAAGGCGGTCAGCCGGCCGAAGCTCTGCGCCCCATCGCCATGCTCGACGAGACGCAATGTCTCGCCTTCGCGCAGCAGGAACGGAACCGGCGCGAAAGGCGCGAGACGTTCGGAAAAGACGACAGGACCAGAGCCCGGCCCGCCGCCGCCATGCGGCGTCGAGAAGGTCTTGTGCAGATTGAGATGCATGGCGTCGACGCCCATGTCGCCGGGCCGCGCCACGCCGGCTATGGCGTTGAAATTGGCGCCGTCGCAATAGAAATAGCCGCCCGCCTCATGCACGCGCCGCGCAATGGCGACGATATTGCGCTCGAACAATCCGCAAGTATTGGGATTGGTGAGCATGATCGCCGCGACATCGGGACCGAGGGCTTTGGCGACAGCTTCCTCGCTCACCACGCCATCGGCGCCCGCCTCAATGACACGCGGCTGAAAGCCGAGCAGAGCCGCGCTCGCCGGATTTGTGCCATGCGCCGATTGCGGAATGAGAACGACCTTGCGCGTCGCCGCTTCGCTGCGCGCTTCGAGCGCCGCCTCTATGGCCATGAGGCCGCAGAGCTCGCCATGCGCGCCGGCTTTCGGCGAGAGCGCTATGGCGCTCATGCCGGTGAGCGTCAGCAGCCAGCGCGACAGCTCCTCCATCAGCGCCAGCGCGCCTTGCGCCGTCGATTGCGGCTGCAGCGGATGCAGATCGGCGAAGCCCGCGAACCGCGCGACTTTCTCATTGAGACGCGGATTATGCTTCATCGTGCAGGAGCCGAGCGGATAGAGGCCCGCGTCGATCGAATAATTCTTGCGCGACAGACGCACATAATGGCGCATCGCCTCCGGCTCGCAGAGGCCGGGCAGGCCGATCGGCCCTTTGCGCTCGAGCGCGCCGAGACGCGGCTCCAAATGCGCCGGCTCGTCTATGTCGACGCCGCTGGTCTCGGGACGGCCGATCTCGAAGATCGGCGGCTCCTCCTGATCGAGCCCGCGATTTCCCGAGAAGGTCTCGAAAGCGGATTCCTTCGGATGATCGAGCATCAGAGCGCTCCTTTCATTGCGGCGACGAAAGCCTCGCGATCTTCCGCCGTATCGACCTCTGTGCTGGCGACGATGAGGAGATCATCGAGCCCCGCTTGCGGCAGCAGGCGCGACACCGGAACGCCCGCGAGCACGCCCCGCTCCGCCATGGCTTCGACGAGACGCGCGGCGTCGCCCGGAACGCGCAAGGTGAATTCGTTGAAGAAGCTCTCATTGAGCGTCTCGACTCCGGCAACGGCCGCGAGCCGATCGACGAGATCGATAGCGCTCGCATGATTTGCGCGCGCGAGACGGCGCAGGCCGGCTTCGCCGAGCAGGCTCAAATGAATGCTGAAGGCGAGCGCGCAGAGATTGGAGTTGGTGCAGATGTTGGACGTCGCCTTGTCGCGACGAATATGCTGCTCGCGCGCCGAGAGTGTCGCGACATAGCCGCGGCGTCCGTCGGCGTCGACGGTCTCGCCGATGAGGCGTCCGGGCGTCTGCCGCAGATAGGATTGCCGCGTCGCGAGCAGGCCGAGATAGGGGCCGCCGAAGGAGAGCGGATTGCCGAGCGACTGGCCCTCGCCGACGACAATATCCGCGCCCATCTCGCCGGGAGACTTCAGCAGGCCGAGCGAGACCGCCTCGGTGAAGACGGCGACGAGCAGCGCGCCGTGACGATGACAGGCGTCTGCGATAAGCGTGAGATCGCGCAGATTGCCGAAGACATCCGGCGTCTGCACGATGACGCAGGAGACGCTATCGTCGATCGCCGATGCAATGTCCTCCCGCGCCTGCACATCCGGCGCCAGCGCGACGATCTCGTCGCCGGCGAAATGTGAGATCGTGCGCAGCACATCGGTATAATGCGGATGCAATCCGCCGGAGAGAATCGCCTTGCGCCGCTTGGTGATTCGATGCGCCATCAGCGCCGCCTCGGCGCAGGCGGTGGAGCCGTCATACATCGACGCATTGGCGATCTCCATGCCGGTGAGCATGGCGACCTGCGTCTGAAACTCGAAGAGATATTGCAGCGTGCCCTGCGATATCTCCGGCTGATAGGGCGTGTAGCTGGTCAGAAACTCCGAGCGCTGGATCAGATGATCGACGCTCGCGGGAATATGATGGCGATAGGCGCCGGCGCCGATGAAGAAGGGCGCGCTCGCGGCCGAGAGATTGCGCTTCGCCATGGCGGAGAGCAGACGCTCCACCTCCATCTCCGATTTTGCGCGCGGGAGATCGAGCGGGCGATCGAGCAGCAGCTCAGACGGCACATCGGCATAGAGCGCGGCGAAATCGGCGACGCCGATCGCATCGCGCATGTCTTTGCGATCGACATCCGTCAAGGGCAGATAGCGCATTGCTCATCCCTCGCTTTCCAGAAAGGCGCGATAGGCGTCCTCATCCATCAGCTCTTCGAGCTCGGCGGCGTCGGCGACGCGCAATGTCAGCAGCCAGCCTTCGCCGAGCGGCTCCTTATTGACGAGATCTGGCGATGATTCGAGGCGGTCATTGATCGCCACCACCTCGCCGGAGATCGGCGCATAGATTTCGCTCGCCGCCTTCACGCTTTCGATCGTCGCCAGCTGCTCGCCCTTGGCGACGCGCTTTCCCGGCGCCGGCAGCTCGACAAAAACAATGTCGCCGAGCTGCGACTGCGCGAAATCGGTGATTCCGACGATCGCAATGTCGCCTTCGACGCGCAGGAAATCGTGATCCTTGGTGTAACGCTCGCCGCTCATGATCTATCCTTTCCGGCTGGGCCGCGGAAAAAGCGATGGGGAACGAAAGGCAGGGATGTGACCTCGACCGCGACGGGCTTGTCGCGAAGGCGGCTCTCCAGCGTGACGCCGGGCGTGGCGAAGCCGGATTCGACATAGCCCATGGCGATGGGACGCGAGAGTGTCGGCGAATAGCCGCCGGACGTGATTCGGCCGATGATTCGGCCATCCGGCGCCGCCAGCGCCGCGCCTTCACGCAAGGGCGCGCGGCCTTCCGGCAGCAGGCCGACGCGCAAGCGCGCGGGACCATGCGCCAGAGCGGCGCGGATGCGCTCATAGCCGGGGAAGCCGCCCTGCTCACGCCGGCGCTTGCCGATGGACCAGGCGAGGCCCGCCTCGATCGGATCGGTCGTGGCGTCGAGATCATGGCCATAGAGGCAGAGGCCCGCCTCGAGCCGCAGCGAATCGCGGGCGGCGAGGCCGGCGGGCGCGACATCGGGATGCCCCAGCAGAGCCTCCGCCAGCGGCTCGGCGAGATGATTGGGAACTGAAATCTCGAAGCCGTCCTCGCCCGTATAGCCGGAGCGCGACACGAACAGGCCGGCGCCGCGAAACTCGGCGGCGCGCCAGCCCATGAAAGGCATATCCTCGAGCTCCTGCAAGACCGTCGCGAGCGCGGCGGCGGCGCGCGGCCCTTGCAGCGCGATCAGCGCGCGGCCGGTGAGAACCGACAGAGCGAGCTGCGGCAACTGTTGGCGCAAAAGTGCGAAATCTTGTTGCTTGGCCGCGGCGTTGACGATGAGAAGGAGCCGCTCGTCGCGCCCCGGCAGGCGGGTGATCATCAGATCGTCGAGAACCCCGCCATCCTCAGCGAGCAGCTGGCTATAGCGCGTGCGCTCGGTGTGAAGGTCCGCGATGGCGGCGGGGACCAGAGATTCGATCTGCTCCGCGGCGCCGCGGCCCCCGAGAATCGCCTGGCCCATGTGCGAGACATCGAAGAGGCTCGCCTTCTCGCGTGTATGTATGTGCTCGGCGACGACGCCGGCCGGATAATGCAGCGGCAGCTCATAGCCGGCGAATGGCGTCATTCGCGCGCCGAGAGCGCGATGCAGCGCATCGAGCGGCGTCTTTTCGAGCGGCGTGGGAATGCGTGGGGCGAAGCTTTCGCTCAAAGGGCGCTCCCGACAGATCGGCGTTCCGCATTGGGCGGATTTCTCCGCCCGGCTCGCGCCCCCTCTGTCTGGAGACCTGAGAGATTTCCCTGCAGCGCAGGTTACGCCCTTCGGTGGGCGCGGATGGGCTGCGCCGCTTTCCAGAGTGTCTCTTTCCTCGCGGTCCTTTTGCCTGAGCGTTTCCGGGGCGGTTGCGCCTTCGGCTCCGGCGCGAGCGCCGGCCTCTCCCGCGAAGATCGTCGAGACACTTCAAAAGATGAGATCGAAACGCACGGTCGTCAAGCCTTGCCGGCGACGAGAGCCTGCGTCGGTCGGTCGCGCCCCGAAAGGGGCACCGTCATTCTTCGCAGTCGGTGGACAGGACGACCTCGTCGGGCAATCCCGCCATCACGCTCTTTTCCAAATTCACCCCGACGAGACGCGCCAAGGCGCCGTCTCCCTCGAGGATCACCACGGCTTCGCTCGGCATGTCCTTCAGCACTTCGATCAATTGGGCGACCGTCATCGAACATCCTCGCGTCCATTTTCCGACGCGCCGACGCGCGGCGCGTCGGTCACTCTCAGCCGAATTTGAACAGCACGCCATAGCCGCCGCGCGGATAATTCCACACGATATCGCCCTGCGGCTCACAGAGAACACGACAAGTGCCGCATTCCAGACAACCGTCCGGCGTGATCTCGACCTGGCCCGAGGCGTTCTGCTCATAGCAGCCGGCCGGGCAGATCTTGGTCATCGCCACGAGATTCTTGGACGGCGTCGTGTGCGGCTGCACGACAATATGGGGTTTTCCTTGATCGACGAGATAGCGGTTCTGGAACAGCTTCTCCTCGACTCGCGCAGCTTGCGTCGACATCGCGATTCCTCCTCTCAGCGCCAGGCGCGCGCCAGACGCCATGCATCTCCGAACAATCCCGTCAGCGAGCGCTTCTCACGGAAAGCGCGGACCGACGCCTTTTCCTTCTCGATCTTCGGCGTGCCGTCGACGCGTAGGAAATTCTCCATCGCCTTCGACACGAGTGTCGGATAGGTGAGGAAGAAATTCTGCGCCTGCGTATGCAGCAACGCCGGCATATCCTTGTATTTCTTCAGATCCTTCATGACGAAGCTGTCATCGAGGAATTTTTTGTAGAGCGCCAGATTCTGCTTCGTCATCGGATCGCGGCGGGACTTCACCTGGAAAATCGCCTCGCCCGCGAGCCTGCCGGACGTCATAGCAAGATTCGAGCCTTCTCTATGGATGGCGTTGTTGAGCTGCGCCGCGTCGCCGACGACGACCCAACCATCGCCGAACAGCTCGGGAATGGTGTTGAAGCCGCCCTCGGGAATGAGATGCGCGGCATATTCCTTCACTTCCGAGCCCTCGAGCAGCGGCGCGATCGACGGATGCTTTTTGAAATTCTCCAGCATCCCATAGGGCGTCTCCTGGTTTTCGGCGAAATCCGACACCAAGCAGCCAAAGCCGACAGAAATGCTCTCTTTGTTCGTATAGACGAAGCCCATGCCGGTCATCCCCTTGGAGATGGTGCCGGCCGCCTCGATCACGACGCCTTCGTCGCCATGCAGATTGAAGCGGGCTTCGAGCGTCTCGCGCGGCAGGAAGTGCATTTCCTTCACCGCGAGCGCGACATGCTCGGGCCGAGGCGTCGGCCGCAGACCGGCGCGTGCGCCGAGCAGGCCGTTGACGCCTTCCGCCAGCACCACGACATCGGCGAAGACCGTGCCGCCGGCGCGATCCGTACGCACGCCGATCACCTTGCCATAAGCGTCGCTGACCAGCTCGGTGACGGTCGTCTCGCTGATGACGATCGCGCCCGCGCCCTGCACCTGCTTGTTGAACCAGCGATCGAACTGCGAGCGGATGATCGTGTAGCGGTTCGGCTTCTCCTCATTGAAGTCGTCCGAACGATATTGCATGCCCGTATGCGAGCGATCGGTCATCATCCAGAACCGCTGCTCGATGAGATGCCGCTCGAGCGGCGCCTCCTCGCGGAAATCGGGGATGATCTTCTCCAGCATGTCGGCATAGAGAATGCCGCCCTGCACATTCTTGGAGCCGGCGTATTCGCCGCGCTCCAGCTGCAGGACATTCAGACCGCGCGAGGCCATGGTATAGGCCGCAGCGTTGCCGGCCATGCCGGCCCCGATGACGATCGCGTCGAATTTCTCTTCGATCATGATGATCTCCTCGGGTTAGCCGGCGAGCCGGTCTGCGTTCTCGGGCGAGAGACGTTTGCGGAAAGCTTCGGTCAGCGCCGGAAGCAAACGAATGGCGTCGGTCACTATGCCGATATGCGCGAAGTCGAAGATGGGCGCATTCTTGTCGGTGTTGATCGCGACGATGCAATCGGCGCCTTCGACGCCGACGCGATGCTGAATCGCGCCAGAAATGCCGGCGGCGATATAGAGCTTGGGACGGATCGACTTGCCGGTCTGCCCGATCTGACGATCGGAGCTGATCCAGCCCTTCTGCACCAGAGGACGCGAGCCGCCGAACTCGGCGCCGAGCACGGTCGCGAGATTGCGCACGAGCTGATAATTCTCCGCGCTCTGCAGGCCGAGCCCGCCGGCGACGACGACGTCGGCGAAAGCGAGATTGCTCTTGGCCGACTCGCGGTCGGGGATGAACTTCAGCAGCTTGGTGATGATCGCGTCTTCGTCGAGATCGGCTTTGAACTCGATCACACGACCGGTGCGCGTCTCGTCCCGCACAGGGGTCGGCAGCTGACGCGGACGCACCGTCGCCATCTGCGGCCGATAGTTCAACGTATAGATCGTGCACAGAAGCGAGCCGCCGAAGGTCGGCCGCGTCGCCGCGAGCGAGCCGTCGGCGTCCACCGCGAGCTCGGTGCAATCGGCGGTGAGGCCGGTGAGCAGCGTCGTCGCCACCGAGCCGGCGAGATCGCGGCCGAGCGTCGTCGCGCCCAGAAGCAGGATCTCGGGCTTATGCGTGTTGACGAGCTGCGTGACGGCCTTCGAATAAGGCTCATTGCGATAATCGCCGAGAATCGGATTCTCGACGAGATAGGCGAGATCTGCGCCGTAGAAGAAGGATTCGTTGACGGCCTTGCGCGTGGCTTCGCCGGGCGCGCCGAGCACGACGGCGGCGAGATCGACCTTCAGCTGATCCGCGAGCTTGCGGCCGGCGCCGAGCAGCTCCCAGGACACCGGATGCACCTCGCCGCGCTCCAGCTCGACGAACACCCAGACGTGCTTGTAGCCGCGGAAATGCTCCGGGAGCTCCTTTTTCGCGCTGGCGCGGCTCTGCTGCGGCGCGGCGGGGGCGGGCTTGTCGGACATTTTCGCTTCTCCTTTAGAACCCACTGGCCAATTTCGTCATGTCGTCCTCGAGCGCCGGATGGCGCTTGAAGATCGCCTCGATCAGCACGTCGGCGGAATCGCCGGCGTTCTTGCCCGGCTCCACGAAGGCGGCGCGATCGGTGCGCTGCGGCGGCGCGAAGACCTTCTTCACGATCGTCGGCGATCCTTTCAACCCGCATTTGCCGAGGTCCTCGATCTCGGCGTCCTTCGCGCTCCAGGTGATGATCTCGGCCCGAGCGGCGCGCAGCGAATCCGAGATGGAGCCGCGACGCACCTCGTTCGTGCCCTCGAGCATGGCGATGAGGCAGGGCATTTTCGTCTTGAGGACTTGCGTGCCGCCTTCCGCGCGACGCTCGATGACGACCTCGCGCTTCTCCTCATCGGCTTCGACGATTTTGGAGACATAAGTCAATTGCAGAAGGTTGAGACGCTTCGCCACACCCGGACCGACCTGCGCCGTGTCGCCGTCAATCGTCTGCTTGCCAGTGAAGACGAGATCGAGATCGCCCCAGGTCTTCTGAATCTTGCCGATCGCCTGCGCGAGCGCATAGGTGGTCGCCAGAGTGTCCGCGCCGGCGAAAAAACGATCGGTGAGCAGAATCGCGCGATCGGCGCCGATCGCCAACGTCTTGCGCAGCGCGTCGGCGGCCATGGGCGGACCCATGGTCAATGTCGTGACCTCGCCGCCGAATTTGTCGCGCAGCTTGAGCGCTTCCTCCAGCGAGAAGAGATCATAGGGATTGATGATCGTCGGCACGCCCTGCCGCATGATCGTGTTGGTGACGGGATGCACGCGGATCTGGGCGCTGTCGGGAACTTGCTTGATGCAGACAAGTATCTTCATGAGTCTCTTCCTCTCGCCATCCCGACTTGTGTTTCGATCTTCATCCGTTCGACGTCGTGACCGTTGTGAGCGGCACGAAGGGCTTCTTCGGCTCTTCCTTCGGCTTTACCGCGTCCTTGTGCACTTTGAAAAGCCGTTCTTCGATCGGAGACGATTTCGTGAAGTCCTGATAGGCCTTCGCGAGAAACTCACGGCAGGCTTCGCGCACTTCCTCGTCGGACGCGCCCTCGGGCGCAGCCTTGTGAAGATACTCGCCCATGCGTCGCAGAATATGCAGACGCGAGTGCCGCACGATGTTGGGGTCGTATTCGACGCCGAGAAGGTCGAAGAATTCCTCGGCCGCCGACAATTTGCGCAGATCGTCCAATATGCTCATGGCTTGTTGTCTCCGACTTGCCGATGGGAGCCTTCGCTGACGCGCACTTGCAGATGTGCGAGCCGCGCTTCGAGAAAATCGATGCGGTCGATGAGCACGGAGATCGCGTCGCCGACCGGATCGGGAATGAGGTGATGCTCGAGATCGATGCGCCCATCCACTCCCGAGCGGCGCCGCTGCTCGCGCACCACGCGGCCAGGAATTCCGACCACCGTCATCTCCGGCGGAACATCCTCAATGACGACAGAATTGGCGCCGATGCGCGCGCGCGGGCCGACGCTGATCGGTCCGAGAATCTTGGCGCCGGCGCCGATCAGCACGCCATCGCCGACCGTCGGATGGCGACGCCCCACGGACCAGGAGGTGCCGCCCAAGGTAACGCCGTGATACATGGTCACATCATCGCCGATCGTCGCCGTCTCGCCGATGACGACGCCCGCGCCATGATCGATGAAGAAGCGCACGCCGATCGTCGCGCCGGGATGAATGTCGATATTGGTGACGAGCCGCCCGAACCACGACAGCGCCCGCGCCGAGAACTTATGGCCGCCGCGCCACAGGCGATTGGCGATGCGATGCCAAATCAGCGCATGCACGCCCGGATAGAGCAGAACCACCTCGAGCGTGCTGCGCGCCGCCGGGTCGCGCTGCGCGACGCAGCCGACATCCTCACGGATCTGTGCGAACAGCCCTTTGCTGGGTGCGACGCGCGGCGTGTCGACAATCGAAATGGGATTCATGACACGCCTCCGACATCATGCAGCGCCGATAAGACCGCCTCCGCCTGCGCCCGATCGACGAGGCGAATAAACTCTCCACGATTGACTGGACGCTTCTGGTCCAGAGCGCGACGCTTGACATGATCGAGCAGCCGCGCAGCCGTCTCACGGTCGAGATCGACGCCGATCTCGGCGCATTTCTTCTGAATCGCGCTCAACCCCGAATGCTTGGCGATGATGATGCGGTGCCGCCGTCCGAGCCGCGCAGGATCGAGGCCCTGATAGGTGCGCACATCCTTCATCAGCGCCGCGACATGAATGCCCGATTCATGCGTGAATATGTCGGACCCGACCACCGCCTTGGCGCGCCCGATCTTTCGGCGCGCCGCCGCCGCCACGAGCCGCGCGACGCCTTGCAGACGCTTGAGCTCGATATTGGTGCGGCCATGCGCGACTTGGCCGAGCGCGACCGCGACCTCCTCGAGCGCCGCATTGCCGGCGCGCTCGCCGAGACCGAGCATAGTCACAGAGGCATGCGTAGCCCCGCCGCGCACCGCTGCGAGCGTGTTGGCGGTGGCGAGGCCGACATCGTCATGGCCGTGAAACTCGATCGGCAGATCGGTCTCCTCGCGCACGCGACGTATCGACTCATAGGTCGCGAAGGGATCGAGCGTCCCGAGCGTGTCCGCGAAGCGGAAACGCGTCGCGCCCGCCGCCGCGGCCGCACGCGCGATACGACCGATGTCGCGCGGATCGGCGCGCGAGGAATCCTCGCCGCCGAGAGCCACGGTCAGCCCTTTCGATCGCGCATAGCCCACCACACGCTCCACCCGCGCCGCCGCGCCATCGACGTCGGTCGACAGCTTCACGCCGATCTGCAGTCGCGACATGGGCGACGACACATTCACATGCGTAACATTCGCGGCGAGCGCGGCGTCGACGTCCCCCTCGCTCAGCCGGCACCAGGCCATCACGCGACAAGGCAGACCGTCCGCGGCGATCGCGGCGATCGACTCGACTTCGTCCCGCCCCATAGCCGGCGTCCCCGCCTCGATCTCATCGACGCCGAGAGCCGCGAGCGCACGCGCGATTGCGAGCTTTTCCGCGGCAGTGAATGCGACGCCCGGCGCCTGCTCACCGTCGCGAAGCGTCGTGTCATTGATGAAGATGCGGGGTTGATCGCCGTTCACGGGAACCGCCTGTCACGCAAAAACGGGCTTGGAGTCGTTGGTCTTCTTCTCCGCATCCGCCCAGAAGGGCGACATCTCGCGCAGCTTTTCGACAATCCCCGGCAGCGCTTCGATGACGCGATCGACATCCTCCGAGGCATTGTCGCGCGAGAAGGAGAAGCGAACCGCGCCGTGCAGCGCGGCCTCGGGAATCGCCATCGCCTTCAACACATGGCTCGGCTCCATCGAGCCCGAAGTGCAGGCCGAGCCCGAGGATGCGGCGACGCCACCTCGATTGAGATGCAGCAGGATCGCTTCGCTCTCGACATATTCGAAAGCGATATTGGTCGTGTTCGGCAGACGGTCATGACGATCGCCATTGACGATGCAATTGGGAACGCGCTGCAGAACCGCCTTCTCCAGCCGATCGCGCAGCTCTTTCACGCGGCCCTGCTCCTCGGCCATATGCTGGAGCGCGAGCTCCGCCGCCTTGCCGAGGCCGATGATCGCCGGCACATTCTCCGTGCCGCCGCGACGCGCGCGCTCTTGATGACCACCCCGGATCAACGGCTTGAAACGAGCGCCCTTCTTCACATAGAGCGCGCCGATACCCTTCGGACCATGCAGCTTGTGGCCGGACAACGACAACATGTCGATCGCACTGTCCTTGAGCGAGATAGGCGTCTTGCCAACTGCCTGCACTGCGTCCGTATGGAACAGAGCGCCATGCTCCTTGGCGAGCTCGGCGAGACCTTCGACGGGGAAGATCGTCCCCGTCTCATTATTCGCCCACATCAGCGAAACGACCGCCACCTTGTCGGACAAAGCGGCACGATAGGCGTCGATGTCGAGCTGGCCGGACCCATCGACGCCGATGAAGTGAACCTTGGCGCGGCCGGTTTTCTCGAGATGCTCGCAAAGCGACAGGATCGCGGGATGTTCGACCTTGGACGTCACGATCTCATTGCGATCCGGCAGCGCCTCGAGCGCCGACAAAATCGCGGCATTGTCGCTCTCCGTGCCGCCCGAGGTGTAGATGATCTCGTGGTCATGCGTCGCGCCGAGTAGCTGCTGCAGCTGCTGCCGCGCCGCCTTCACCGCAGTCCCGACTTCCGCCCCGAAAGAGTGAGCCGAAGAGGCGTTGCCGAAATGCTCCGTGAAGAAAGGAAGCATCGCATCCACCACCGCCGGATCGGTTCGGGTCGTCGCGTTATTGTCGAGATAAATCGCCTTCATGACGCACTCCTCAATGAGCGTTGCGACCGACCGGGATCACGCGAATCGGCACGCCCAATTTGGCCATGAGCCGTTCCTGTATTCCCGACACAGTGACGCTCGCCATTTGACAGCCGACACATGCGCCAGTGAGACTGACCAGCACATTGGAGCCGTCGACGTCGATGAGCTCACAGTCGCCGCCGTCCTTGCGCAGATAGACGCGGAGGTCTTCGATCGTCTCCTCGATCAGACGAATCTTCTTCAAATTCGTCATCCCGGCCGAAGGCGGCGGAAGCGGCGACGCGGGGGAGAGCGGCGAAGATTCCGTGGCGGGCCGCACGATCGCCTTCGCAGGAGCCGGCGCGGACGACGCGGCCCGCACGGCGGCGCTGAAAAGATTGAGCGAGCCCGGCCGAGGCGCGACCGGAGCCGCAGCGGGAGCGGCCGCCACTGTCTCTGGACGTGCGACTTCGGTCGCATGCGCAGCCGCCGCAGCAGCAGACGCGGCCGCGGCCTCGGTCGCCACCCGCAGCAAAATATCCTCGATCTGCTCATAGCAGGTCGTGCAGCCCGTGCCCGCCATGGTGAAGGCGCCGACCTGCTCGACCGTCGACAGAGCATTGTCTCGGATCGCGCGCTCGATCACCCTCGCATCGACGCCGTGACATTTGCAAACGAGCGCCGCCTCCTCGTGCTCCGACCGCCAGACCTCGCCGCGAAAATCCGCGATCGCCGCCTGAAGCGCCTCATGCCCCATCACCGCGCAATGCATTTTCTCCGGCGGAAGCCCGCCGAGAAAATCCGCAATGTCGCGATTGGTGAGCGCCCGCGCCTGCTCGAGCGTCTTGCCGATGACGAGCTCGGTCAGAGCCGACGAGGATGCGATCGAAGAGCCGCAACCATAGGTCTGGAACTTGGCTTCGAGAACGATCTCCGTCACAGGGTCGATATGGAGCATCAGCTTGAGCGCATCACCGCAGGAAAGAGCGCCGACCTGGCCGACCGCATTGGCACCGTCGAGAACGCCAGCGTTCTTCGGGTTGAAGAAATGCTCCTGGACCTTGTCGGAATATTCCCACATCGCCGCTCTCCCCGTAAGACGATCAACCGAACGACTTGCCGCAGGAACAGCTGGATTTGGCCTGGGGGTTGTCGAAGGTGAAACCCGCGCCCTCGAGACCGCTGACGAAATCGACGCGCGTGCCGTCGAGGTAGGCGAGCGAGCCCTCCTCCACGAAAACCTTCACACCGTCACGCTCGAAGACATGGTCAGCCGGATTGCTCTCATTGACGAGGCCCATCGTATACTGGAAGCCCGCGCAGCCGCCGGCCTCGACCATGATGCGCAGCCCCTCGACTTCCTGCCCGGCGCCCGAAATTGCCGAACGCACCGCGTTCAGCGCGTTGTCTGTGAGTTCGATCATTTGCTTAACCTCTTCCCGGAAAACTATCCGTCACAGAGGAAGCAACCGCTATGCCACACGAGTTTACCATCGTGAATCAGCCGATTCTCACGGCTCGCGGCTGTTTGCATTCCCACATTGTCCGAGTTCCGACACGGATGGCGATTGTCCTTCGAAATGCACGAAATTCCGCGATTTCAGCGGCGTTTCGCGCTGAAAAACGGCGCCAAAGCTCGAGATCGTTCAGGAATTCGAGGGCTTGCCATGAGACAGGCGGGCCAAAGCGCTCTCGCCGCTCTCGTCGCCGAAACAGTCGTGGAAGTCGCTGCACTCCCGGCATGTCGGCGCCGCGCAAAGGACGAAGCCTTCCATCTCGCACAAGGAGCGATAAAGGAACTTTTTCCATTTCATATGATTGACGTTGCGCGCTGCGAGGCTCGGAAAGCGTGCCTGCATCAGACGGCCCAGCTCGTCTCTTTTGGCGAGCCCCAGATCCTGCCACAAATGCCGGGGCGCCATAGCGCGCTTGGCGAGGATAGCGGCCAGCCAAGCGGACTCGTCCGACGAGTCACCGCGAAACCTCAACAATAATTCTCGAATTTGATCTTCTTCATCGTCCAGCTCGATCGCCTCGGGCTCTGACGCGAGATCGAGCAGGGAAAGCGCCTCGGGCGCCCATCGCTCGATCAGACGGGTCAAATCCTCGCGCCCGAGCGCAAGCGACTGAGCGAGCCAACCGGGCCGCCCTGCCGCCTCGCTCAGACCGAGAGCCAGCACGCAGCAGAACATATGCGCAGTAAAAGGGTCGTCGCGTCCGAAATCGCTCGGACGCGACCGCAAGCGCACGTAAATATCCGTCACATCCCGGTCGGGCTGCGGAAGCCCGCTCTCCGCTCGACGATCCTCGGAGAGAAAGGCCATCGGATCAGCCGACCAGCTCGTCCACAGGGACGTGCGTCTGGCAGTCCTTCGGACAGACCTTGGAACATGCCGAGCAGCCGATGCAGTCCTGCTCTCGCTCGACCTTCATGATCTTGCGATTGAGCTCGCCGTCGAAATCATCATCGTCGTCGTCGGTGACGATCCCGAGAATGGTCCCCTCCGCGTCGACGCCGTAGAGCGCCATCACGTCCTGCGGACAAACCTTGAAGCAACGCCCGCAACCGATACAGGTCGCGGGGTTGATGTCGGTGAGATAGGACGGCGTCCAATCGGCGCCGCCTCTGGTCTTGAACGCCCCCATCACGCCGTCTCCAATTCCTTGAGCTTCTGGCGAGCGGCCTCGAGAGCCGAATACGCCTCATAGGTCTCCTGCGCGACAGTGAGAATCGTGCCCCAATTGATCGGCAACTCTTCCGAAAGGTCGTGCAGGTTCATCTTCATATTGGTCGCTTTGGCGGAGAGCTTCTTGATCTCGGCCTTCAGCTCGTCGACGGAGCTCATTTTTCACTCTCCTTCGAGTTCAGTAACGCGCGACTTCCGGGAACTTCTCGACCATTTCGACGCCGGCGTTGACCAGCTTGGTGCCTTCCTCGGCCAGCTTGTCGAGATTGTCGAAACCGAAACGATGAACGTCGCGCAGCTGCTTATTGACCACGATCAGGCGACCGGCGATGAGCACCTGACGGCCGAAGCCCTCATGGCTCATCTTGATCATCGGCTGAACCATCACGCCGGTGGCGCGCTCGATCGACAGAGCGATCGCATTGTAAAAGAGCTCAACGCGCCAGAGAATCTCGGGATCCGGATCGCCGATCAGCGGGAGCGCCTTACGCGCTTCCTTGTCGACGATATACGGCTTGATGAGATCGAGATCCTTCTTGTTTTCCCAGGTGCCGTGCGTGTCCTGCGCGCGCCACTGCTTGATGAGCTCCTTGATGAAGATGCTCTCAGCGGCATTAGTCGCCGTAATCGTCTCGGTCTCAGCCATTTGCAGCCTCTTCCTCGAAATCGAAGGTACGTTCCTGGCCCTTCGTGATCACCTTGCGCAGCCACGGCGGCGGCGCGCCCTGCAGGACAACTTTCAGCTTCTCCAAGAGATCGACGATGTTCTCGGGTTGCGGCACCTTCATCGGATGGATGCCGGACGCCACGACGCGTGCAGCGCCGGAGCCGCCGATCGCCGCGATGTAGAGAATCGCGCAATCTTTGATCGCCTCGAGCTTCGGCTGAAGCTTGTCTTCGTTTCCGTCTTCTTGCAGATCGCCCTGGAACTGGATCGTCTCGACCAGGCTATATCCATCGGCCGTCAGCTCGTAGATCGCGATATTCTTCGCCCAACCGAAATGGGCGTCGACGCGTTCGAGGTCTTGGGTGGCGAATGCGACTTTCATGCTGCCTCCTCGTGGTCAGGCCATCGCGGTAAGTTGGACCAGCTCGGGGGCCGGCTCCCCCCCGAAATGCGTGACATTCTCATCCTCGCGGCGCCAGGTGTCGGGACCCGGCTCATGCGCCTGCGAAATGAACATATTGCCGATATTGAAGATCAGAGTCCGAGTGCCTCTGTAGCCGACCGTCAGCTCGTGACCGGCGCCGAGGCGATCGAAAGTCGGCAGGCCGAGCCGGAAGAGCGGCACGCCGAGACGCTCTGACGCCTGACGCCCATGCGAATGGGTCATTATCAGATCGGCGCCCTTCGAACGATTTTCCAAATCTTCGAGATCGCCGATCAGAACCTCTTCGATCGCCAGCTTTTCCAGCACCGCCGAATGCGTCGTCGTCACCGCGGCCGTAACGTCCGCACCCATCTCGATCAGCCATGAGCCGATCGCGAACAGCAGATCCGGCTCGGCGCCGATGGTCACCTTCTTGGCGCCGAAATGGAAATGTCCGTCGAGCATTGCGTCGACGAGCTGTCCTCTCTGCCGCTTGAACTTCAGTGGCACAGGACGGCCGCTGATACGAGAGAGAAACTCGATAAGCTCATCATTGGGCGCGAGCCCAGTGAGGCGATCGAAGAGAACGAAGGGCACCCCAGCGCGCCGCTCCAATGTCGTCGCCGCCAAGCGCATCTGTTCTCCCACCGCGATCGTCCAAGCGGCGGAACCCATTTGCGCCATAGCTTCGCGGGACGTGCCACCGAGAGTTGTCGGCGTGAAGTCCTCGGGCAGATGCCCGTCCAGCGAACCGGAGAGATCGGGCAAGAAGGTCGGCTCGAGCCCGAAGCTCTCGATAATGTCGCGTAGCTCGTCGATATCGCCAGGCGTCAGATGGCAGCCCGGCAACACATTCACCCTCTGCGGTGCGCGCTGAGCCGGAGTTTCATTCGCCGGCACGAAAGCCTCGATCAGCTTGGCGACGGTCTTGCCCCAACCGTCCTGAAACGCGTCCTTGAAGTCGGGAGTCGACACATAGACGATGCCCATATGATCGAGCTCTGGATGACGCTGACGAATGAGCTGAATATATCCGTCGACGTCATCGCCTTTGGTCTCGGTCACGCCGGTCGAGCAAATGCCGATGATCTCGGGCTTGGCGCGTTTCGCGATATTGACGACCGCCTCCTCGACATTCTCCAAACCGCCCAGCACAGTGGCGACTTCGCTCATCGCCGTCGTCTGCAGTGGGATGGCTTCGCGAAAATGTCGAACAAACAGCACCAGCCCAAAAGATGTGCATCCCTGTGAACCATGCAGCAGCGGCATGCACCCCTGGACGCCCATGAAGGCGAGCGCGCCGCCGATCGGCTGGCTCATCTTCAGCGGATTGACCGCACAAGCCTTTTTGGAAACTTCGACTCTAGCCATCGGAGCGCCTCACGCCGCTTTCGATGCAGGAACCGCGCCACCGGCGTTGGCTGCCTCGATCATCTGTTCCATCGTGTCGCGGCATCCGCCGCAACCCGTGCCTGCGTGCGTCGCCTCCGCCAGCGCGTCGACTGTGGTCAACGAACCCGATGCGATCGCATCTTCGAGCGCCCCGACATTCACATTGTGGCATTTGCAGACGCGTTTCTCGCGACGAACCTGCTCCGCCTTTATTGGATCGGCCGCGAGCTCGGCCGCCTCGGCTGCAATCGCCTCATTCGCGCGCTCTTCCCAGGTTTTTTCCTGCCACGGTGGCGGCCGACGAACCTGCTCCCAAACCGGATTGAAGAGCGCTTTATCGATCTCGTGAACGAGCTCGACCATTCCCTCATAGCCGGCATAGGCGTGATGACGCTCTTGATTGATATCGAGCCAGGGCATCTTCGCCTTGAGCGCGATGAACTGCGAGCGCCCCCCCGACAACATGATATCCGCCTGCGCGTCTTTGAGCATTTTATACATTTCGCGCGGCGTCATATCGTCGATCATATGGGCGTCCTGACCCATCAGCTCCTTGATGCGCTCCTTGTCCTCCTTGGTGGACTTCTTGACGCTGGTGCCGACGAGCTCCATGCCGGCTTCCTGCAAAGCGGCGACGACGGACCAGGATTTGACGCCGCCCGTGATGAGCAGAACCTTCTTGCCCGTGAGGCGCTCCTTATAGGGAGCGATGCGCGCCCAGGCGCGCGCCTCCTCGCGCTCGATGAGTGCGTCGGTGCGATCCTTCAGCTCGGCCGGAGCGCCACGCTCGACGAGCAGGCGCGCAATCTCGCGAAGCGAGTCGCTCATATCGCCGATGCCGTAGAACGACCCTTCGAAGAAGGGAATGTCGTAGCGCTCTTCCATCTTGCGCGCGACATTGATCATGGCTTTGGAGCACACCATCATCGACGCTTTTGCACGATGGGAATAGGCGACCTCATTATATTTGCCGTCGCCGGAAATGCAGGACAGGATGCGAATGCCGAGTTCGTCCAGCAGCGGCTTCACCTGCCACAGCTCGCCGGCGAGATTATATTCGCCGATGATGTTGATGTCGTAGGGAGTTGTATACTCCGGCTCCTGCGTCCCGATCACATGCTCGAGAATAGCCTCGCCCGCGAGCTTATTGCCGAGATTCTTCGGCCCGACGAAGCCGGGCGAGTTCACGGGAATGACCGGCTTGTTGAATTTTTTTGCAGCGGCCTTGCAGACGGCATCGATATCGTCGCCGATCATCGCCGGAACGCAGGTCTGATAGACGAAGACCGCCGGCGGATCATATTTGTCGATGATCTCTTTGATCGATTTGTAGAGGCGCTTCTCACCGCCGAACACGACGTCGGTCTCGCCGATATCCGTTGTAAAGCCAGTGCGGTAGAGGCTGGAGCCCGATGTCTTGGCTCCACGATTGTCCCATGAATTGCCTTCGCAGGCTATGGGACCATGAACGAGATGGGCGACGTCGGTAATGGGCTGAAGAGCGATCTTGGCGCCGTCGAAAGCGCATCCACCGGCTGCGGCGCCTGGCGCCAGTTGCTTCGTGCAGCCCTTTTTTCGCTCTTTCTCGGATTTGCCCTTGTTCTTGTCGCAACCGGGCTCGTTGAAAACTTCTTGGACTTTTGCGGCCAGCGTGCTCATCCGCGCCTCCTGCAACGGCCATCGCCTCCCACTCGGCGCACTCATTGCGCTGGCGCGGCGATCGACCCGACGGATCAGGCTCTTGTTGTTCCGCCGGGTCGACCCCGACCCGGCGGAAGCTCGTGAACGTCAGCGAATAATGTCGAAGCTGTAGTCCGACTTCGCGACGACGTTGGTGTTGCGATCGATCTCGTCGAAGACCTTGTCGAGCAGCCACACCAGAACGTTCAGGCCGCCCTGATAACCCCACACCGGATAGCGGTGATAGTGGTGGCGATCGAAAACCGGGAAGCCGATGCGGATCAGCGGCGTGCCGGTGTCGCGCTCGAGATACTTGCCGTAGGTGTTGCCGATCAGGAAGTCGACCGGCTCCGTGAACAGCAGCGAACGCATATGCCAGAGGTCCTTACCAGGATAGGCAGTGCAGTTCTTGCCGAACGGCGAGCTGGCGAACAGCTCGTTCATCTTCTCTTCCCAAACCTTGCCGCCGTTGCTGGCGAGCACGGTGATCGGCTCGGCGCCCAGCTCCATCAGGAAGGCGGAGAGGCCGTAGCAGAGGTCCGGGTCGCCGTAGATCGCGAAACGCTTGCCGTGCAGATGCGCGGAAGAGTCGGCGATGGCGTCGACGAGGCGGCCGCGCTCGCGCGTCAGCTCCTTGGAGATCGGCTTGCCGGTGACTTCCGAGACCTTCATCAGGAACTCGTCGGTCGCGCGAACGCCGATCGGATGATGGAAAGAATAGGTCTCCTGGCCGCTCGCGGCGATCAGCGGCAGCGTCTTCTCCGTGGAGAAATGCTGCATCGAGAAGGTCGCCTTCGCATTGATCGCGTTGGCCGCGTCCTCGAGCTTCGTTCCGCCGTCATACATGCGGAACTCACCGTCGGTGGGCGTATCCCACACGTCGCTCGGATCGCCGAAGATCGTGTATTCGACGCCCATGGAGTCGAACATGCGCTTCACTTCGCGGATGTTGCCGACCACATAGCCGTCGAAGCCGCCGATGAAGTTGATCGAATTGTTCGGAACGCGCTCGAGTTTGGGAGCCGTGCCGGCCTTGCCGTTCCAGAAATGCTCGACAATGCCCTTCATCACATTGTCGTAGCCGGTGACATGGCTGCCGACGAAGGCCGGGGTGTGAGCGAACGGAACGTCGTAATCGGCCGGGACCGAGCCCTTTTCCTTCGAGGTCTTGATGAAGGCGTTGAGGTCGTCGCCGATGACTTCCGCCATGCACGTCGTGGAGACGGAGATCATCTTCGGCTTGTACATATTATAGGTGTTGGCGAGGCCGTCGATCATGTTGTTGAGGCCGCCGAACACCGCCGCGTCCTCGGTCATCGAGGAGGAGACGCAAGAGGTCGGCTCCTTGAAGTGACGCGAGAAGTGCGAACGATAATAGGCCACGCAGCCCTGCGAGCCATGGACGAACGGAATCGTCTGCTCGAAGCCGAGCGAGGCGAACACCGCGCCGAGCGGCTGGCAGGCCTTGGCCGGATTGACGGTCAGAGCTTCACGAGCGAAGTTCTTTTCCTGATACTCTTTTGTCTTGGCCCACTCGCGAACGCGCTCGACTTCGGCGTCGGGGTGATGATTCTCGAACTCTTTCTTCTTCTTCTCGAACATCTCGAGATATTCCGGCTGGCGGAATAGGTTGAAATGGTCGAGGACGTTATCTGCATTCTGTGGCATGTCGATTCCCCTCGTTGTCCGCGAGCGCCCGCCCTCTCGGACCGAGGCGGCGACCCGGCCTCGGTCTCTCGAACGCGAACGGGGAGAACCCCGTTCGCGAAGAGAGCGTTTGCAACTCAGTCGATCAAGCCGCCCAGGGCGCCTTGGCGAATTTCCAGACCGGCGAGTTGATCGCCATGTCCATGTCGCGAGCGAAGATCGCGAAGCCGTCATAGCCGTGATACGGGCCGGAGTAGTCCCAGCTGTGCATCTGGCGGAAAGGAACGCCCATCTTCTGGAAGACGTACTTTTCCTTGATGCCGGAGCCGACCAGGTCGGGCTGGATCTTCTCGACGAACTTCTCGAACTCGTAGCCGGTCACGTCGTCATAGATCAGCGTGCCGTCCTTCACATAGTGAGTCGTGCGCTGATAGTCGTCGTTGTGGCCGAACTCATAGCCGGTGCCGACGATCTCCATGCCGAGATCCTCGTAGGCGCCGATCACGTGACGCGGGCGGAGACCGCCGACGAACAGCATGACCTTCTTGCCTTCGAGACGCGGACGGTACTTGGCGATCACCGCGTCCATCAGCGGACGATATTTGGCGATGACGCGCTCGGCGCCTTCCTTGATCTTGTCGTCGAAGTGGCTGGCGATCTTGCGCAGCGACTCTTCGATCTTCGACGGACCAAAGAAGTTGTACTCGACCCACGGAACCCCGTACTTTTCTTCCATGTGACGGGAGATGTAGTTCATCGAGCGATAGCAGTGCAGCACGTTGAGCTTCGCGCGAGGCGTCGCCTCGAGCTCGGCGATCGTGCCGTCACCCGACCACTGCGCAACGACGCGGAGGCCCATTTCCTCGAGCAGAATGCGCGAAGACCAGGCGTCGCCGCCGATGTTGTAGTCGCCGATGATCGCAACGTCATAAGGCGTCGCTTCGAAGAGAGCGGGCTTGCCCTCCATCTTGTCGAACACCCAGTCGCGGATCGCATCGTTGGCCAGATGGTGGCCGAGCGACTGCGACACGCCACGGAAGCCTTCGCAGCGAACCGGAACGATCGTATGGCCGTTGTACTCCTTGGTCTTCGCCTTGGAGACGGCCTCGATGTCGTCGCCGATCAGACCGATCGGGCACTCGGACTGGACGGAGATGCCCTTGTTGAGGGGGAACAGCTCCTGGATTTCATCGATCAGCTTGGCGAGCTTCTTGTCGCCGCCGAACACGATGTCCTTTTCCTGGAAGTCCGAGGTGAACTGCATCGTGCCGAAGGTGTCGATGCCCGTCACGCCGATATAGTAGTTACGACGAGACGCCCAGGAATACTGACCGCAGCCGACCGGGCCGTGGCTGATGTGGATCATGTCCTTGATCGGGCCCCACACGACGCCCTTCGAACCGGCGTAAGCGCAGCCACGGATCGTCATCACGCCGGGGATCGACTTGATGTTGGACTTCACGCCGCAATCCGGCTTGCCATCCTCGAACGTGCCGAGGTGCTTCGCGCGGCGCTTGGCGGTCTTCTCAGGATAAACTTCGAGAACCTCTTTGATCAGCGCCTTATTGCGCGCCTTGAGGTCTTCGATGGATTCGGGTTGAGCCAGGCTCATGACGCCATCCCTTTCTGATTAGTCCTTGTCTGAAAGATCGGCCCGGCCCCGTTCGAGGCCGGGCCGCTAGCTTTCAAACGGATTACGCGATCGCGGCGAGGTCCGCAGCGGTCTTGCCGACCTGCGACTCGTCGACCTGCTTCATGATGCCGTGCTCCATGAGGAGGTCTTCGAGCTCGTCCATGGTGATCGGGGTCGGGATGATGCCGTTGCCCTTGTTCGCATGGACCTTCTCGGCCAGGTTACGGTAGTGCTGAGCCTGACCGGACTCGGGAGCGTATTCCACGACGGTCATGCGGCGCAGCTCGGCGTGCTGAACGATATTGTCGCGCGGCACGAAGTAGATCAGCTGGGTGCCGAGCTTCTTGGCGAGAGACTCCGCCAGCTCGTACTCCTTGTCGGTCTGGCGCTCGTTGCAGACCAGCCCGCCCAGGCGCACGCCGCCGGAGTTGGCGTACTTCAGAATGCCCTTGGAGATGTTGTTGGCCGCATACATGGCCATCATCTCGCCGGACATGACGATGTAGATTTCCTGAGCCTTGTTCTCACGGATCGGCATCGCGAAGCCGCCGCAGACCACGTCGCCGAGCACGTCGTAGGAGACGTAATCGACGCCGTCATAAGCGCCCTGCTCCTCGAGGAAGTTGATCGAGGTGATAACGCCGCGGCCGGCGCAGCCGACGCCCGGCTCCGGACCACCGGACTCGACGCAACGGATGTCCATGAAGCCGATCTTCATGACGTCTTCGATCTCGAGGTCCTCGACCGAGCCGGCCTCAGCGGCGAGCGACAGGATGGTGTCCTGGGCCTTGGCGTGGAGGATCAGGCGGGTCGAGTCGGCCTTGGGGTCGCAACCGACGATGAGGATCTTCTTGCCCATCTGGGCGAGAGCCCCGAGGGTATTCTGGGAGGTCGTGGACTTGCCAATACCGCCCTTGCCGTAGAACGCGATCTGTCGAAGTTCTGACATCTCTGTCTCCTTAAGATACCGTTTCATTGCGATCGGCGCGCACGGCGCGCAGGCCGAAGTCGTCGTTACCGACCGAGCCCGGCGCCGGTTGCTTGATCGCCCCCTTGGTGATCGGGGCCGCCCAATCCGCAGCCACTCGCCTTGCGGGCCTCGTCTCGCAAGCGGCGTGCCAGCCACTCAAAGATCGATTAAGACACTTGTAAACAAGGAGTTATTCGTGGCGCCTGACGGGGCCGAGGGGGGTGTGTCAAAGCAGACAGTGATGCGCGGAATCGGACGAAGGGCATTTAGGCGACAGGCTCGTTCGGAACTATTGTAAGAATCGGACAAGCTGCGTCGGCTTTGTCGGCATGGGCACGGCATAACGATTGCTTAGAAAGCGGGCAGTCAAACTACGGAGCAGACGAGATGCAAATCGGCGTCGAAACGTCCAGGGCGGTCGAAAACAAGCGCATTTTCGTCGTCGACGACGACGAGATCATTCGGGCGGCGCTTCAGTTCATGCTGCACGACGAATATGAGACCCATGAGATCGGAAGCCTCGACGCCGCCTTCGACAAGGCCGCCGCGGCAAAGCCCGATCTTTTGATTTTGTCGGAAAATGTCGTGAAGGCGGCGGGCCTTCCTATGTTGAAGGAAATTCCGCAACGCATATCCGGCGTGAAGGTGCTGGTGATCGTAGATTCTCTGCAGAGCGGCTTCGGCAAAGAGAGCCAGGCGGCGGGCGCTCACGGCTATATCGTGAAGCCGCTGACCGTCGAGTTCGTGCGACAGAAAGTGGACGTTCTTCTGGGCCGTCGTCAAGGAGTCGCCATTCCGTTGACGGTTCTCTGACACTCGACGCATTCGAAGGCGAAACAAGGCCGGAGCGCTCACTCCGGCCTTTTTGTTTCGTAGGCGCCATTTCCTGGCCTTCACAAATGAAAAACGCCCGCGGCGACCGCGGGCGTTTTCGAAGTGTATGTATGGCGCTGTCAGAGCTGCGGCACGATGATCAAGCGCTCGACAGGATTGCCGTCGATGAAATGCGATTGAACGATTTCATCGATATCCGCCTCGGTCCGCGGCGCATACCAGACGCCTTGCGGATAGACGACCATCAGCGGGCCGGCGCGGCAGAAGCCGAGGCACCCCGTCGCCGTCATCGAGACATCGGGCAAAGGCTGTGCGCCGAGCTTCGCCTGCAGCCGATCCCACAACGGCTTCGCGCCGGAAGTGGTGCAGCTTCCGCGGGGGTGTCCCGGCGGGCGTTGCTGAAAGCATGTGAACACATGGTATTTGAACACGACCGGAAGTTCTTCGAGCATTTTCTTGTCCTGGATTGACTGATCTCCGTCGACGCTCCGGCCGTTCAAGCCGCGGCGTCGGCGGTCGAGGCGACCACCGGTTTCCCGGTGAGGCTCGCGACAAATTCGGCGAGCGGCGTCTCGATACGCGTGATGTTCTGCTCGGCGAGGAACTTCGCTTCGTTTTTCGTCAGCGGTCCTTCGATCACGGCCCAATGCTGATCGGAAGAACGCTTCATGATCTGGCGAGCGAAATTGCGCTCGAGCTGGGTCGTGAAACGGCAGCCGAGAAAGAGGAAGCTGCGGCCCTTGCGGATCGACTGAACGGCCTCCGGAATCGGCGTCTGAATGTCGATTTCTGTCAGCACTTCGACATAGTCGGAGTCCGAGATCACGAAGTTGGCCGCCGGAGTGACGGAGCCGATCGGTTGATAGAGCAGCGTCTCCCAAGACAGGGTTTCTTCGGGCGCCTCGGCAGGAGCCTTTGCGCCAGATCCGTCACGGATGAATTCCTTATTGGGCACGAGCGACGAGTCGGGTCGGAAATAATTCACCCAATAGCCGAAATGTTCGGCTTGCGACACGCCTTGGACGATTCCCCAGCTTTTGCGCCCCGTGAGCGACTTCTGGGGTAGATCGTCATACCAAGCGTTGACCACCAGCGGCAGGGTCGGCTGCTCGGCGATCCAATTGTGCAGCACGCTCGGATCGGGCGACACCTCGAAAGCCTTCTTCATCGCTGCCGAGATCGTTTTGCGATGCTTGAAGTTCTCGATGTATTGAGCCGCAGCGGTGAGATTGTTGCGGATTTTGTGCGGAACGGTCGCAGCCTTCGTCAGCTGCACGACCAATTCTTCGGGAGAGGCGGGAACAGGGTTCCCGCCCGTCGCCAGCGTCAGCACGCCGGGTCCGAGATAGGGTATCACGAGGCCTCGCTCAAACCCCGTTTTGATTGCGCTCAGCACTTGTGTTTCTCCTCTCGTCGAACCCGGATTGCCTGTACTGTCACTGAAGCGTGGCGCTCTTGGCGACGTCCAGTTCCTCCGGCGTCAGCTTGAAGGCGCCGCGACCGCCCGACAGCGCCATGTAGTCCATGGCGTAAGCGTTCGTCAGCTTGGTGAACCACTCCTGGCTGGAAAGGCTCGCCGGACGCTCACCGATCTCTTGCACGGTGCCGTCATTGAAAAAGCGGACATGAATGATGACAGATTTGTCGCTCATCTTGATTCCCCTCCGGTTCTCAGCGACCCGAGTCGAAGCCGAGCAGCTCGACCGTGACGTTCTCGGTTCCGAAATTGGCTTGGCAAGCGAGACGCGATTTCGAGCCCACGCCGACGATCGAATCCAATCGCTCGTTTTCCGCGCGGGTTGTCTTCGACAGGCTCTTCTTTCCTTCCTGGACGAAAAGGTGGCAGGTGCCGCACTTGGCCTCGCCACCACATTTGCTTTGGATCTTCTCCTCCGCTTTGAGAATTGCGTCCAGGAGTCTGCTGCCCGGCTCAACTTCGATGGTTTTGCCCGACGGCAGAATGGTCAGTACCGGCATGTCGTTCACTCCTCCTTGCCAAAGGTCCTCACACTGTCTTTCCAGCAAGTTTCGAACCACTCTAAATTTCGCGCAGCTGCGAGCGCGACGGGACGCATCGCAGGCAAAAAAGCGCGCCATATAGAGATGATGGGAGTTTTCGTTCGCGCGTTTCGACCACTCTCGGCCACTCGCGCCTCAAGTCACGTCCGTTTATGGACAATGACATGACCGCAATGGACGCGCCGGCGCGAGGCCGGCGCGACTTTTTACAGATAAATGGCGGCGCCCGCGCCGATATTTATCGATGCGTCCTTCATCGTGCCCACGATGAAAGCGATCTGGTTTTCCGTCAGATGAGCGTGGAACGGCAGCGCGACCGCTCGATCCGCGACCTTTTCGGTCACGAAGAAATTGCCGCGCCGATAGCCGAGATCGAAGTAGTAGCGTTGCAGATGCAGCGGATGCGAATAGGCGGCGGCGTCGATCTTCTCCGTCTGCAAATCTTCGATGATCTGGTCGCGGCTCGAGCGCGAGAAACGCGTGCCGAGATGCACGACATAGAGGAACCAGTGAACCTCTTCCACGTCGGGCGCGATATAGGGATCTTTGATCCCTTCGAAGGACTTCACATATTGGTAGAACCAGCGCTCGACTCGGGTGCGGCGAGCCAGCAGCAGCTCCAGGCGCCGAAACTGCGCGAGACCGAGCGCCGCAGTGATGTCGCTCATCGCCGCCTGCATGGGAGGATAGGCGCCCAGCACCACCGAGGACCGCTCCGCGATCCGCCGGCTGCGAAGACTACGGATCGCCGAGGCGCGGTCGTCATCATCGGTGACGATCATGCCTCCCTCGCCGCAGGCGATGACGCCGGGCTGGGAAAAGTCGAACACCGAGCAATCGCCGAAGGAGCCGACCAGCTTGCCCTTGTATATGGAGCCGATGGCCTCGGTCGAATCTTCGATGAGGATCAGCTTCTTCGCTTCGGCGAGCTGGCGAAACGGCTCCCAAGGAGCCGGATGTCCGTTGGAGTTGCCCGCGACGATCGCCTTGGTCTTGTCGGTAATGACCGCTTCCGCCTTTTCAGGCGCCAAAGTTCCGGCCCAATAGTCGATGTCCGCGAACACCGGCCGCGCGCCAGAGAGCGCGATCGCATGCGTCGTCTCACGGAAAGAATGAGCAGAGGCGACAACCTCGTCGCCTGGGCCAACGCCATAGGCGCGCAAGGTCAGCAAAAGACCGATCGTCCCGCTGGATACGGCGATCGCGTGCTTGCGGCCGAGGTATGCGGCGAACTCCGTCTCGAATTCTTCGACTTTCGGTCCCGCGGACAATCGCGGAGAAGTGATCGTCTCGACGACCGCGTCCAGATCACTCTGGGCGAGGTCCGGATCATTCATCGGCAGAAGGGACGTCTGCATGCTCGCTCACCTTTTCGGGGCAACCACCAAACCTGTGGCGATGGTCGGATCCGCTGTAATCTTGACGCAATGATCGCGGGCGTCGATCAGGAACAGATCGCAGTTCTCATAGGTGCGAAACGGCGTCTCGTCCTGAATATCCGCTTTGTCGCATCTCATCGCCGTGAGGCCCGGTGCGACTTGTCTCAGAGCGGAAACGGCCGCCTGATCGGCGGCCGCCGTCGCGAGCGTCGCGTCGATCGCCTCGAGTTGCTCGGTCGCGATCGGCATTTTTCAGTCTCCACTTATTTTCTTGGCTTCGACCGTGATCGGAAGCGACGTTTCCGCGGCCATCTCCGGCAGCTGAAGCACCCAACCATTCGCGAGGGTCACTGTGCCGCCCCACAATTGAGGGCTCTCCTGTTCGACGATCGGCTCTTCGAGATCCTTCTTCGGCACATAGGCCGAAAGAATGCCGTCGGAGCCTCTGCGGATCATGACTTTCACACTGCGCCTCGCTGTTAGGTTGACCCTTGTCGTTTAGCAATGTTCATACCGCGAGTCGTGTGAAAAATCAGCGCGTCAAACGGGCTCGATCTCCTCCTCGAAGCAGCCGATCACCGTCTTCTCGCCGAATTCGACGATATACACAGGCGTGTCACTCTCGACATGCTGGCCGATCTGCACGATCTCGCCGGGGTCGCCGGCCTTCACCAGCAGAGCATCGGGCTCATGCCCGGGATGAGAGCCGTCGTTGAAGAGATCGACGGTGGCTCGCACCCGCATGCCCCAGTCATATTTGATCATTGAGCCGCCTCTTGGGTCACGACCTCGACGGGCTCGAGCTCCTTTTTACGCATGCCGACCTTATAGCCGGTCTCCACGAACTCGACTCCGTAGATGTAGAATTGCTGCAAAAACGTGCCGATGCTCGAGACGTAGCCGATCTCGCCTTTTTTAACGAGAATCTCGCCGACGTCCTTGCCGGGGAAGGTTCCGTCGTTTCGCACCACCTTCTTCGACTTGACCTTCTCGCCGTAGTTGAAGGCCGGCGGATCGTTCAGCTCGACGGCGCCGTCGTCACGGTTGATGTTGCTCATATCCGTTCCTCGATGTGGCTGTGGTTGCGCTCCAAGACTTTCCGGCCGGACGGATCGGGCGTCTCGCCGAGCCGCGCTTCCGCGGTCTCGCGCACGATCGGATCCTCGTCGGAGAGAAGAAGTCGAATGTCCGTGAGGGCGGCGCGCTGCGCCACCTCGTAACGCACGCGCCAGTCCGGGTCGCCGATGAGATCGGGAAGCAGCGCGGCGTCGAGCCGTTGCGCGGCCTCGAAGCGGACTGTGGCGTCCGGGTCGGTCGTCATGCGTTTCAGCGCCTGCGGCGCAATGCGCTGAGCGACCACGCGCCGCACCTCGATCTCGTCGTCGTCGATCATCAGCACCAGCAGATCGGGCGATATTCGACGGGCGACGACCTGACGAACATAATAGTCGCGGTCCTCGATCATCGGCAGAAGATCGACGGGGTCGAGCCGATGCGCGACCCTGATCCTCACCTCGCGATGCGGATCATTGCGAAGCTTGAGAAGATAGCGGTCCGGCAGGCGCCGCGCCGCGCTCCAGCGCACGGTCTCTTCGGGATCGTCCAAAAGCGCCGGCAGCAGGAATATCTCGGCGGCTTTTGCGGCCCAGGCGCGCACCTCGAAATAGGGATGCGCGAGATAAAGTCGCGCCAGCTTCGGATTCCAATCGAAGAAGCGATCGATCCGACGCGCATAGCGGTCGAAAACGCAGGCGCGGAGCGGCTTGCAGCGGCCTTCGGCGAGAAGCTCGCCATGCGGACATTCGCCGCAATCGACAGGTGCGCCCCGCCAGTCGATGGCCTCGTCGATCTCGTCAGTCGACATCCTCGGCCTCCCGTTGCGCGAGCACGGTGAGCAGCAAGGTCGCGCCGACCTTGTCGGTCGGGTCGAGCTCGAGGAGCTTTTGCGCGGCCTCTCGTCCCTCCTCATGCTCGCCCATGCGCATCTGCAGATAGGCGTAGCCTTTGAGCACGAACATGAAGAAGCGCGGCAGCACGGCCTCATAATTGGCGAAGTCTGCGTCGCCTTTTCGCACGTCGCGCCAGTCGAGCGGCAACGAATTATCGATCGCCGCCCTTGTCAGGCACGTCTTTGCGATCTCGAGCGTGTCCTCGAGACGGTTCTTGTAGAAGTAGAACCGGTAGAGTCCGATCAGCACCGCCACATGGGTCGGAGCTGCGCGACGCGCCTCGAACAAATGCTGTTCTGCGACATCGCCGAGATGGTAGGAAAGCGCCGCTTCGCGGAGATGACGCTCGGCTTCCGCCGGCAATCCGGCGCCGAAGACAGGAGAAGAGAGAATCTCGTCTCCCGTGTCGAAGGCCTCATTGCGTAGAGCGCCATCTCCGTTCAACATGAAGCGTTCCTATCCACTCACGCCACGGGGAGCTCCGGCAGCTCGACGACGGTCTGTGTCGTCGAGGAGCACCCGCAGGCCTTCGCCTTGGGATCGATGAAGGAGAAGCCAGTGGAGGTGGCCGTCTCCTTGAAATCGATCGTCACGCCATCGAGCAGCAGGCGGCTCTGCGCCGGCAGAAACAGCTTGAAGCTCGGGAAGTCGAACGCCTGCTCGCCCTCACGCGGAGCCGGCTGAACCGAGAATTCCGCGCTCATGCCCGAGCAGCCGCCCGGGGAGACGTGGAGGCTCAGGCCAAAGCCCGGACCGCCGTCGAACATGACGAGGCGACGGATGAACTTCTCCGCGGCGGGAGTGAATTGAATGTTCATGCCGCGCCCCCGGCAGCCTGATAACGCGGCAGCGAAGTGTCGATGACGCAGGTGTCGTCGACCGGGCACACCGCGACGCACTGCGGCACATCGAAATAGCCGATGCACTCGGTGCACTTCTTGGGATTGATGACGAAGGTTCCGTTCTTCTCGGAGATCGCCACATTGGGGCATTCCGCCTCGCACGCCGAGCAGGACGTGCATTGCGAAGCAACGATCTTGTAGGTCATTTGCTTGCTCCTCCATCGAGCCGTCACTGAGCCGGAGAATCGTCGATTCTCACGAGCCCTAATTCTCCGCGCATCCGCGGTCTTGAGTGAAGCGCGGGCCGCTCGGCGGCTCGCGCTTCATTGGTGGCGAATGCCGATCGCTTCCGTATCAGGCCGTGATGAAGGCGCCCTGACGCAGAGTCGCGTCGCCGCGCTCCTTGTGCTCGATCTCGCCGCTCTTCACCTTGTCGAGATAGCGCTTGAAGTAGGTGATCGCCGACTGCTCGATGAACTCGAAGGCGAACTCATCGACCGGGTCGATGCCGGCCTTGACCAGATCGTTCTTCGGGCAACCGCCGATCTTGGCGACGAACACGGCCGTGCAATCGTTGATCGCGCGGATGATCGTGTCGAGGCTGTCCTCCTCGCCATAGCCGCCCTGGCAATACAGGTCGACACGACGATGACCGACGAACTTCGCGCCATTGGTGCTGAGCTCGTAGATCTGGAACTCCTTGGCGTGGCCAAAGTGCTCGTTGACGCGGCCAGAGCCCTTGGTCGCCACGGCGATCAGGATCTTGATGTCGACATTGTCCTCGCCGGCGAGCGTCGCCAACTCGGCGTTCTTGGCGGCAGCGACCTTCAGGCGCTCTTCCTCGACCTTCGTCTGATAAGCCTTGCGGCTCTCGAGATCATAGGTCACTTCCATGGCCATGATCTTGTCGGTCGTGAACTCTGCGCTGCGATCCTCGCCGAGCAGCCCGACCGCGTCGGCGCGGCACTGGCGGCAATGGCGCATCATGTTCATCTCGCCTTCACAGCTGTCCTGCAGCGCCTTCAGCTCTTGAGCCGTCGGGCCGCGCTGGCCGTTGAGGCCGAACACGGTGCCGTGCTCGGGGGAGGAGATCAGCGGCATGATGTTGTGCAGGAACGCCCCGCGCGACTTCACGGCCTTGTTCACCTCGACGAGATGCTTGTCGTTGATGCCCGGGATCATGACCGAGTTGACCTTGCACAGAATGCCGCGCTCGGTCAGCATCTCGAGGCCGCGCATCTGGTGCTGCGTCAGGATCTCGGCGGCCTCGCGGCCATAGATGCGCTTATGCTGCCAGTAGATCCAAGGATAGATCTGCGCGCCGACGTCCGGATCGACCATGTTGATGGTGATGGTGACGTGATCGACGTTGTATTTGGCGATCGTATCCACATGCTCCGGCAGAGCCAGACCATTCGTCGACAGGCAAAGCTTGATGTCGGGCGCGGTCGCGGCGATCAGTTCGAAGGTCTTGAAGGTCTTCTCCGGGTTGGCGAGCGGGTCGCCCGGGCCGGCGATGCCGAGAACCGTCATCTGCGGGATGGTCGACGCGACGGCCAGAACCTTTTTGGAGGCCTGCTCGGGCGTCAGCTTCTCGGAGACGACGCCGGGGCGCGACTCATTGGCGCAATCATATTTGCGATTGCAGTAGTTGCACTGGATGTTGCACGCCGGAGCGACGGCGACGTGCATGCGGGCGTAGTGGTGATGCGCCTCCTCGCTGTAGCAAGGATGGTTCTTGACCTTGTCCCAGATTTCCTGCGGCAGGTCGTTCTCGCCAGCCGCCGTGCCGCAGCTCGCCTTGCCGCTGCCGCCCGAGGTGCCGCAGCCCTTGTGCTCGGCAATCTTCTGCATCACGTCATCGATCGATTCAGCCCCGCCGACCTCGACGGTTTCAGTAGATAGAGATTCCATGTTCGGTTCCTCACGATTTGAAGAGTTTCAAACCCTTGCGGAACGCAGTCGCGACATATCCGTCTGCCATTGCACCGGCGCTGTCGCGGAAGCGGTGTCCGGGCACGAGGTTCGCAACAAGCATGCCATGCCGAGATGGAACCCTAAGGACCTGAAATTATGAGATAAGCGCCGTTTGTTTGGAACCTGTCCAAATGCCGACACATGTCGGAAAGCGGCGGAGGCAGCTGTCGCGAACGCGACACTTCGACGCAAAACCCGCGCAGGCCCAACAATTAGATTAGAGCGGCGATATCGCGCCCATCTGGGCGATTTCCCGCTCGGGCGCGGCGGCCGTGGGCGAGGTCCCGCTCGCCGCGCAGGCTCGCCCGCGACCCAAAGTGGCGCGCAGCTTGCTTGCGGGCGCGCCATGAACGACCTCACCCGTGAAACCGATCTCGTCGACTTCGGCGAGCTTTCGCCCGCCGTCAACGAGCTCTTGCAAAAAGGCGTCCTGGCCTATCGAAGCGATCGTGCGCTCGCGGACGAATTGTTTCGGGAGGCCCTGGAGCTGTCTCCCCATGAGCTGCCCGCCTACTACTGCCTTTACAAGATTCATACTTATATGGGGAATCTGGAGGTCGCCTGGACCGTGGCCAATCAGGGCTTGGCCGAGGCGACCCGGCAAGCAGGCTGGGCGCTCGACCCGCATAGCTGGCCGCTGAAAGAAACGGCGCCGGGCTCGGCCGAGCGCTTCGCATTGTACACTTTAAAGGCTTTGAGCTTCATTCAGCTGAAGCGTGGCAATAAGGCGGAAGCGATGGAAAACCTTGGGATCTTACAGGTTCTGGATCCGCCCGGCCATGTCGGCTGGACGGTGATCTACGAGCTTGCGCAAGGAGTTGCTTGAGTCCGTGCGCGGGCCGCCGGCGAGCGTCGCGTAGAATTGTCACGGCAACGGCATGTTAGTTGCTAAACATTCCAGGGTGAACTATCGATTCCCGCGGAACGTCAGGCACGTCGATGGGATACGAAGCTGGAAGCAGCATGAACACGGCTCAGGCTCGCGCGTTCGACCCGAGCGAATCTGCTCTCGTCGGAATCTACGAAATTTCGAAACTATTGGCCTCGCCCAACCGGCTCGAGAAGACGCTGGCGGGCGTGCTGGCGCTGCTGTCGAGCTTTCTCGACATGCGCCACGGCCTCATCGCTCTGCTCGACACGCATGGCGACCCGGAAGTGGTCGTCGGCTCGGGCTGGAGCGAGGGGAACGCCAAGAAATTCTTCGAGCATCTTCCCGAGCGGGCAGTCGGCCAGATCGTCGCGACCAAGATGCCGCTGGTGGTCGAAAATGTCGCCGCCTCGCCTCTGTTCGAAGGCACGGATCTCTCCGAATGGGGTCCGACCGACGGGCAGCCCTTCTCGCTGATCGGCGTGCCGATCAAGGAGGCGGATGCGGTGGTCGGCACTTTGACGGTTGATCGCGTCTACAGCGATCGGTCCTCGGTGCGCTTCGATCACGACGTTCGATTCCTGACAATGATCGCCAATCTGGTCGGCCAGACCTTGCGGCTGCACAAGCTGATCGCACGTGACCGCGAGCGGCTGATGCAGGAGAAGGCCCGGCTGGAGAAGGGCGATCGGCCGGCGGCGCATGCGGCGCATATAGAGGCGCGGCTGGACGGCATCAAAGGGATTGTCGGCGAGAGCCCGGCGGTGCGCGCGGTCGTCGACAAGATCCGCATCGTCGCCAAGGCGAAATCGACCGTGCTGCTGCGCGGCGAGTCGGGCACGGGCAAGGAACTGTTCGCGGCGGCGATCCACAATCTCTCGCCGCGGCAGAGCAAGCCTTTCGTCAAGCTCAATTGCGCTGCGCTGCCGGAGAGCGTGCTGGAATCCGAGCTGTTCGGCCATGAGCGCGGCGCCTTTACCGGCGCGGCGGCCCTGCGCAAGGGCCGTTTCGAGCTCGCGGATGGCGGCACTCTGTTCCTGGACGAGATCGGCGACATCACGCCCGCCTTCCAGGCCAAGCTGCTGCGCGTGCTGCAGGAGGGCGAGTTCGAGCGCGTCGGCGGCGCCCGCACGATGAAAGTGGATGTTCGCTTCGTCTGCGCCACCAATCGCAATCTCGAGGAAGCGGTGCAGAAGGGCGAGTTCCGCGCCGATCTCTATTACCGCATCAGCGTCGTTCCGATCTTCCTGCCGCCACTGCGCGACCGGAGAGGCGATCTGGCTCCGCTGGCCAATGAATTCCTGCGGCGCTTCAACAATGAGCAGAATGTCCATCTGAGCTTCTCCGAATCGGCGATGGAAGTGCTCAGCGAGTGCAACTTCCCCGGCAATATTCGCGAGCTCGAGAATTGCGTTTATCGGACGGCGACGTTGGCGCGCAACGATTCGATCGTGGACAAGGACTTCTCTTGCCGCAACGATGGCTGTCTCTCCTCCGTGCTGTGGAACGGCTCGCGCGAGTCGACGATCGGCGGATTGCACCCGCCGAGCTTCACGCCTCTGCCGATCGTCTCCAAGCCGCAGGCGCCGCCGCCTCCGGCGCGGCCACCGGTGGCGCGGCAGCCCGTCGTCGAGGAGCCGGTCGTTCCCGTCATCGCGGCGCAACCTGCGGCGGCCTGCCCAGGGGCAGAGAACTGTACCGTCATCGAGACGGATCATCGCTCCGATCGGGACAAGCTCATCGAGGCGATGGAACAGGCCGGATGGGTCAAAGCCAAAGCAGCCCGCCTGCTCGGCCTCACCCCTAGACAAATCGGCTATGCACTGCAAAAATATGACATCCCGGTAAAGAAGTTTTGATTCCTGGAAAGAAGACGGCTCGCCAATGGCCGCAGAACCAGAAAGAATAAGCGACGATCCGCTGGACTGGCGTGGTCGCCCCATACGCTGCAGGGAATGCTCCCATGTGGCGCTCAACCTCGAGGGGCTGTGCCGCAAGGGATCGGCCTGCGTGCGCGACCGCAGGGCGAAGCGTGTCGATCTCTTTTTCCGCGGACATCCGCATCTCGCGGATTCGTATCTGGATCACGTCTATTTCGAGGTGCGCGCCCGCGCGGCGCGCTACGCCTCGGTGCTGCGTCTGCCGCCGCTGCTCGACGATCCCGAGCCGGAGGTGCGGGCCACGGTCGCATCACGTCTGCCGGCGTCGCGCATCGCCCATCTCGCGCATGATCCTGAGCCGCGGGTGCGAATCGTCGCCGCCAATCGGCTCGAAGGCGCCGCACTGCTCGCCATGTATTCGGACCCGGATTATCTGGTCCGCATCCATGTCGTGCGACGCCTTTCGCCGGATTTGCTGACCATAGCCGTCCATGACGAGGATCCGGAGGTGCGCCGCTGGGTGGCGCGCCGCATTCCGGTGGAGCGGCTGCATCTTCTCGTGAAGGATCCCGAGCCTCTGGTGCGCCTCGTCGTCGCCGAGCGCCTGCCGGAGGATCGCCTCGTCGCCATGAGCAAGGACGAGGATTTACGCATCCGCTTCACCGTCGCCGAACGCTGCTCATCGGAGCTGCTGCCCTCTTTCCTCGATGACGAGGACGAGTTGGTCCGCGCCTGCGCGCAAGCGCGGCTGGAAGGAAATTGACCAGCACTGTCGATCAGCGAACCATTCAGGGCGCATTCTGACAATCATGTCTGAATGCGCGCATGCCATTTCTCGGCCGCGCTGGTCCGCGCGCCAGACATAAAAAAGCAATCCAGAGCCGGTGCGGCCCCTGGATTGCGTGGTCATGCTCGGAGCGGTGGATCGTCGCGTCAGACCGGACGATTCTCGTTGCGGTTGCGCACCGGACCCATGACTTCCAGGCCCTTCTCGAAGGTGATCTTCTCGAAAGTCTGGTCGAAGGCGATGCCCGCATTGGCGACTGCGTCGATCTTGCCGGCGGTCGTGGCTTTCTTGAGGTCGTTCTTCTCGATGTAGAACAGCTCGAGCAGCTCGTTATAGACCGTCGATTCGTCGATCGGCAGCACGTAGAAATTAATGCCATCGATCTCGACCTGATATTTGCTGAGCAGGTCGATGTTATTGGCGAAGATGAAATATTTGCCCTCCGGGCTGAGCAGCCCCTTCAGCACTTCGGCGATATTGCCGAGATGCTCGAAAGAGAGAACCCACTGCGCGAAGAAGTCGAAGGTGGGCTTGCCGGCCTGCGCCACGGCAATGACCTGATCGGAGCAGAGTTCCGGCGGCCGCGCCTCGTCGGCGAACTGTTGGGCGAATTTCAGGGCGAGCTTGCCGCGGAAGCCGAAGCGCCCGGGCTGTTCCGTCGGTCCCTTGTGAACCGGGCTGAGCAGCCGCTTCTGCTCTTCCAAAGTCGCAAACGCCGTTTCAGTGATGCTTGTCATGTTGATTATCCGGATCGTTACGTAGCCAATCCGCCAGTTTGGCGAAGTTCTGCTTCAGGGAGTCACGCAGTCTCACATCATCGACCACCTCATCGAGCGCGCCAGTCATGCAGGCCATCCACGCGTCGCGCTCGGCGGGTCCGATCGCGAAGCCCATGTGACGCATGCGCAGCCGGGGATGTCCCCGCTGTTCCGAATAGCTCTTGGGTCCGCCCAGCCATTCGGCCAGATAGAGCTTCAGAACCGCCTTGGTGGGGCCGAGATCGATCGCATGCATGGCGCGAATGCCCCGCGCCTGCGGCAGCTCGTCCATATTGCGGTAGAACGTCTCGACCAGACGGTCGATCGCCTCCTGGCCTCCGATGACGTCGAATGCGGTCTTTGTCGATTGCACGGCGTCCATTGTCATGCCTCGCGAGCTAGCAATTCATATGCCGAAGCATGGGCCTACCACATGGCGCGCGTCGGCGCGACGAGCCTGCGGGAAAGCGCGAAAGTCCCGCCCGATTTCGGCCGCCTCGTGAGAATAAAGAGGCAGGGCAAGGCGTAATTTTATGCATTGACGCAGCCGGCGCCCGAATTTCGGTAGAGTCCGCCCTTGACAGCCCCCGGGGCTGCTTCTTATGTCATCCCCAGCCTGCTGGCACTCGCCGCCCGTGAGTGCTAATAGGCATTTTATTCAATCTTTCGCCCGCGCGCTCCGGCCGGGCAGCAACGAAGGAAGACGAAATGGCGTTCCGTCCCCTCCACGACCGCGTCGTGGTCAAGCGCCTCGAAGGCGAAGACAAGACCAAAGGCGGCATCATCATTCCCGACACCGCGAAAGAGAAGCCCGCCGAGGGC
Source organism: Methylosinus sp. C49 (assembly GCF_009936375.1). Lineage (GTDB taxonomy): Bacteria > Pseudomonadota > Alphaproteobacteria > Rhizobiales > Beijerinckiaceae > Methylosinus. The sequence goes on along the minus strand of NZ_AP022332.1, from coordinate 1,179,868 downwards.
AAGATCATCGCCGTCGGCCCGGGCGCCCGCGACGAGAGCGGCAAGCTCGTCGCTCTCGATGTGAAGGAAGGCGACCGCGTGCTGTTCGGCAAATGGTCCGGCACCGAGGTCAAGATCGACGGGGAAGATCTCCTCATCATGAAGGAAAGCGACATTCTGGGCGTGATCGCCTGAGCCGCTAGACCCTCGCACTTAATTCTCTTCAACGGAGCCGAACGAAAATGGCAGCCAAGGACATTCGTTTTTCCTCCGACGCGCGCGACCGTATCCTGCGCGGCGTCGAAATCCTCGCCAATGCGGTGAAGGTCACTCTCGGCCCCAAGGGCCGCAATGTCGTGATCGAGAAGAGCTTCGGCGCTCCCCGCATCACCAAGGACGGCGTCACCGTCGCCAAGGAGATCGAGCTCGCCGACAAGTTCGAGAATCTCGGCGCGCAGCTCGTTCGTGAGGTCGCTTCCAAGCAGAACGACACCGCCGGCGACGGCACCACGACGGCGACCGTGCTCGCCGCCGCCATTGCCAAGGAAGGCGCCAAGGCCGTCGCGGCGGGCCTCAACCCGCAGGATCTGAAGCGCGGCATCGACCTCGCGGTCGAGGCGGTCGTCGCCGATCTGAAGAAGAACTCCAAGAAGGTCACCTCCAACGACGAGATCGCCCAGGTCGGCACCATCTCGGCCAATGGCGACAGCTTCATCGGCCAGGAGATCGCCAAGGCGGTGCAGAAGGTCGGCAATGAGGGCGTGATCACGGTGGAAGAGGCCAAGAGCCTCGACTCCGAGACCGTCATCGTCGAGGGCCTGCAGTTCGATCGCGGCTATCTCTCCCCCTACTTCATCACCAACGCCGAGCGTCTCGTCGCGGAGCTCGAGGACCCCTACATCCTCATCCACGAAAAGAAGCTGTCGACGCTGCAGCCGCTGCTGCCGATCCTCGAGGCCGTTGTGCAGACCGGCAAGCCGCTGCTCATCATCGCCGAGGACGTCGAGGGCGAGGCTCTGGCCACGCTCGTCGTCAACAAGCTGCGCGGCGGCCTGAAGATCGCGGCCGTGAAGGCTCCGGGCTTCGGCGATCGTCGCAAGGCGCAGCTCGAGGACATCGCCATCCTCACCGGCGGCCAGGTCGTCTCCGAGGATCTCGGCATCAAGCTCGAGAACGTCACGCTTCCCTTGCTCGGCCGCGCCAAGCGCATCCGCATCGACAAGGAGAACACGACGATCATCGACGGCGCCGGCGAGAAGAAGGACATCGAGGCCCGCGTCCAGCAGATCAAGGCTCAGGTCGAGGAAGTCACCTCCGACTATGACCGCGAGAAGCTGCAGGAGCGTCTCGCCAAGCTCGCGGGCGGCGTCGCGGTGATCCGCGTCGGCGGCGCGACCGAGGTCGAGGTGAAGGAGAAGAAGGACCGCGTCGACGATGCGCTGAACGCCACCCGCGCCGCGGTGCAGGAAGGCATCTCGCCCGGCGGCGGCGTCGCCCTGCTGCGCGCCATCGCCGTTCTCGGCGACGTCAAGGTCGCCAACTCCGACCAGAAGACCGGCGTCGAGATCGTCCGCAAGGCGATCCAGGCTCCGGCCCGTCAGATCGTCGACAACGCCGGCGGCGACGGCGCGGTCGTGGTCGGCAAGCTGCTCGAGTCCAAGGACTACAGCTTCGGCTACGACTCCCAGTCCGGCGAGTATGGCGATCTGGTGAAGCTCGGCATCATCGACCCGACCAAGGTCGTCCGCACGGCTCTGCAGGACGCGGCTTCCGTCGCGGCGCTCATCGTCACCACCGAGGCGACGATCACCGAGCAGCCGAAGAAGGACGCCGGTCCGGCTCTGCCGCCTGGCGGCGGCATGGGCGGCATGGACTTCTGATCTCCGTCCGAGACAGGAAACGAAGAAGCCCCGGAGCAATCCGGGGCTTTTTTTGTCGAGCGCGGGGACAGAACCGCGACGATTGCGACATTGCAGGATCGAGCGCGCTCGTCTAGCATCACACCGCTTCGCCCCTCGATGGGCGAGCCGAAACGCAAGAGCGCGAGGGGAGAGGAATGGCCGACCATCATCACGAGGCTTCGTCAGACATTGCGGAGCATCTCGCCACCTATAACGGCTTTCTGACGCTGCTGAAGGTGGGAACGGCGGCCAGCGTCGTGACCCTGGCGCTGATGTATTTCTTCCTCGCGCGCTGACGCCCCGACGCGTCGATCGCCGACGCGCCGCTCCACGGGTTCCCTCTACAGTTTCTGACCGAATGCGAACCGCGCGGCCATCCGGCCACGCGAAACCGATTCTCCGCAAAATGGAGTTTCGTCAATGCGCATTGCTGTTCAAGCCGAGACTGACAAGACCGAGACGCGCGTCGCCGCAACGCCGGAAACCGTAAAGAAGCTCGAGAACCTCGGCGCGGAAGTCGTGGTCCAGTCGGGCGCCGGAACCCTATCCGGCTTCTCGGACGGCGATTACGCCGCCGCCGGCGCCGCGATAGCGCCGAGCGCCGCGGCCGCCTCCGACAACGCCGAGGTGGTGCTGCGCGTGCGCCGACCGGCGCCGGAAGAGCTCTCCGGCATAGCGCGCGGCGCTGCAATCGTCGCCATCGCCGATCCTTTCGGACATGAGAAGGAGCTCGCCGCCCTCGCCCAGACCGGCGCGACGCTCTTCGCCATGGAATTCATGCCGCGCATCACCCGCGCGCAGGTCATGGACGTTCTCTCCTCCCAGGCGAATATCGCCGGCTATCGCGCCGTCATCGACGCCGCGGCGGAATATAGCCGCGCCATTCCGATGATGATGACGGCGGCGGGCACGGTCCCGGCCGCCAAAATCTTCATCATGGGCGTCGGCGTCGCCGGCCTGCAGGCGATCGCCACGGCGCGCCGGCTCGGCGGCATCGTCTCGGCGACCGATGTGCGGCCCGCCACCAAGGAGCAGGTGGAATCGCTCGGCGCAAAATTCATCGCGGTCGAGAATGACGAATTCCGCCAAGCCGAGACTTCCGGCGGCTACGCCAAGGAAATGTCGCCGGAATACCAAGCCGCGCAGGCGGAGCTGGTCGCCGCGCATATCGCCAAGCAGGATATCATCGTCACCACGGCGCTGATCCCCGGCCGGCCGGCTCCGAGACTCATTTCGGCGACGGCGGCGCGATCGATGCGCGCGGGCTCGGTCATCATCGATCTCGCCGCCGAGCGCGGCGGCAATTGCGAGCTGACCAAGCCGGGCGAGACGATCGTCGACAATGGCGTGAAGATCATAGGCGCAGTCAATCTCGCCGGCCGCCTTCCGGCGACAGCCTCGAGCCTCTACGCAAAAAACCTGTTCGCCTTCGTCGAGACTCTTGTCTCCAAAGAGACGAAGACTCTGACCATCGATTGGAACGACGAATTGGTGAAGGCGACGGCCCTCACCCGCGACGGCGCCGTCATCGATTCGCGATTTGCGGCTTGATCGCGCCGGCCCCGCGAGGGCCGCGCGAAGAAAGGGCGTTGGCACATGGCATCCGACACGACTCAGCAAATGCTCGAAACGGCCCGCCGCGCAGCCGAGGCGACGCGCCAGCTCGCCGATCAGGCGCAAGCCTATTCCGATCAGCTGGCGCAAGTGGCGGCGGCGGCCTCCTCGCACGGCCTCACCGGCGGCGTCGATCCGGTCGTCTTCCGCCTCGCGATTTTCGCTCTGGCGGTTTTCGTCGGCTATTATGTCGTCTGGTCGGTGACGCCGGCGCTGCACACGCCGCTGATGTCCGTCACCAACGCCATCTCCTCGGTCATCGTCGTCGGCGCGCTGCTCGCGGTCGGTGTCGACCCAAAGGCCGACGCCAGCGGCGGCGCGTGGTGGGCGCAATGGTTCGGCTTCGTCGCGCTCGGCCTCGTCAGCGTGAATATTTTCGGCGGCTTCATGGTCACCGAACGTATGCTGTCGATGTACAAGAAGAAGGGCTGAGCCATGAGCGGCAATCTCGCGGTCCTTCTCTATCTCGCCGCCGGAATTTTGTTCATTCTGGCGCTGCGCGGCCTGTCCTCGCCGGCGACGTCGCGACAGGGCAATCTCTACGGCATGATCGGCATGGGCGTCGCCGTGGCGACGACGTTGCTGCTGCGCGCGCCGAGCTTCAGCGGAATTTTGTTCATGTTGTCGGGCGTCGCCATTGGCGGCGGAATCGGGGCGTGGCAGGCGCGCACCGTGCTGATGACGGAAATGCCGCAGCTCGTCGCCTTGTTCCATTCCTTCGTCGGCCTCGCCGCAGTTCTCGTAGCGGGCGCTGCGTTCAATGCGCCGCAGGCTTTCGGCATAGGCGCGCCCGGCCACATCGAAGGCGGAAGCCTCTTCGAAATGTCGCTCGGCGCGGCGATCGGCGCGATCACATTCTCCGGCTCGATCATCGCTTATATGAAGCTCGCCGAGAAGATGAGCGGCAAACCGATCCTGCTCGCCGAGCGCCACACGATCAATATTCTGCTCGGCCTCGCGCTTCTCGGCTTCATCGTCCTGTTCGCGACGACGGAGAGCGGCTTCTGGCTGTTTCTCATCATTCTCGTCTCGCTCGCGCTCGGCGTGACGCTCATCATTCCGATCGGCGGCGCCGATATGCCGGTCGTCGTGTCCATGCTCAACTCCTATTCGGGCTGGGCGGCGGCGGGCATAGGCTTCACGCTCGGCAATCTCGCGCTCATCATCACCGGCGCGCTGGTCGGCTCCTCGGGCGCGATCCTCTCCTACATAATGTGCAAGGGGATGAACCGCTCCTTCGTCTCGGTCATTCTCGGCGGCTTCGGCGGCGAGACCGCGGCGGCGGCGGGCGCGGTGGAGAAGCGCCCGGTCAAGCAGGGCTCGGCGGAGGACGCCGCTTACATCATGCAGAACGCCGGCAAGATCATCATCGTGCCGGGCTATGGCATGGCTGTGGCGCAGGCGCAGCACGCGCTGCGCGAGATGGCGGACCTTCTGAAAAAGGAAGGCGTCGAGGTGAAATACGCCATTCATCCGGTCGCCGGCCGCATGCCCGGCCATATGAATGTGCTGCTCGCCGAGGCCAATGTTCCTTACGACGAGGTCTTCGAGCTCGAGGACATAAATTCGGAGTTCGCCCAGGCCGACGTCGCCTTCGTCATCGGCGCCAATGACGTGACCAATCCTTCCGCCAAGACCGATCCGCAATCGCCGATCTATGGAATGCCGATCCTCGACGTCGAGAAGGCGAAGACGGTTCTGTTTTTGAAGCGCGGCATGGGCTCCGGCTATGCCGGCGTCGAGAATGAGCTGTTCTTCCGTCCCAACACGATGATGCTGTTCGGCGACGCGAAGAAGACTGTGGAGCAGATTGTCAAAGCGCTCGCGCATTGAGGCGGCCCCTCCCCAACCCTCCCCCGCTTCGCGGGAGAGGGAGCAGACGCCGCGCTTCAACGGCGTTTCGCGCAACGCCCGCCGCTTTCCCTCTCCCGCGCAAGCGGGGGAGCGTGCGGGAGGGGGCGCTCAGCGCCGCGCGGCCTGACTGGCTATGCGCAGCAGCGCGCGTCCCGCCTCCATCTCCGCCAAAGCGGCATTGGCGCGGGCGCGATGATTTGCGTCGCGCAAGGCCGGCAGCATCGCCGCCACTTTCGCCGCGGACCAGATGCGCAAATGCTGCTCGAGCTGCGGCCGCTGCGAGAAGCCGAAGCCGCTGCGCATCAAGATCGTGATGCCGAAATCCGGCCGCCCCTCGCGATCCACAGTGAGCCGCGCGCGATGCAGCGCCATGGCGTAACGCAGCGCGCCGTTCAATAGCTGCCCGGCGTCGCCGCCGCCGGCGACCGCTCTGTCGAAGGCTTCGCCCGCGGCGTCGGCCTGCCCCGAGAAAGCGTCCAGCACCAGGCGATCGGAGGCGATATTGGAGGCGTGCGCGACAATATCCTCGACATCGCCGGCCTCGATCGCGCGTGCGCCATGCTTATAGAGCATCAGCTTGGCGAGCTCGGAACGGCTCATGCGGCGATCCTCTCCGAGCGCCGCCTGCAACAGCAGCCGCGCTTCCGGCGTGACGGAAAAGCCCGCCTCGCGCAGGCTGTTGTCGATCAGCGCATGCAGATCCTGCTCATCGTCTGGATTGCATTCGACGGCGGCGGCGATCTTGGACGGCTCGATCAGCTTGCGCAGCGGCGCATCCCGCTTCAGCGCGCCGGCCGTGAGCACTATGGCGCAATCCACCGGCGGCGCGGCGAGCAATTGCTCGAGCGGCGAGAGAATGGATTTGCCGCCCGTCTCGACGATGATCGCGCGCCTGCCGCCGAACAGCGGAATCGTGTTGGCCTCGTCGAGCAGCGACAAAGGATCGGCGGCCACCGCGTCGCCGCTCATCTCCACGCATTGAAACGGATCATGCCGATCGTCGACGCGCTGCGCGACAATGGCGAGCGCGCGCTCGCGCACGAGGCCGGCGTCGGCGCCGTGGAGCAGGAACATGAAGATATTGGCCGGCGGCGCCTTCACGAAGCGCTCGGCGTCGCGGGTCTTGATGGCGGTCATGGGCGCTCGGGTAACGGCGAATAGCGAGCAGCTCTACTCGTTATTCGCTCTCATTTCGCCAAAGCCGTCGACACCCGCGTGCGGATCATATCGGAGATGACCTTGGCGTCGCGAATCTCGCCGTCGCGCGCGGCGCGCACATTGGCGAGACGATTGCTGAAACGATCATAGCTGGCGACGCCGAAAGCGACGCCTTTGGTGATGACCTGCTCATCGGCGATATTGATGAGCTTGTATTCGGCGTCGACGATCACCGTCGCCGATGTCGCGCGGCCTGTGACCGTATCGAGAATCGGCGTCTGCACGCGCTCCTTCAGCTCGACCATCAGCCGATAGCGCGGCGGCACGTCCGAGCCTGTGCCGTTCAGGGCGAAGATCAGCTCGTTGCGGACGTAATGGCCGATGCGGTCGGGGATAGGATCGACCGCGACCGCCTGCAGCTCCGCCGCCAGCGGCGCGTCGGTTCCGATGGGGCCATAGAGCGGCTGCACCGTGCAGGCCGAGAGCGCCAGAGCGGCGATGGCGACAAGGGCGTAGCTCACCCTCCCCTTCAGGGGGAGGGTCGGACCGCGAAGCGGTCCGGGGTGGGGTCGCTCCCGAGACTCGGGCGTCACCCCCTCCCGCTCGCCTGCGGCGATCGACCTCCCCCCTCCAGGGGGAGGTGGAAGCGCCTTTTCGCCCGAGGCCGCGGACAGGAGCGCGCGCCGCCGTTCAAACGACCACATTGACGATCCTCTTGGGAACGAGAATGAATTTCTTCAACGGCTTGCCTTCCATGGCGCGCAGCACGGCCTCCTGCGTCAGCGCCTCCTCGCGGATCGTCGCCTCATCGGCGTCATGGGCCACGAGAATCTCCGCGCGCTTCTTGCCGTTCACCTGCACCGGCAAGCTTATCATGTCCTGCGCGACGAGAGTAGGATCGGCCTCAGGCCAGGGCGCCAGCGAGACGATCTCGGAATGGCCGAGATCGCTCCAGCATTCTTCCGCCACATGCGGCGTCATCGGCGCGAGCAGCTGCACGAACACATCCGCCGCCTCGCGGAAGGCGAAGGCGAGATCGGCGGAGACAGGAACCGTCTCCACCTTGTCGAGCGCGGCGGTCAGCTCATTGGCGTATTCGCGAATGCGGGCGATCGCCGTGTTGAAGCGCAGACGCTCGATATTGTCGCCGACGGCGGCGATGGTGCGATGCGTCGCCTTGCGCACATCGAGCGCCGCCGCGCCGAACTCGGCCGGCGCGCTGGCGCCGACGGGCGCCGCGACATTGGCGAGCTCGCCGGCCAGACGATAGATGCGCTGCACGAAGCGCCAAGCGCCCTGCACGCCCTCCTCCGTCCACACGACATCGCGGTCGGGCGGCGAATCGGAGAGCACGAAGAGACGCGCCGTGTCGGCGCCATAGCTGGCGATAATGTCGTCTGGATCGACCGTGTTGCGCTTCGACTTGGACATTTTCTCGATCGCGCCGATCACGACCTCCTCGCCCCCCTCGATAAGGAAAGCGCGGCGGCCCTTGTCGCCGGTCTCGAAACGCAGCTCGCCGGGCGCGATCCATTTGCCGGAGGCGGCGCGATAGGTCTCATGCACCACCATGCCCTGAGTGAAGAGGCCGGCGAAAGGCTCGGCGACGCCGCCATGGCCAGTGTCGCGAATGGCGCGCGAGAAGAAGCGCGAATAGAGCAGATGCAGAATCGCGTGCTCGATCCCGCCTATATACTGATCCACCGGCAGCCAGCGCGCGAGCTGCTCCGGCGCGGCGGGCGCCTTCTCATTGTGCGGATCGGTGAAGCGCGCGTAATACCAGGACGAATCGACGAAAGTGTCCATCGTGTCGGTTTCGCGCCGCGCCGCGGCTCCGCATTTCGGACAGGCGACATTCTTCCAGGTCGGATGATGGTCGAGCGGATTGCCCGGCCGGTCGAAGGTCACATCCTCCGGCAGCTTCACGGGAAGATCGGCGTCCGGCACGGGCACCACGCCGCAATCCGGGCAGTGGATGATGGGGATCGGGCAGCCCCAATAGCGCTGCCGCGAAATGCCCCAATCGCGCAGCTTGTAATTGATCTTGCGCTCGCCCTGCGGACGGCCGTGCAGCTGCGCGGTCTCGAGGCGCTTGGCCACCTCCTCCTTCGCCTCGGCGACGGTGAGCCCGTCGAGAAAGCGCGAATTGACGAGCCGGCCCTCGCCGTCGAAAGCGGTCTCGCCAATGATGAGAGTCGCAGGATCGACGCCCTCCGGGCAGACGACCGGCGTCGCGCCGAGGCCGTAAGCATTGGCGAAATCGAGATCGCGCTGGTCATGCGCCGGGCAGCCGAAGATCGCGCCCGTGCCGTAATCCATCAGGATGAAATTGGCGACATAGACGGGCAGCGTCCAGGATGGGTCGAAGGGGTGAACGACGCGCAGGCCGGTGTCGTAGCCTTTCTTCTCCGCCGTCTCGATCGCCGCCACCGACGTGCCGATATGGCGGCACTCTTCCGCAAAGGCGGCGAGCGCCGGATCGCGCGAAGCCGCCGCGCGCGCGACCGGATGGTCGGGCGCCAGAGCGACGAATTTCGCGCCGAACAAAGTGTCCGGGCGCGTGGTGAAGACCTCGATCTCGCCCGTCGGATCGCCGGCGATGGCGAAGCGCGCCAGCAGCCCTTCCGAGCGGCCGATCCAATTGCGCTGCATCAGCCGCACCTTCTCGGGCCAGCGATCGAGCGTGTCGAGCGAGGTGAGAAGATCATCGGCGTATTTGCCGATGCGCAGGAACCATTGCGTCAGCTCGCGCTGTTCCACCAGCGCGCCGGAGCGCCAGCCGCGCCCGTCGACGACCTGCTCATTGGCGAGCACGGTCATGTCCACCGGGTCCCAATTGACCTTGGACTGCTTGCGATCGACGAGACCGCCGGCGAGGAAATCCAGGAACAGCTTCTGCTGATGCTTGTAATAGGCGGGATCGCAAGTTGCGATCTCGCGCGACCAGTCGAGCGAGAGCCCCATGGATTTGAGCTGCGTCCGCATGCTCGCGATATTGGCGTAGGTCCAGGTTGCCGGATGCGAGCCGCTCTGCTGGGCGGCGTTCTCCGCCGGCAGGCCGAAAGCGTCCCAGCCCATGGGATGCAGCACGTCGAAGCCCTTGGCGCGCTTGTAGCGGGCGATGACGTCGCCCATGGAGTAATTGCGCACATGGCCGACATGGATGCGCCCCGAGGGATAGGGGAACATTTCGAGCACGTAATATTTCGGCTTCGTCGCGTCGCCGGAGGTGAAAACCTCCCGCTCGTCCCAAATCTTTCGCCATTTGGGCTCGGCCGCGGCGAAGTCGTAGCGTTCTGGTCTCATGGGTCCGAGCGGTCCTGATCGAATTGTGGAGTTTCGCCTGTAATGCCGGGCGAGGCGGGGCTTGTCAAAGGCGCCTCTCGCCGCGAAGCGGGGCGCGTGCTATATCCGGGCCATGTCGGCGCAAGTGCTCTTCAACCCCCTCGCCTATATCGATCGCCTCACCCGCGGCGGCTTCTCGCCTGAGCAGGCGCGCGCCTCCGCCGAGGCGTTGGAGACGGCGTTCTCCGAGAGCGTGGCCACAAAGGCGGACGTCGGGGATGTTCGGCACGACATGGAATTGCTGAAGCGCGACCTCGCCGAGGTGGAAGGACGGCTAAAGCTGGAAATCTCTCAGTCCAAGACAGAAATCCTGCGCTGGGTGTTCGGCTTCAACCTCGTGCTGATCGGCGCCATCTTCACTATCGTCAAATTCGTCCGCTGAGGCCGAAACTCCCATGACCGTCGTCGATCGGCTGAACGCCGCCAAGGACGCCATCGCCGTGCGCGCCCGCGATTGCGGCCGCGAGCCGGCCGAGATCACCCTCGTCTGCGTCACCAAGACCTTTCCGGCCGAGGCGGCGGTTCCGCTGCTCGAGGCCGGCCATCGCGTCTATGGCGAAAATAAAGTGCAGGAGGCGCGCGCCAAATGGGGCGAGCTGCGCCAGCGCTTTTCGGGCGTCGAGCTGCATCTCATCGGCCCGCTGCAATCCAATAAGACGCGCGAGGCGGTCGAGACCTTCGACGTCATAGAGAGCGTCGATCGGCCCAAGATCGCCGAAGCCCTCGCCGAAGAAATGCGCCGCCAGGGCAAGCGCTTGCGCCTGCTGGTGCAGGTCAACACCGGGGCGGAGCCGCAAAAGGCCGGAGTGCTGCCGCAGGAGGCCGACGCCTTCATCGCCGAGTGCCGGCAGAAGCATGGGCTGGAGATCGCCGGGCTGATGTGCGTGCCGCCGGTCGGCGAGCAGGCCTCGCCGCATTTCGCTTTGCTCGCCGAGATCGCCGCCCGCAACGGGCTGAAGGAGCTGTCCATGGGCATGAGCTCGGATTACGAGCTCGCCATTCAGCTCGGCGCCACCCATGTGCGCATCGGCTCGGCCATCATGGGCGAGCGCGACTATTCGAAGGCTTAATCGACGACAATGCGGACGCCGGCGGCCAGACGCGGCAGCAGCCGCGCCATATCGCGCGCCCGCAGCGCCACGCAGCCCGCCGTCGGCCCCAGCGTCTCCGTCGCGATATGGAAGAAAATGGCGCTGCCGCGCCCCAGCACGCGCGGGCGGATATTGTAGTCGAGCACGCCGACGACGTCATAGAGATGGTCGGACCGCCAGAGCCGCTCATGACCGAGCGGCGTCTTCCCGCGCAAGGGACGATTATAGAGGAAGGACCGAGGGTCGTCGCACCAGAGATCATCCGGGCGCGTGAAGCGCGCCGCGACGGAGCGAGGCTTTTCCACCCGGCAGCGACGCAGATAGAAAGAGAGCAGCGTGAAGCTTCCGGCTGGCGTCGCGCCATCGCCCTCGCGCTTGCGGCGCGTGATCCCGGAGCGGCCGAGCGCGCAGGGGAGCACGAGATCGCCGGCGATCAGCCGGCCTTCATGCGGGCGGCCGCCGATCCGCCGCGCGACCTTCAGCGTCGACACCCCGCCATGATGGCGGAAAGACCCCTGCGTCATGAACCTCCTCCCTCGCCGCGCGCCTTGAACGGCGCGCGTCCTTGGCCGATCATGGGCGCGAGAGCCCAGTCCCGGAAGCGCCGATGACGGAAGCGCCAACGCCGCGCAAGCGCAACATATTGCTCCTCGCCGGCGCGGGATTGCGCGCCTCGCTCACGGAGCAGCTCGCCCGCTATCCCGAATTCGCGGTCGCGCCCGCCGCCTCCGCGCAGGAGGCGACTCGCCTCTTGGACGAAGGCGGCTACGACATCGTGCTCGCCGAGGCGGCGATCGGCGAGGCCTTTGCCCATGACGCCCGCGAGCGCTTCCATGGCGCGATCCTTCTCATCGGCGCGCCGAGCGTCCCCGGCGCTCGCGACTATATCGCGCGGCCGTTTCGTTTCGCCCATCTTCTCGCCCGGCTACGGGCCACGACGGACGAGCGCGAGCCGCCTATTGTCGCGGTCGGCGGCTTCCGCTACCGGCCCGGCGCCTTCGAGCTGACCGACGCCGCGCAAAGGCGCGTGCCGCTCACGGAGAAAGAGGCCGAGATATTGACGCGGCTCACCGCGGCGCACGGCGCGGTGGTGACGAAAGACATGTTGCTGCGCGAGGTTTGGGGCTATCATCCGACGGTGACGACGCGCACGCTGGAGACCCATGTCAGCCGGCTGCGCCGCAAGATCGAAACCGACCCCGCCGAGGCCCGCCTTCTTCTCACCGAAAAGAACGGCTATCGGCTGGTCTTCTCCCCCGCGCGCTGACCGCGCGGCGAGACGCCCCGAGGAAAGCAGCCGGGACATGGCTCTCGACGACGATATCGCCAATCTGAGGCGCATTCCCCTGTTCGAGGATTTCGAGGTCGAGGCGCTGCGCCTGCTGACCTTCAGCGCCGAGACGAAATTGCTGCGCGCCGGCGATGCGCTGTTCCGCCGCGGCGAGCCTTCCGACGGCGGCTATATTCTGACCAATGGCTCCATCGCGCTGGAGAAGCACGACGACGGACGCCCCGCCGACAAAGTGCTGCGGCCCTTCGCGCTGATCGGCGAGACCGCGCTCATCACCGAGACGACGCGCCCCGTCACGGCCATAGCGCGCGAGCCGGCGACAATCCTCAAGATCACCCGTGCGCTCTTCCTGCGCATATTGGAAGAGTTTCCCAACACGGCGACGCGCGTGCGCGCCCGCGTCGCCACGCGCCTGACTCAGCTGGCGCAGGAGCTGAAATTCGAGGCCTGAGCCGGCCGCTGCGAAACAAAAAATCTGTCTCGTGTGTCGTCGTAAGGAGGAGAAAATGCAAAATCCGTTGAAATCCGGCGTTTTCGCCGCGATCGGCGTGACGATCTCCCTCGCTCTGCTGTCTCCGGCCGATGCGCTCGCCGGCGTCACCAGCGTCGCGAGCAAATCGGTCGTCTCGCCGCCGTCCGCGGTCGAGGCGGCGCATTACAGCAGCCGCCAGCATCGTCATTATGTGCGCTACGCGAATCATTGTCGGCCGATTCGCCGGCATCATGCGCTGCGCTATTACCGCTATGGCTATGATCCCGCGGCGGCAGCGATCACCTCGGCGGCCGCCGGCGTCATCGCCGCGGGAGCCTATTCGCCCTATTACGCCTATCCCTATGGATATGGCTACGGCTACCGCTATCCCTCTTACGGCTATGGATGGGGCGGCGGGCCGGTCGTCTATGGCGGCGGCTGGGGCTATCGTCCGCGCTATTTCGGCGGCTGGGGCGGCGGCTACCATCGCGTCGGCGGCTGGGGCGGCGGATGGGGTCACGGCGGCTTCGGTCACGGCGGCTTCGGTCATGGCGGATGGGGCGGAGGCTTCCATCATGGCGGCTTCGGCGGTGGATTTCACCACGGCGGCTTCGGCGGCGGCTTCCATCATCGCTGAACGGCGCCGCTGACGGCGAGGCGGCGACGCCTCGCCTTTTCGTTCGTTTTGTCGCATTCCGGCGGCAGGCTCCCTCGCTATTCTCGAAAGCGATTCGGCGAGGCCAGCGCTCGCCCGGAAAAAGCGAAACGAAACGAAAGAGAGAGAAATGGCGTCAGACCAGGAGAGCGACGCGCCCATCGCCGGACGCTTGGCCGAGCATGAGGCCCGCGCGGCCGTCCTCGCCGAGCTGCACGCCCGGCCTTTCCTACCGATCACGCTGCCGCAGCGCGTCTATCATTTCGCCTTCGCCACCAATGAGGAGGAAGCGCGCGCCGACCGCGCCGCCCTCGCCGATCTCTGCCGCGCCCATATGCTGGTTCCGCGCCCCGGAGACGCCAAGTTCCAGCGCCTCTCGATCGGCGACTGGCGGCTGCGCTGGGAGCAGCATACGGAATTCACCACATACACCTGGTCGACAGACAAGGACTCCGGCGAGCCCTTCACCCATCCCGATCCCATCGGGACCGGCGAGATCGCCTTTCGCGCGCCCGGCCGGCTGATCGTCGCCACCCATCTCTGCGCGCTGGAGAGCGGCCATTCTCACGAGCCCTATGTCGGCCTGTTCAACTCGCAGAGCCTCTGCGTCATTCGCGCGGCCAAGGGCGCCGCCCATGTGATGACCGATTTCGCGGTCGATCCTTTCGGCTTCACGCGACTTTTGGTGAAGGAGAGCGCCATTGGCGCGCTGGAGACGGGACGACTGATCCAGCGCGTGCTGGAAATCGAGACCTATCGGACGATGGCGCTGCTCGGCCTGCCGGAGGCGCGCAGCGCCGGGCCGGAGCTGCGCGCCATGGAGCGCGAGATCTCCGACATCACCCAGGCGCTGAGCCAGACACAGGACATGCGCACCAGCCGCGATTTGCTGAAACGGCTGAGCGATCTTCTGGCGCAGAGCGAGGCGCTGTCGACGCGCACGGCCTTTCGCTTCGGCGCGAGCCGCGCCTATCACGCCATCGTCAAGAACCGCCTCAACCTCCTGCAGGAGGCGAAGGAGAGCCAATATACGACCATATCGGCATTCTTCAGCGCGCGGCTCGATCCGGCGATCGAGACCTGCAACGCATTCGAGACGCGGCAGGCGCGCCTCGCGCGGCAGGTGGAGCGCGCCACCGATCTGATGCGCACCGGCATCACTTTCGAAATGGAGCAGCAGAACCGCGATCTGCTCGACGATATGAATCGCCGAGCGCGGCTGCAGATGCGCCTGCAAAAGCTGGTCGGCGGCCTCTCCATCGCGGCGCTCAGCTATTATGTCGCCGGCCTCTCGCTCTATTTCTTCAAGGGCCTGAAGGACGCCGGCGCTCTGCCCTTCGGCTTCACCGGCGAGGAAGCGGCCGCAGCGGCCATGCCCTTCGTCATCTTCGGCGCCTGGTCCTTCTGGCAGCGCGTGAAGCGCCTCTCCGCCAAGGCGCAGGAAGAAGAGAAGGTGAGCTGACGCGCGTCAGCGCTTGGGCCATTCCCAGCACGGCCCGAAGCCCTCGCCGGCGAGACGGGTCTCGCCGAAATCCTTGGTCAGCTCGATCGCGCGCGAGTCCGGCACGCGCACGAGCAGATCGGCCAGCTCGCGGCAATGCGTCACCACGACGATCTGCGATCGCTGCGCCGCGGCGGCGATGAGCCGCGCCAGAGCGGGAATGAGATCGGGATGCAGGCTCGCCTCCGGCTCGTCCAGCGCCAGCAGTTCCGGCGGGCGGGGCGTCAGCAGCGCCGCCACCAGCATCAGATAGCGCAAGGTTCCGTCCGAAAGCTCCGCCGCTTTCAAAGGCCGCAGCAGCCCGTGCTGACGCATGGAGAGCTCGAACCAGCCGTCGCGCGTCTCGATCTCTATGGCGGCGCCGGGAAAAGCGTCGTCCACGGCCCGCGCGAGCCCGGCTTCATCGCCGATCTCGAGAATGGTCTGCAGCGCCGCGGCGATATCCGCGCCGTCGTCGGCGAGGATGGGCGTATGCGTGCCGACCTGCGGTCTTCGACAGGGCGCCTCCACATCGGTCCGCAGACAATCATAGAAGCGCCAGGATTGCAGCTTGCGGCGCACGGAAATCATCTCCGGCGCGGCGCGCGGATCGGAGAATTCCGTCATCATGCTCTCGAAATCCGCGATCGGCGTCGGGATCACGCGCCAGGCGCCGCTGTCGTCCATGGCGCGCAGCCCCGGCCCATGGCGATCGACCAGCAGTGCGGACGGGCGGAACAAAGGCCCGGACCAGACACATTCGCGCTTGATCGCCGGATCGAGCAGAAAGGCCGAGGCGCTGAGGCCGGGCGGCGGGAAGCCGAGATCGACGGCATAAGAGAGATCGGCGGCGCCGAAGCCGAGCCGCAACTGCACCGGCCCCTTGCGCACCAGCCCTTGCACCGGATGGCGGCCGGCGCGCACGGCCCGACCGATCTGCTCCGGCCCGGCCCAGAGCGTGGACTGAATCCCGCCCTCCCGCGCCAGAGAACTCACCAGCCGACCCCGGGCGGTGTCGGCGAGAAGGCGCAGAGCGCGGTAGAGGCTGGATTTTCCGCTGCCGTTGGCGCCCGTCACGACATTGAGCCGCGCGAGCGGAAGGATAAGGTCCCTCAGCGAGCGATAGCCGGAGACCGCGAGGATCTCGAGCATTGCGCGATCCTCACCTCAGCTGCTCGTCAGAGCGAGCGCGTGAAACGCAGCACGCCGCCCTTGGCGCCTTTGAGGATGAGGTCGGAGCCCTGCAGGTCCCAGAAGGGGCCGGACAGCATCACCTGCCAGAAATCGCGCTCGATCGCCTGAAGGGCGGGATCGCATTTGGCGTCGGCGACGGCGGGCATGGCTTTGGGACCCAGACGATTGGCGCCGACGACGAAAACGCCGGACCAGGATTTGCAGCCCGAGAAGCCCGAGCCGCGCATCGTCGTGTCGATGCGAATCCAAATGTCGGCGGGCGGCGCCTTGCCGTTTATGTCCTTGAGATTGAAAATATAATTATGCGGGAAGGGCTTGTAGTTCGGCGGCGGCTCCTGCGCGGTCGCCTCCTGCTGATTCTCCTTTTGCGCCGGCTTGCCCTTGGCCAGCGCGGGGCCGCAGGCGGCGAGGCCGACCAAAAGCGCGGTCAGAAATCGTCTCATCCTTCGATCCTTGTTGAGAGCGATCCTCGAGCGAATCGCATCAGGAGAATGGCGCGCGTCTTGTGGTTTTTTTCCGAACGGAAAAGCGCCGGAAAACTCCGACGCGCGCGGGGCGAGAAGCGGAAACGCGCCCTCACAACATGCTGGGCAGAACGCGATCCGGCGGGCGGTGCCCGTCCATGAAAGTCTTGATGTTGATGATGACTTTCTCGCCCATGTCGACACGGCCCTCATTGGTGGCCGAGCCCATATGCGGCAGCAGCGTGACCTTGCCGGCCTTGGCGAGCTTGACGAGCTTGGGCGAGACGGCCGGCTCATGCTCGAAGACATCGAGGCCTGCGCCGGAAATCTCATCGGCCTCCAGCATGCGGATCAACGCATTCTCGTCCACGATCTCGCCGCGGGCGGTGTTCACGATGATGGCGTGCGGGCGCAGCTGCTTCAGCCGCCGGGCCGAGAGCAAATGATAGGTCGCCGGCGTATGCGGGCAGTGGATCGACAGAATGTCGATGCGCGCCAGCATCTGGTCCAGCGATTCCCAATAGGTCGCCTCGAGCTGGTCCTCGATCTCGACCGGCAGGCGGCGGCGGTTGTGATAATGGATGGAGAGGCCGAAAGCGCTGGCGCGGCGGGCCAGCGCCTGACCGATGCGGCCCATTCCGACAATGCCGAGGCGCTTGCCGGTGATGCGATGGCCGAGCATCCAGGTGGGCGACCAGCCGCCCCAGGAGCCGTCTGGAATGGTGCGGGCTCCCTCGACGAGGCGGCGCGCCACGGCCAGGATGAGGCCCATTGTGAGATCGGCCGTGTCCTCGGTGAGGACGCCGGGCGTATTGGTGACGGTGATGGAGCGACGCAGCGCCGAGGCGACGTCTATGTGGTCGACGCCATTGCCGAAATTGGCGATGAGCTTCAACTGGTCGCCGGCCTGGCCGATGAGGCCGGAGTCGATGCGGTCGGTGATCGTCGGCACCAGCACATCCGCCGTGCGGACGGCCTCGACGAGCTCCTCATGGGTCGCCGGCCGGTCGCTCACATTGAGGCGCGTGTCGAAAAGCTCGCACATGCGGGTTTCGATCACCTCGGGGAGCCGGCGTGTCACCACGACGAGCGGCTTCTTTTTCGCCATCTTCCCCTTCGTCCTCCCGCCTCGCGCGACTAAGCTCTCCGGCGCGCCCGAAGGCACGTTCCGCCGGAACGAGCCTTTGGAGCGGTTTCGACGTCTCTTCAACCAGGTCTTAACGACGATGGATGAAAAGAGCGTTTCGCCGCCCGCGCCCCTTTCCCACCGAACTTCCTAGCAGATGGCGGGACAAAGACAAGACGAGGCGTCATTCGCAACTGCGAAGGGCGCGCTCCGGGAGAAGAGTAGAAATGGACGCAAAGCCACTTCCGAGCCGACGCGCGGCCGCCGCGATCCGCCGCGCCGTCGATCTGCTGGCCGTCTCGACGCTGCTCGCCATCGCGCCGGCGAGCGCCGACGCGCAGCAGCAGGTCGGCTCTGCGTCCGGCCTGCCGCTGCCGCGTTATGTCAGCCTCAAATCGGACCGCGTCAATCTGCACGAGGGGCCGAGCAAGGAGCATCCGACGCTCTGGGTCTTCGAGCGCGCCGGTCTTCCGGTTGAAATCACCGCCGAATTCGAGACCTGGCGAAAAATTCGCGATTCGGAGGGAACCGAGGGCTGGGTGCTGCATTCGCTGCTCTCCGGCCGCCGCACCGCCCTCGTCGCGCCCTGGAAGAAGGAGCCGATCCTCGCCTACGCCAGCGATCGTGCGACGGCGGTGGCGAAACTCGCGCCCGGCGTCGTCGCCAGCCTGCGCCGCTGCGACGGAGCCTGGTGCCGCGTCTCGGGCGAGGGTTTCGACGCCTATGTGAAGCAGGAAGGGCTTTGGGGCGTCTATCCGGGGGAGAAGATCGAGTGAGCGGTCGTTAGGCTCTCACGCCTAGAGGCGGGACGCGGGCGAGCGGGACAGCGCCTTCGTCAGTCCTCGTCCTTGCAAAGGCGGATCACCACATCGACGCGGGCGATTCTCATGCCCGGCGGCGGAGCCGGCAGGCTGGCGACGTCCACATGAGCGCCGGGGATATCGACGAGCCCCTCGCCCTCGACCAGGAAATGATGATGCTCCGACACATTGGTGTCGAAATAGACGCGCGCGCCGTCCACCGCGATCTCGCGAAGCAGGCCGACATCGGTGAATTGGTGCAGCGTGTTGTAGACGGTGGCGAGCGAGACCGGCAGATCTGCGGCCAGCGCCTCCTCGAAAAGCTTCTCGGCCGTCACATGGCGGTCGCCCTTGCCGAACAGCAGCCCGCCCAGCGCCACGCGCTGACGCGTCGGCCGCATGCCGGCGGCCATCAAGCGGCTGCGCAGCCGCCGCATGACGTCGCTCGACGCCCGCTCGGATATTTGCTCGAACGTCATTCGCCCGTTCTTCCCGCCCCGCATCTTGTCTCTTTCGTTACAATAGGGAAGCTCGGCGGCAGAGACAATCCTTTCCTCCGCGGGCCGCTCGGGACCGACGAAAGCGCTCTTGAAAGCGCTCTTGGAGCCGCGCGCCCCCTTTGACCCGGCCGGCGCCTATGTTAACGAATGCGGCTTCCGGCCCGCAGCGCGGCCGGAAATCGTCACGTCAGAGACGCAAGAAGGAACATCATGAGCGAACGGCGCTCGTCTTTCGGATATGAGGATCTGCTCGCCTGCGCGCGGGAAGAGCTTTTCGGCCCGGGCAACGCCCAGCTTCCGCTGCCGCCCATGCTCATGTTCGACCGAATCACGGAAATTTTCGAAGAAGGCGGCGCCCATGGCAAAGGCTATGTGCGCGCCGAGCTCGACATTAATCCGAGCCTCTGGTTCTTCGACTGCCATTTCAAAGGCAATCCGGTGATGCCGGGGTGCCTCGGCGTCGATTCGCTGTGGCAGCTCACCGGCTTTTTTCTGGGCTGGCTCGATCTGCCCGGCCGCGGCATGGCGCTCGGCGTCGGCGAGGTGAAATTCAGCGGTCAGGTGCGGCCGCACAATAAGCTCGTCCGCTACGGCGTCGATTTCAAGCGCGTGTTCAAATCCAAGCTCGTCCTCGGCATCGCCGACGGCTGGGTGGAAGTGGACGGCGAACGTATTTACGAAGCGAAAGACCTGAAGGTCGGTCTCGCCAAGCCCGAAGCCGCGTGACGGCCTGACGGGGCGCCGATCGGGGCGCGCGAGACAATCGCCAAATCCAGACGGGACAGCCAAAGAGCCCGCCGGCGCGAGGGAGTTCGGACATGAGAAGAGTGGTCGTGACCGGCATGGGCGTCGTTTCGTCCATCGGCAACAATACGCAGGAAGTCGTCGCCTCTCTGCGTGAGGCGAAGTCGGGCGTCGTCAAGGCGGACAAATACGCCGAGCTCGGCTTCCGCTGCCAGGTGCATGGCGCGCCGACTCTCGACCCGTCGACGATCCTCGACCGCCGCGCCATGCGCTTCCACGCCATGGGCACGGCCTGGAATCATGTCGCCATGGATCAGGCGATTCTCGACTCCGGCCTCGCGCCGGACGAGGTTTCCAACGAGCGCACCGGCATCATCATGGGCTCGGGCGGCCCGTCCACCAAAGTGGTCGTCGAATCCGCCGATATCGCCCGCACCAAGGGGCCGAAGAAGGTCGGCCCCTTCGCCGTGCCCAAGGCCATGTCCTCGACCGCCTCGGCGACGCTCGCCACCTGGTTCAAGATCAAGGGCGTGAACTATTCCATCTCCTCGGCCTGCGCGACGTCGAACCACTGCGTCGGCAACGCCTATGAGATGATCCAATGGGGCAAGCAGGACATTATGTTCGCCGGCGGCTGCGAGGAGCTCGAATGGGAGCTCTCCGTGCTGTTCGACGCCATGGGCGCAATGTCCTCCTCCTATAACGACCGTCCGGCCACCGCCTCGCGCGCCTATGACAAGAATCGCGACGGCTTCGTCATCGCCGGCGGCGCTGGCGTGCTGGTGCTGGAGGAATATGAGCGGGCCAAGGCGCGCGGCGCGAAAATCTACGCCGAGATCGCCGGCTATGGCGCGACCTCCGACGGCCATGACATGGTCGCCCCTTCCGGCGAAGGCGCGATGCGTTGCATGCGCCAGGCGCTCGCCGGCGTGAAGACGCCGATCGACTACATCAATCCGCACGCCACCTCGACTCCGGTCGGCGATCTGAAAGAGATCGAGGCGATCCGCGAGGTCTTCGGCCGCGGCGAGAAATGCCCGCCGATCTCGGCGACGAAATCGCTGACCGGCCATTCGCTCGGCGCGACCGGCGTGCAGGAGGCGATCTATTCTCTGCTGATGATGCAGAACGGCTTCATCTGCGAGAGCGCCAATATCGAGGAGCTCGATCCCGAATTCGCCGATATGCCGATCCTGCGCGAGCGGCGCGACAATGTCGCTCTGCGCGCCGTGCTCTCCAACTCCTTCGGTTTCGGCGGCACCAATGCGTCGCTGGTGTTCAAGCACCCGGACGCCTGACGAGAATAGGACCAACCAAAGATGACGGTTTCAACGGGCCTCATGCAAGGCAAACGCGGCCTTGTCATGGGAGTCGCGAATGATCATTCCATCGCCTATGGCATAGCGCGAACGCTGGCGCGGCATGGGGCCTCGCTCGCCTTCACCTATCAGGGCGAGGCGCTCGGCAAGCGCGTCCGCCCGATCGCCGAGGAGCTCGGCTCCAATCTGGTGATCCCCTGCGATGTGGAAGATATCGCGTCCCTCGATTCCGTCTTCGCGCGGCTGCAGGAGGAATGGGGCGAGCTGGATTTTCTGGTCCATTCGCTCGCCTATTCCGACAAGAGCGAGCTGAAAGGCCTCTACGCGGACACATCGCGCGAGAATTTCATCCGCACCATGGTCATCTCCTGCTTCTCCTTCACCGAGGCGGCGAAACGCGCCGCGGCGATGATGAAGAATGGCGGGACCATGCTCACCGTCTCCTTCGGCGGCGGCACGCATGTGATGCCCAATTATAACGTGATGGGCGTCGCCAAGGCGGCGCTCGATTCCTCCGTGCGCTATCTCGCGGCCGATTATGGCGCGCGCGGCATTCGCGTGAACGCCATCTCGCCCGGCCCGGTGCGGACGATGGCCGGCGCCGGCATCACCGGCGCGCGCGCGATGGGCGCGTTTCAAAAGGCCCATGCGCCTTTGCGCCGCATGATCACGCTGGACGAGATCGGCGGCTCGGCGCTCTATTTCCTGTCGGAGCTGTCGGGCGGCGTGACCGGCGAGATTCACCTCGTCGACGCCGGCTACAACATCATGCTGCAGCCGCGCCCCGAAGATTTGAACGGCGGCGCCGCAGCGGCGGATTAGGCTCGCGTCCCTCGCTCGCCTTGACGCTGGCGGCGATCACCGAGAGCCGCGCCAGCTCGACCAGCGTGCCGATATTGGCCTTGGCCATGATATTGGCGCGGTGCAGTTCCACCGCGCGCAATTCGAGGCCGAGCCCTTCCGCTATGTCGCGGCTCGGCCGGCCTTTGGCGACGCCCGCCAGCACGCGCCGCTCATCCTCGCTCAGCCCGCCGAATCGCGCGAGCGCGGCGCGCGTCTCGGCGTCTATGTCGCCCTCGCCGCGCCGCGCCGCCAGCGCGCGCCGCACAGAGACGAGCAACGCCTCATCGTCGAAGGGCTTTTCCAAGAGATCGCTGGCGCCGGCCGCCATCGCCTCCACCGCGAGGGAAGCGCCGGCGCAAGCCGTGATGATGACGACGGGATGCGTCGCCCCGGAGGCGCGCAGGCGCTGCGTCAGCTCGACGCCGGACATATCCGGCAGCCGCATATCGGCGACGATGCAGCCCGATGTCTTCGGCCCCGCCTCGGCGAGGCATTCCTCCGCCGCGCGATAGGCGCGCGAGCGAAAGCCGCGCGAGCGGAACATCAGCGTCAGCGCGTCGCGAATCGCCGGATCGTCGTCCACGAGGTGCACGAGCGGCGCTGGTCTCATAGGCTGGCCCTTTCCGCGAGAGGAAGCGTGAAGCTGAAAATCGCGCCGCCGCGCGGATTGGGCTCGGCCCAAATGCGTCCGCCATGCGCCTCGACAATCGAGCGGGAAATCGAAAGCCCTATGCCCATTCCGCTCGCCTTGCTGCTGCGGAAGGGCTGAAACAGCGCGCCGGCGCCGTCCTTCAGACCATGGCCCGTGTCGGCCACGTCGAGCCGCGCATAGCCGTCGGCGGCCGAGGTGGAGAGCGACAGCTCGCGCCGCGGCGCGCCCTCCATCGCCTCGACGGCGTTGCGCATGAGATTGACGATGACCTGCTGGATCTGCACGCGATCGGCGAGAACCTCGTCATTCTCGGCCTTGGCGGCGACGCTGATCTGCGCGCCGACCTGGCGCGCGCTGGCGACGCCCAGCGATTTCGCCTCCTCGACCAGAGCGCTGAGGCTCTGCACCGTCTTCACCGATTCGCCGCGCGTGACGAACTCGCGCAAGCGCCGCACGATATCGCCGGCGCGCATCGCCTGCGCCCCCGCCTTGTCCAGAATATCCTCGACCTCGCCGCTCTGCTTGGGCTTACGCTGCAGCAGCCAGCGCGCGGTGCGGACATAGGTGGCGATGGCGGAAAAAGGCTGGTTGATCTCATGCGCGAGCGCCGCCGCCAGCTCGCCCATTGCGGCGAGCCGTCCGGCATAGGCGAGTTCCGAGCGCAGCTCACAGAGCAGCGCCTCGGCGGCGCGCTCCTCGGTGAGATCGCGAATGACGGCGATGCGCTGGCGAACGGCGCCGCGCGTCTCGTTCACGGCGAGGGAAATGGGGAAGGTCGAGCCGTCGTCGCGGCGAGCGAGGCCGTCCGACCGCCGCTCCCCCGCTGCAAAACAGCTTTCGGGCAACAAAAGCGCCGCCTCGCGGCCGAGCAGCGCCTCGGCCGAGCAGCGAAACAGCGCGCCTGCGGCGCCGTTGACGCCGACCACCACGCCCTTGTCGTCGATCGACAAGACAGCGTCCGACAGACATGCGAGGACGGCCTCCAGCCGCGCCGCCTCGGCGTGGCGCAAATCGTCCCCGCCCCCCGCGGCGCGGCGCGAAGGCCGCGTCGTCGCAGAGGTCTCTCGGAGCTCGGCGTGCGAATCGCTCGACGATCGGTCCATCGGCGAGTTCCCTCGAAACCCATTCGCTCTCGAAAAAGCCGGCGCGCCGCCAAACCATCGCCACGGTCGCCGCCCCGGAGTATTCTCCTCTACCGGCGGGTTTCAATTCCGCAATCACGCGCAATACACAGAATTCAGATGTGAATTGCTCCGCTCATGCTTTCTTTCCACCCGCCGAGTAGAAAAATGGCGCCTCGCTACGTATTTTCCATAGCCCCTGGCGCCTCCTTTCTCGGCGCCTTCACGCGCGCGCTGCTGGATGGCGCGATCATCCCCGGCCTCTCGCGCGAGAGCGGGCCGCTGGCTCTGGCCGCCACCACGATCTATGTGCCGACCCAGCGCGCCGCGCGGGCTTTGGCGGCGCAATTCTCCACCGCGATCGAGGCGCCGGCGGCGCTGCTGCCGCGCATATTGCCGCTCGGCGATCTCGACGAGCAGGAGGCCTCGGCGCTGTTCCACGCCGATCTCGATTCCGGCGAGGCGGCGCTGGAGCTGGCGCTGGCGCCGGCGATCGAGGAGCTCGACCGTCGGCTGATTCTGGCCGAGCTGGTGCTGCAATGGGCGCGCGCGCTGCGCCATGCGATCGTCTCCATCGACCGGGCCGGCGCTGTCGAGCACGACCCGCGCGAAATGCTGCTGATCGCCCCCTCGCCGACCAGCGCCTATGCGCTCTCCGGCGAGCTGGCGCGGCTCATCGACGAATTCGCGATCGAGAAGCTCGGCGCCGGCGCGCTCGCCGGCCTCGCGGAGGAGGCCTATGACCGCTTTTTCGCGATCACCGCCAATTTTCTGAAGATCGCGCTCGAGGATTGGCCGAATATTCTCAGCGCCCGCGGCCTCATCGACCGCGCGGCGCGTCAGACGGCGCTGATCGAGGCGCAGATCGCGCATTTGGAGCGCGGCGGCGCGCGCGGCCCGGTGATCGCGCTCGGCTCCACCGGCGCGCATCCGGCGACGGCGCGCCTTTTGGCGGCGATCGCGCGAATGGAGCGCGGCGCGGTGATCCTGCCCGGCCTAGATCTCGAGCTGGACGAGGCCGCTTGGCGCCGCGTCGGCGACGATGGCGCGAATGAGCGCGACGAGCCGAGCTTCACCCATCCGCAGACCTTGCTGAAGCGTCTCCTCTCGACGATCGGCGTCACGCGCGAGGAGGTCCGCCCCATCGGCTCCGCTCCGCCCGTGCTGAAGGCGCGGACGCGGCTGCTGGCCGAGGCTCTGCGCCCCGCCGATTGCACCGATTATTGGCGCGATTTCCGCGCCGCCGCGGCCGAGGGCTTCGCCGAAGCGCTCGCCGGCGTCTCCTTCATCGAGGCGGCGGACGAGCGCGAGGAGGCGCTGGCCCTCGCCCTTTCCATGCGCGAGGCGCTGGAGACTCCGGGCCGCACGGCGGCGCTCATCACGCCCGATCGCGACATCGCCCGCCGCGTCTGCGCCGAGCTGGCGCGCTGGGGCGTGGAGGTCGACGATTCGGCCGGCCGACCGCTGGGCGCGACGCCGATCGGCGCGCTGGCCCGGCTCGTCGCCGCCACGGCGGAAGACGGCGCCTCGGCGATAGACGCCGCCGCGCTGCTCGCCCATCCGCTGACGCGCTTCGGCCTCGAGCGCGCGGAGATCGAGCGCCTCGCCCCGTTGGTCGAGATCGCCGTGCTGCGCAATGTCGAGAGCGGCGGCAGCTTCGCCGCAATGGCCGCGCCGGCGCGCCGGCTCGCCGAAGAGACACACGCCCATCCGGCGCAGAAACGCATCAGCGAAGAGGATTGGCGCGCGATCGACGACCTCCTCGCCCGTCTCGACGAAGCGCTGCTGCCGCTCGCCGCGCTCACGCCGGAGGCGCGCCTCGGCGAGCGCGTGCGCGCCCATGCGCTGGCGCTGGAGAAAATCGCCGGCGAGGAGCCCGCCGGCGAGGGCGTCGAGCAATTGCTGCAGCTCTTCGACGCGCTGGAGGCCGCAAATAGCGCGCTCGTCTTCGACGCCGCCGGCTATGCCTCTTTCTTCGATCGCCTCGCCTTCGAGGCGAGCGCGCCGAGCCCAAAGCGCGCGCATCCGCGCCTCAAAATTCTCGGCTTGCTGGAAGCGCGCCTGCTCGACGCCGATCTCGTGCTGCTCGCCGGCCTCGACGAGACGATCTGGCCGCCACAGGCCGAATCCGGCGCCTTTCTCAATCGCGCCATGCGCCGGCAATTGGGCCTCTCGCCGCCGGAACGCCGCATCGGCCAGACGGCGCATGACTTCTCCATGGCCTTCGGCGCGGCGGAGGTCGTCGTCAGCCGCGCGAAAAAGCGCGATGGCGCGCCGACCGTGGCGTCGCGCCTCATCGCGCGATTGGCGGCGCTCTCGGGCGAGGCTTTCGCCGCCTGCAAGTCGCGCGGCGATGAAAAATGCGCGCTCGCCGCCGCGCTGGATCGCCCGCAGGAGATTCGCGCCATATCGCGCCCGCTGCCGCGCCCGCCGGTGGAGCTGCGGCCGACGCGGCTCAGCGTCACGCGCATCGAAAAGCTGCGCCGCGACCCTTATTCCGTCTTCGCCGAATCTATTCTGCGCCTGCCGCCCTTGCCGCCGCTCGGCGCGCCCAAGGGCGTGCGCGAGATCGGCGTCGCGATCCATGCGGCGCTGGCGAAATTTCAGCAGGCGCATCCCAAAGGCCCACTGCCCGAAGACGCGCGCGCGCTTCTAGTCGAGATCGCGCGCGCCGAGCTCGGCGAGTTCCTGGACGATCCGTCCTTCCTCGCCTTCGATTGGCCGCGCATAGAGGCCGGGCTCGATCACGCGCTCGCCTTCGAGCGCGAGCGCCGCGAGCAGGCGCGCGAGATTTTCATCGAGAAAGGCGCCGGCTGGAAACTGACGCTCGCCGACGGCAGCGTCTTCACACTCTCCTGCGTCGCCGATCGCATAGAGGTGGATGCGAGCGGCGAAGCTTTCGTCTTCGATTACAAGACCGGCAATCCGCCGACCGCCTCACAGGTCGGCGCGGGCTTCTCGCCGCAGCTCACATTGGAGGCGGCGATGATCGAGGCCGGCGCCTTCGAATCCATCGGCGCGCCGCGCGTTTCCGGCGCCGCCTATGTGCGGCTCGGCGGCAAGACCGGCGGCGAGACGCAATGGCTGAAATTCAAGGACAAGAGCTTCGGCGATGTCGTCGCCGAGCATCGCGCCAATCTCTTCGTGCTGCTGAATCAGTTTCGTCTCGCCGACACGCCCTATCCCTCGCGGCCCTGGGTGGAGTTCGCCTCGCGCTACAGCGATTACGACCATCTCGCGCGGGTGAAGGAATGGTCGCGCGAGGGCGGCGACGAAGAGTGACGCTTCGCCGCGAATTTACGGAGCGTTCGCCACATTCTTTGACGCTTCGGCAAGGAATCGGCGGCCGATTTTCGGCGCTCCCGATTCGGACAGGGTTTGTGCGCCTCTCGTGCCACAATTCCACTTTCGGGACGGCGTGACGAGGCCGGGCTTCACCACTCGTTGAGCCTATGAAGACGATGACAGGCCGAGCCGCGAAGAGATAGCATTTACGAAGCCTTCACCATGATGATTGACGCTTCGGCAAGGAATCGGCGGCCCATTTTCGGCGCTCCCGATTCGGACGCGGTTTGTGCGCGTCTCGTGCCACAATTCCACTTTCGAGACGGCGGAAGCGGCGCCGCATTCACTTTTCGCTGAGCCTATCGACGCGACATGCCGCGCCTTGCGCACGCCGGCGACGCCGGACATCGGGGCGTCGCTCCGCGCCGCTTTCGAGGTCGCAAAATGACGCTTGCGCCGTCCCTTGGGTCATAGATTAGACCCGAGAAACAGGAGGGCTCGTCCATTGAGAGAGTCGAAGCGCAAGGACGTGTTGCTGACCGCGGCGGAATGTGCGGAGCGCATCGGCGTCACTGTTCGCGGTCTCAGAACCTATGAGCAGCGCGGCCTGCTGACGCCGGCCCGCTCGGCGAAGGGCTGGAGGCTGTACGGCGAAAAGGAGATCGCCCGTCTCCACGAAGTGCTCGCTCTGAAGCGCTTCGGCCTCAGCCTCTCGCGCATCGCCGCGCTGCTCGAGGGGCGCGCGGTCGATCTCGACCGAACACTGGAAATGCAGCAGTCGGCGCTCGCCGAACAACGCCAGCGCATCGACGAGAAGCTGGCGCTCGTCGGCGCCGCCCGAACGAAGCTCTCCAAGGGCGGGACGCTCTCGCTCGACGAACTCATAACGCTCGCAAAGGAGACGACCATGACGCAGACATCGCTCGACCTGATCGCGCAGCGCCGCTACGAGCAGGCGCGCCCACGCAAGACGACGCCCGTAAATCCAGAAATCTACGATCGCTATGTCGGCGCCTATCGCTTCGACGCCATTGGGGGCGGAATCACGATCACGCGCGTCGGCAACCGGCTCTTCAGTCAAGTCACCGGGCAGGCCGCCTATGAGGTTTTTCCAGAAAGCGAGACCGAGTTCTTTCTCAAGGTCGTCCCGGCTCAGCTCGTCTTTTCCATAGACAGCGACCAATCAGTGAATGCGCTGACGACCCATCAGAACGGCGTCGAGCTGGTCGCGCGGCGGATCGATGAAACGGAGGCCCAGCGCGCAGCGGATGAGCTGACGCGCAGAATCCATGATAATCGGCCGCAGCCGGACAGCGAAGAGGCGATCCGCCGAACGATCGACGAAGCTCGGCGCGGAGAGATCGACTCCACGCGCATGACGGAGCCGCTCGCCACATTGGCGCGCGAGCGAGCGGAGGCGGTCGCGGAGGAGCTCTCGGCGAAAGGCGCGCTCGGGGAGATTCGCTTCGTCGGCGTCGGCGTGGACGGCTGGGACGTCTATCGCGCGCAATTCGAAAAAAACGAGACCGAATGGCGCATCGACCTCGCCCCCGACGGCCGGGTCCGAGGTCTTTTCTTCCGCAACGTGCCCTGAGAGGCCCCCGAGCCGCGCCGCCAGGGCGGCGGTGCGGCCACGGCGACAGCGGCGTGGCCGCGGCCGCGACGCGGCGTTCACCATGATGATTGACGCTTCGGCAAGGAATCGGCGGCCGATTTTCGACGCTCCCGATTCGGACTTGTATTGTTCTCGTCTCGTGCCGCCGCTCTCACTTCGGGACAGAGGCGAACCCTCGCCATTTCGTCCAGCTTAATCGACACATCCGCCGGCGGCGCTAGGCCGCATCCGGTTCGTCGAGACCGACGATCGTCACGCTCTCCTCGCCGAAATGCGCGGTGATCTCGAGCGTGCCGCCGAGCGCTTCTATATAATGGCGCAAATTGCTCAAACGCATATCGGCGCGCTTCTCGAATTTCGCGACGGCGGGTTGTCCCACAGCGAGCGCAGCGGCCGTCTCCTCTTGCGAGAAGCCCCGCGCTTTACGAAGCTCTTCGAGCGTCATCTCCTCCCGCAGAGCTGCGGCCTTGGCCGCGACGCGCGCCCGGCGCTCCGGCGAGAAATTCTTTGTGAGCTCGGTGAAAGGCCGATGTCCGGTCATGGGATCAACCCCTCCTTCTTCAGTTCCGCGAGATAGACGTCATAGAGCCGATCGGCGATCTGGATCATGCGGCCATAAAAACGATCGTCGCCGGTCTTGTCTCCCCCGATCAGCAGAATTGCCGCTCTCCTGGGATCGAACGCATAAAATGCGCGCAATGGCCGGCCACTGCTCTGCACGCGCAACTCCCGCATATGGCCGTGGCGAGATCCATTGATCGCCGACGAATAAGGGAAGGCCAATCTCGGGCCTTGCTCCATCAGCAGCAGCACAACGGCCGAAATATCGTCCTGCTGCGTTTCGTCGAGAGCCCGATACCATTCCGCGAATTCGTCCGTATGCTCGACAGCCCAGCTCATAACAAAATTATATTCCACTAATGGAATATTTCAAGAGCGCGGCTCTCGAAGCTTTCTTTAAGGAATCGGCCGCCGATTTTCCGCGCCCCCGATTCGGACGGGTTTTGTCCGCCTCTTGTGCCGTTCTTCCCAATTCGGGATTATCCGCCGAAACCGAAATTTACCTTCTGCCGCGGCTGAGCCGCGCCCGGAAGCGCTCCCTTGCGCGGTTGTGTAGACAGGCCTATCTTCATGTCTACACAAGGGAACGCCGCATGCCTCTCAACATTCGCGACGACGAGGTCGACCGGCTGGCTGCGCAGCTGGCCGCGCTCAACCGCACCACCAAAACTCAGGCGGTGAAAGACGCGCTGCGTCGTGAATTGGCGCGCGTGCAGCAGAAGAAGGCGCTGTGGGAGCGCGTTAAGCCGATACGCGACGAGATCGCCGCGCTCCCCGATAGTGGAATCGTCATCGACAAGGCGTTTTTCGATGAGCTCAACGGCGAGACCGGCGAATAATGTTCATCGATGCTTCCGCAATGGTCGCGATTTTGCTGCAGGAGGCGAATGGCGAAAGACTCGCCGCCGCCATCGACGCCGCTTCCACGCCGCTCGCGACCAATGTGATCGCCGTGTGGGAAACGGCGGCCGCGCTCCACCGAAAGAAAAACATGTCGATCGCCCTCGCGCAGATGCGTGTGACGGAATTTCTCGCCGCCGCCGGCATCGAGACGCTGGACGCGAGGCGAGAGGAGCTGCCGCTCGCCCTCGCGGCTTTCGAGCGCTACGGGCGCCATCGCTATCCGCTCCCCGCGGATCGCAACAAGGGGCTGAACCTCGCCGATTGCTTCCATTACGCCGCCGCGAAATCGCGCGGCCTTCCGATTCTGACGACGGATGAAGGCTTCGCGCTCACCGACCTGCCGACGATCGCCGCAAAGCCGCTTCGATAGCGGTCAAACTACATTTCTTGTATGGTTTCCCGAAACGGCCTTCGATCCTCACAAATGCCGGATCGACGCGCCGCATTCGGACATTGGGCGAGGAATTTGAAAAATGGCTCTCGAAGGGTCGAATAAAAGCTACAGAAATCGCATCATCTTCGCGAGCCTCGTCGGCACGACGATCGAATTCTTCGACTTCTACATCTACGCCACCGCCGCCGTATCGGTGTTTCCACTGCTGTTCTTCCCGGCCGGCGCGGGCAGCGCGGCGCTGCTCGCCTCAATGGCGACATTCGGCGTCGCCTTTGTCGCGCGGCCGATCGGCTCCGTCCTCTTCGGCCATTTCGGCGATCGCGTCGGGCGCAAGGCGACGCTCGTCGGCTCGCTGCTGCTGATGGGCCTCGCCACTTTCGCCATCGGCCTTCTGCCGACCTATCATCAGATCGGCCTGTTCGCGCCGGTCCTGCTCACCATTTTCCGCTTCAGCCAGGGCGTCGGCCTCGGCGGCGAATGGTCGGGCGCGGCGCTGCTCGCCACAGAGACCGCCGATAAGGGCAAGCGCGCCTGGGCGGCGATGTGGCCGCAACTCGGCGCGCCATTCGGATTCATTCTCGCCAATGGATTCTTCCTTGCGCTCACCATTCTCTTCGCCTTCGATTCGACGCGCGCGACGCCGGACGAGCATTTCCTCGCCTGGGGCTGGCGCCTGCCGTTTCTGCTCTCCATTCTGCTCGTCACGCTCGGCCTCTATGTGCGCTTGAAGCTGCATGAGACGCCGGTGTTCGCGCGCGCATTGGAGCGCGGCGAGAAATTGAAATCGCCGCTCGCCCATGTGTTCCGCAACAATGCGAAGGAGCTTCTGCTCGGCGCGTTCATAATGGTTGCGACCTATGGCCTCTTCTATCTGATGACGACGTGGATCCTGTCCTATGGCATAGGCAAGATCGCGCTCGGCAATCTCGGCATAGGCTATCGCGATTTTCTCGTGCTGCAGCTCATTTCCGTGCTGTTCTTCGCCGGCTTCATCCCCGTCTCGGGACATCTCGCCGACAGGATCGGCCGCCGCAAGCTGCTGCTGATCGTGACGAGTGGCATTGTGCTGTTCGGCCTCTCCTTCCGCTTCTTCCTCTCCAAGGATCTCATCGGCACGGGCGAGAGCGCCAATCACGGGCTCATATTGGTTTTCCTCAGCATCGGAATGTCGCTGATGGGCCTCACCTTCGGGCCCATGTCGGCCATATTGCCGGAGCTTTTCCCCACCAACACGCGCTATACGGGCTCGGGCGTCTCCTATAATCTCGCCTCCATTCTCGGCGCGGCGCTGACGCCCTTTGTGGCGACATGGATCGCGCAAAATTACGGAGCGGAATCGGTCGGCCTCTATCTCGCCGCGCTCGGCGCCTCGACGATCGTCGCGCTCCTCTTCACCAAGGAGACCAAGGCGACCGATCTCGACAGCATGATCGACGATGTGGTGGCCGAGAATATCGAGAAGACATCGCCGTAGAGCGAGATCATCTCCGAATGGAAATTGGATGAGCGACAGACGCCCCATCGCCAAGGACACGCGGGAGCGGCAGCGGGCCGCCTCCGACCCCGCGCAATCGGCCTGGGTCGCGGCCCATGCGGGCTCGGGCAAGACGCATGTTCTCTCGCAGCGCGTGGTGCGTCTGCTGCTCGCCGGCGCGCCGCCCTCGCGCATATTGTGCCTCACTTACACAAAGGCGGCCGCCGCCAATATGGCGGCGCGCATTTTCGATGTTCTCGCCGGCTGGGCGCTGCTCGACGATGAAGCGCTGACCGCCGCCATTCTCGCCACCGGCGCGCCGCAGCCTTCGCGCGCGGAGCTCGTCTTCGCGCGGCGCCTATTCGCACGCACTGTGGAGACGCCGGGCGGGCTGAAGATTCAGACGATCCACGCTTTTTGCGAAAGGATTCTGCATCTCTTTCCCTTCGAGGCCAATGTCGCGGCGTCGTTCCGCGTGCTCGACGATTTGGAGCGCGCCGAGCTTTTGGAGCGCGCACGGCGCCAGACGCTCGCCCGCGCCGTGCTGGACGAAGGCGATTTGCGCGCGGCGCTGGAAACCGTGTCGCGGCTCTGCTCCGGCGGCGGCTTCGACGAACTGATCGCCGAATTGCTCGGCCATAGGGCCGTGCATCGCAATCTCTCGTCCGGCGATTATGCGGATTTGCTGCGCGAGCGCTTAGGGCTGCGCGAGGACGAAACGCTCGAGGCGCTGGAGCGGGAGATCATCGAGGGCGGGATAGCGCCGCGCGATTGGAATGGAATCGCGCAAGCGCTGCGCGGCGGCGGCGCGAATGACGGGAAGCTCGCGACGCAATTGACGATCGCGGCGGGGTTGGCAGGCCCCCTCCCCGGCCCTCCCCCGCTGCGCGGGAGAGGGGGCGCGAGCGATCGACTCAGCGCATGTGTCGAAGAATTTCTCGCCGTCTTCTTCAAAAAGGACGGCGAGCCGCGCGGGCTCGGCAAGCAGAAGATCATTTCCGCAGCGCTTCAAAAGCAGCAGCCGGCATTGCTGGCGCGGCTCGAGGATGAGCGCGATCGGCTCGTCGCGCTGGTGGAAAAACGCAAGGCCGCCGCGGCCTTCGATCGCTCCATGGCGCTGGCGCGGATCGGCAACGCCATTCTCGCCGCCTATGAGCGGATGAAGAGCAATCGCGGCCTGTTCGATTTCGACGATCTCATCGAGCGCACGCGCCGGCTGTTTCAAAGCTCGAGCCCGTCCTGGGTGCTCTACAAGCTCGATTCGCGCATCGATCATATTCTCGTCGACGAGGCGCAGGATACGAGCGCGGCGCAATGGGACATATTGCGCGCGCTCGCCGATGAATTTTGCGCCGGCGCCGGCGCCACGCGGCGCATCCGCACCTTTTTCGCCGTGGGCGACGAGAAGCAGTCGATCTTCTCCTTTCAAGGCGCCGCGCCGGAGAAATTCGACGCCATGCGCCGCGATTTCGCGCGCCGCTTTCGCGACGCCGAGCTCGGCTTCGAGACGGTGCGGCTGACCCGCTCCTTCCGCTCCTCGCCGCAAGTGCTCGGCGCGGTGGATATCGTCTTCTCGGTCGAGGAGAACAGGCGCGGCCTCGCGGCGGACCGCGACGAGCCCGCGCCCGTGCATGAAGCCTGGAAGAGCGACGTGCCCGGCCTCGTCGAAATCTGGGAGCCGGAATCCTCGCAAGGCGCGGAGACGCCGGAGGATTGGCGTCTGCCGCTCGATTATGTGAACGAGGCCGGTCCGCCAGCGCGGCTCGCGCGCAAGATCGCGCGCAAGGTGAAAGCGCTGCTCGCGCCGCAAAATGGCGAATGCGTCGAGGACAAAGGCGCGATGCGCCCCGTGCGGCCCGGCGATGTGATGATATTGGTGCGCAAGCGCGACGCTTTTTTCGAAGGCGTCATTCGCGCGCTGAAGGCGGAGGCGATTCCCGTCGCCGGCGCCGATCGTCTCGATCTCTCCGGCCACATTGCGGTGATGGATCTCGTCGCGCTCGGCCGCCTCGCGCTGCTGCGCGAGGATGATCTTACCCTCGCGACATTGCTGAAATCGCCGCTCTTCGGCTTCACCGACGATGATCTCATCGCCCTCGCGCCCAAGCGCGAAGGCGCGCTCATCGATGCGCTCGCCGCCTCGCCGGAGCCGGCGCATAGAGAGGCGGCGGCGCGGGTAGATGCTTGGGCGCACGAGGCGCGCACGCGCGCGCCTTTCGATTTCTACAGCCATATTCTCAGCGCCGGCGGCGGGCGCGAGAGGCTGGTCGGGCGGCTCGGCCAGGAGGCCAATGACGCGATCGACGAGTTCTTACGCCTCGCGCTCACCTTCGAGCGCGAGCAGGCGCAAGGCCTCGCCGGATTTCTCGCCGGCGTCGAGAGCCTGCAGCTGTCCGTCAAGCGCGACATGGAGGCGGCCGGCGACGCCGTGCGCGTGATGACCGTGCACGCCTCCAAAGGGCTGGAGGCGAAGATCGTCTTTCTGCCGGACACTTGCGGCGGCCCCTCCGGCCGGCATGATCCGAAGATCTTCCGGCTCGGC
Source organism: Methylosinus sp. C49 (assembly GCF_009936375.1). Classification (GTDB taxonomy): domain Bacteria; phylum Pseudomonadota; class Alphaproteobacteria; order Rhizobiales; family Beijerinckiaceae; genus Methylosinus. The sequence goes on along the minus strand of NZ_AP022332.1, from coordinate 1,145,491 downwards.
GAGGAGGATGGCGCGACGCTGGTCTGGTCGACCGGCATGGCCGCCGATCCGCCCTCCGTCGCCAGCGCGCGCGAGGCGCTGCGCGAGGCGGCGCGGGAGGAGCATCGCAGGCTGCTCTATGTGGCGCTGACGCGCGCCGAGGAGCGGCTCTATGTCGCCGGCTTCCATGGGCCGGCCGGGCGCGGCGCCGGCTGCTGGCACGACGCGATCCGTAACGCGCTCGAGCCCGCCTGCGACAGTGCGCCGGACCCGCTGGACGAGACGAAGCAGATTTTGCGCTATGGCGTCACGGCGCATGGCGCGACGGCGGCGAACGAGACGCGAGACGCCGCGGCGATCGTCGTCCCGCTTTTCGCGCGCGCGCCGGCGCCGGAAGAGCGCGCGCCGGCCCCGCCCTTGCGGCCGGCCACCGCTTTGGCGGCCGCCGATCCTTTCGCCGGCGAGGAGAATTCCGCCGCGCCGACGCGGCGCGACCGCGAAAGGCTGCTGCTCGGAAGGCTCACCCATGCGCTGCTGCAACGCCTGCCGGACACGCCACCGGAGCGGCGCACCGAGGCGGCGCTGCGCTTTCTGGAGCTGCGCGCCGCCCCGCTCGACGCCGCGCAGCGCGAGGCGCTGGTTTCCGCCGTGCTCGCGGTGATCGGCAATGGCTCGCTCGCGCCTTTGTTCGGGCCGGGCTCGGCGCCGGAGGTGGAGATCGTCGCGAAGCTCGACAGCCCGCGCGGCGAGATCGCCATTTGCGGCCGCATCGACCGGCTCGCCGAGACGGAAACCGACGTCATCGTCGCCGATTTCAAGACCGGCGCGCCGCGCCATCCGGCGACGCCGGCGCAATTGCGGCAGCTCGCCGTCTATCGCGCCGCCGCGCGGCGGCTCTATCCGCACAAAAATGTGCGCTGCGCGCTGATCTTCACGCAGAGCGCGACGATAGAGGAGCCGGAGCCGGAGGCGCTCGACGCCGCGCTGGAGGAGATTTTGCGGGAGGTGTGAGACGAGGGAAAAGCCGGACGCGCTTTCGCCGCGATTTCACGCTAGCTTTCGTCACAATTGTCGACGCGCGCATTGGGACGATAGACCATGGAGATCGACCGCGGGGACCGTATCGCCCCGCCGCCTTCGCAGGAAGGAAGCCGCGTCTGGATCGGCGCTCTCGTCGCGATTTTTGCCGCGCTCGGGCTCGCTGTCGTCATCGCGCCGGAACTCGGCGAATTTTTGCGCCGCCAGGCCTATGCGGCGGCGGAAGCCGTCGGCGCGCCGACCCCGGCCGATGAATATGCGCCCGTCTACGCCCGGCTCGAGATGGAGCCTTTGCGGGCCGGCCTCGTCGCCTCGCCCAAAATCTCCGAGCCGCTGGCCAAGCTTCTGCGCGAGCCCTGCGACAAGCGCGCGGTCGCCGCTCTCGCCGAGGCGCTGATCGTCGAAGGAGAGGAACGCGTCGCCGCGCGCGGTTATAGCGGCTTCGCCTCGGCCTGCCCGGACAGCGCGATAGAGAAAGGCCGCGCCGGCGAATTATTCCTTCGCATCGGCGACGCCGAGGGCGCGCTGAAGATCGCGGATGCGCTGATCTCCGAGCAGCCGATCCAGCCGGATTTTCATTATTTGCGCGCGCGGGCGCTCGTCGCCGCCAAGCGCTATGACGCTTCGATCGGCGAATATAAGACGGCGATCGAATTGTTCCACGATCGCGCCAAAGTGCATGAGCGACTGTTCGTCGAGCTGGCCAACGCCTATGTCGCAGTGGGCAAGCCTTGCGACGCGGCCTTCACCCTCTTTGCCTGGATCGCGCTCGATCCCACGCGGCGCGGCACGCCGGGAGCGCGCAAGCGCGTCGAGGAATATGGCGCGCTCGGCTGCCGCAATCTTCCGGCCTTCGACGAGCCGAAGAAATTGTGATGTCGCGGCCGCGCCGTCACTCCGCCTCCTTGGCCTCCGCGGGCGTCACTTTCAGCACGGTGATGCGGTTGCGCATCTTGCGCAGCACCTCGAAGCGGAAATCGTGGAAGTTGAACACCTGCCCCGCCTCGGGAATCGCCGCCGCCTCGTGGATGACGAGGCCGGCGATCGTCGTCGCCTCCTCGTCCGGCAGGCTCCACTCCATCACGCGATTGAGATCGCGCACCGGCACGGCGCCGTCGACGAGCACCGAGCCGTCCTCCTGCGGGCGCACGCCCTGCATGGCGAGATCGTGCTCGTCGCGAATGTCGCCGACGATCTCCTCCAATATGTCCTCGAGCGTGACGAGGCCCATCACCTCGCCATATTCGTCGACGACGAGCGCAAAATGCGTCTTGCGCTTGAGGAAGGCCTCGAGCTGATCCTCGAGCGTCGTCGACTCCGGCACGAACCAGGGCTCGAGCGCGACATCGTCTATGCTGAGCTTGGAAAAATCCGCTCCCGCCGCATCGAGCGCGCGCAGCAAATCCTTGGAGTGGATGACGCCGATGAAATTGTCGGGCCGGTCACGCCAGATCGGCATGCGCGTGAAGGGCGAGGCGAGAACCTCGCGCACGATCTGCTCGGGCGGCAGATCAGCGTCTATCGTGCGCATTTTGGTGCGATGGATCATCACATCGGCGACGTGCAGCACCTGGAGATCGAGCACGCCGCCGAACATGTCGCGCCAATTGCGCTCGACGGTTCCTTCCTCGTGCATAATGTCGACGGCGCTCTTGAGCTCGTCATAGGGCGAGAGCAGCGTGCGGCCATGGCCGATCTCGACGCCGACGAGCTTCAGCACGCCGCGCACGAAGGCCTCCACCGCAAAGAGCAGCGGGCCGAAAACGGCGACGAAGACGCTGATGATGCGGGCGACGCGCAGCGACAGCCGGTCGGGATGGTTGATCGCGACCGTCTTGGGCAGGACTTCGGCGAAGACCAGCAGCAGCACCGTCATGATGATGGTGGCGTAGACGGCGCCGCTCTCGCCGGTGAGATAGACGAGCACGCTGGTGGTGAAGGCCGAGCCGCCGATATTGACCAGAGTGGAGCCGAGCAGCAGCGCCGCGATCATGCGATTGCGCTGGCGCAGCAGGCGATTGACCACCGCCGCGCGGCGGTCGCCCTCCTTCTCCAGCGAGTGCATATGCGCATGGGAGGCGGCCGTCAGCGCCGTCTCGGAGGCGGAGAAGAAGGCCGAGAGAAGCACGCACAGCAAAACCACCAGGGACGCGACCCAGATGTCGACATTCTCGAGGCCAGCCTCCGCTCCGCCATGCATAGGGCTACTCGCGCGCGATTTCGTCTTTGAGGAAGCTGCGCAGCTGATCCACGTCTATGCCCTTGGCGACGAAGGAGCGTCCGATGCCGCGCGCCAGAATGAAGGTGAGCGCGCCTTTCTCGACTTTCTTGTCCTGGAACATGGCGTCGAGCATGGCGTCGGCGTCGTCGCGCCAGCCGGAAATGTCGCGAATGCGAGTCGGCAGGCCGACTCGGGTGAGATGGCGGCCGACCCGCTCGGCGTCCTGCAGGCTGCACAGGCCGAGCCGCGCGGAGAAGCGGAATGCGCTGACGAGGCCGATGGCGACGCCCTCGCCATGGACGAGGCGCTCGCTATCGTAATGGACGAGCCGCTCGAGGGCGTGGCCGAAAGTATGGCCGAGATTGAGCAGAGCGCGATCGCCCTGCTCGGTCTCGTCGCGGGCGACGATCTTGGCCTTGGAGCGGCAGCTCACCGAGATCGCCTCGACGCGCGCGGCGCGGTCGGCGAAGACGGCGGAGGCGTTGTTCTCCAGCCATTCGAAGAAGAAGGCGTCGTCGATGAGGCCGTATTTCACGACCTCGGCGTAGCCGGCGCGGAACTCGCGCAGCGGCAGCGTCGCCAGAGCGTCGACATCGGCCAGCACCAGCGAGGGCTGATAGAAGGCGCCGACGAGATTCTTGCCCTGCGGCGTGTTGATGCCGGTCTTGCCGCCGACGGAAGAGTCGACCTGCGCCAGCAGAGTCGTCGGCACTTGCACGAAGCGCGAGCCGCGCCTGACGCTCGCCGCCGCGAAGCCGGCGAGATCGCCGACCACGCCGCCGCCGAGCGCCAGCACCACATCGCCGCGCTCGATGCGGGCCTCCAAAATCTCCTCGCAAACGCGCTGGAAGACGGGGAAGGATTTGGAGGCTTCGCCCGGCTCGACGATGATCGAGGCGGTGCGTATCCCGGCTTTCTCCAGGCTGTGGCGCAGAACAGGCAGCTGCAGCCGCGCGACATTGGCGTCGGTGACGACGGCGCAGGCGGCGCCCGGCGCGATGCGCGCGAGATGCTCGCCCGCCTGCTCGAGCAGCCCGGCGCCGATGATGATGTCATAGGCGCGGCCGCCGAGCCCCACCTCGACAGTCTGCGGCTCGACGGGGGCGGGCGGCGTTCGTGACGTCATGAATCTGTCGAATCCTCGTGTGGCCGCGCTCTCCGGCGCGCCATGCGCAAAGGCCAGCAGCGCAGCGATGGTCTCCTCGACCATCACCTCATGCGCAACGTCGCGGGAGAGCACGGCGATGTCGGCCTGGCGGTAGACCGGATAGCGCTCGTCCATCAGTCGGCGCAGCACGGCGGCGGGGTCGCTCGTCTGCAGCAGGGGCCGGTCGCCCTTGCGGCGCACGCGGCGCAGCAGCACGTCATGGGCGGCGTCGAACCACAGCGAGACGCCGCGCTCCTTCACCCGCGCGCGGGTGGCCTCGTCCATGAAGGCGCCGCCGCCGGTCGCCAGCACGCAGGGCTCGCCGGCCAGCAGGCGGGCGATGACGCGGCGCTCGCAATCGCGGAAATGCGCCTCGCCATATTTGGCGAAAATATCGGGGATCGACATGCCGGCCGCGGCGGCGACGATCTCGGCGTCGGCGTCCTTGAAGGGCAGGCCGAGTCGCTGCGCCAGGCGTTGGCCGATGGAGGTCTTGCCGGAGCCCATCATGCCGACGAGCACGAGCGAGCGGCCGAGCAGAGCGCCGCGAATGGCGCGCGCGCTGTCCTCGGGCGGAGTCTGTCCGCCCGGCCGCGCCGCATGGCCGCCGATCGCTTGCACTTTGCTCATGAGGTACAATCTACACCGCGCCGCCAGGAAATTCAGCCCCCATTTGCTCATGGGGGCAGCAGCGGCTCGAGAAAACGGCGGATGAAGTGAAGCATTCGTGGCTCGGCGAGGTCTGCCTGCCGCGCGGCCATGCGCACGCCGGCCAGCTCCGGCTTGCTCTGCGCGGCGATAAAGGCGGTCACACGCTCTTCCAGCGTGGCGGCGGAGAGCGAAGATTGCGCGATTCGCATGCAGGCGACGCGCGGCCCGGCGAAGACGATGGTCCATTCGGGCGAAAGCCGCACCTCATGCGCCGCAATGCCGGTCTCCTCCTCCAGCTCGCGGAGCAGATTGGCCTCGAGATCGACGATGCCGTCGCGCAGATCGCTGGGGTCCGGCGTGCCGGCGGGGAAATAGATCGCCCCGGCGGCGGAGTGATCCGCCCCCATCTCGCCGAGCAGAAAGGCGCCGTCCGACGAGCGCAGCGCGGGCATGGAGAAGCAGTTGTGGACGCCGCCGCCCGGAAATCCGAAATCCCGCCATGCGAGAAAGCGCGAGAAGCGCGTCGCGAAGAATTTGACGCCGAGAATCCCATTCTCCCCGCGCGAGACGCCATGGGCGAGCAGCACAGGCCCGTCATAGAGCGAGGGGACGGCGGCGCGGCGCGTGGCCCAATGGGCGTCGATCTCCGCGCCGCGCAGCCGATCGAAGGCCCAATCATGAGGCTCGAGCACGCAATGCAGGGCGGCGGCGATCTCGATCTCGCCGCTCATAATTCCAATTCTCCGCGTTGCATTTCCACCGCATGGCCCGCCACCGTGACGGCGACGAGCCGGCCCGCCTCGATCCGCGAGCCGAGGATGATGCGGGAGGGGCGGCCCATGGCGTAGCCCTGCTCGATGACGAATTCGTGCTCGCCGTCCTCCGGCGCCTCGAAGGCGTGAGCGACGCCGGCGAAGGCCGCTGCGGCCGAGCCCGTGGCCGGGTCCTCGCCTATGCCGACGCCATTGGCGAACATTCGCGCGCAGACCGCGCTCGAAGGCTCCACCGTCTCGCTCGTGTAGAGATAGGCGCCGACCGCCTCGCCCATGACGGTGGGAAAGAGCGCCAGGTCCGGCCGCGCGCGATCCAGCGCCGCGCGGGAGGAGAGCGGAACGAAGAGGAACTCCACCCCGGCCGAGAAGCGTGAAGGACTATGGCGGGCGAAGCCTATGTCCGTCGCCGACAGGCCGAGCGCGCGGGCCAGCGCTTCGGCCGCCGGCGCCGGCGCTCCGGGGATGGGCAGGCGCGGCGCGACGAAGCGCGCGAGAACGGCGCGGGACGCGTCCCTCACCACATCGCAGCGGACGAGGCCGACCTCCTCCTCGAGCGCGATGACGATTCCGTTGCGGGTCAGCATCTCCGGCGCGCGCTGGGTGGCGAGGAGGATCGCCACGCCGATCGTCGGATGGCCGGCGAAGGGCAATTCGCGCAGCGGCGTGAAGATGCGCAGCCGCGCGGTGTTCACCGGGTCGCGCGGCTCCAGCACGAAGACGGTCTCGCTGAGCGCGAACTCGCGCGCGATATTCTGCATCGTCGCAGCGTCGAGACCGTCCGCACCGAGCACGACCGCGAGCGGATTGCCGGCGAAACGATGCGTGGTGAAGACGTCGAGCGTGAAAAAGCGCAATCGCATGGGGAGGACGGAGGCTCGGCTGGGGCCAGAGGGGCGGCGGCCCGCGGGTTAGGGCCAGAGGGTTATGGCCAGGAGGGCTCGCCCTGAATGTTGAGAATGCTGATCGAATCGCGGAACTCGATCAATTCGACGATGAGCCCGTGCTCGAAACGCACGAAATCGGCGAGATCGACGCGTCCCTCGAGGCCGGTGCCGCGATGGCGCCAGCGCACGCTGCGCCGGAGCGCGACGCGGCCGCCGTCGATGACGACATCGTCGATCATCGGCTCCGACTGGCAGAAGTCGACGTTGATGGCGCGCAATATATTGAGCAGCGCGTCGATGCCCGTATGGCGCCCAGCATAGGGGATGCGCGTCTTGTCGCCGACGAACTCGCAGACGACATCCGGCGAGAACAACTTGTGGATCACGCTGAAATCGCCGTTCTCGGCCGGCTGCGAGGCGAGCAGATCGAGGCGGCGACGGATTTCGTCACGTTCCAGCCCCGGGGGGCGATGAGTGAAAAGCTCTTCGATATCGGTCATACGCGCCTCGATTCGCGCTTTCTTCTCAGGGGCGGGGCTCGTCCCTTTCGATGAGCTCGTGGTCGCTGAAGGGATTCCAGCCGTGATAATCGAGATATTCGAACACTTCGACGACCATGCCGTTTCGCCAGGACAGGAAATGCGCCATGTCCATGGTCGCCGTGCGGCCGGAATTGCGATGGCGCCAGGAGTTGCGCCACCGCACCGCCGTCATGGAGCCGTCCACCAAAATGTCCAGCACCTCGCTGCCGAGGGGCTCGTAGTCGACGTCGGTGAGACGAATATTCTCGCGAAACGCCTCGCGGCCGTGAAGGACGCCGGGAAGAAACAAGCCCTCTTTGGTGGCGTGATAGCGAACGATCACGTCCGGCGCAAAATAGCGCAGCATCTCGTCGATCCGGCCCGACATGCGCAGGCGCGTGATCTCGAAGACATTGCGTCTCAATTTGCGACGTTCCTCTTCGTCAGGCGCGTCGATTTTCGGCTGCATCGCGCCTCTCCGTCGCAAGGGCGGCGCCCCGGCCGCTCCTCTCTCGACGTTGCGTTCGATCCGAGCTGAACTTCCCTATGGCGCTCTCCTTCGCACGCTCGACGAGAGCACGATCCAATCGGATCGGATCGTGCGCCCGATCGGAAGCGCTCTAATTGCGGTCCTTGTCGACCAGCCGGTTCTTGCCGATCCATGGCATCATCGCGCGCAGGCGGCCGCCGACCTCCTCGATCGGATGGGCGGCGTTGCGGGCGCGGGTCGCCTTGAAGGATGTCTGGCTCACCTTGTTCTCGAGCATCCAGTCGCGCGTGAACTTGCCGGACTGAATATCCTCGAGCACGCGCTTCATCTCGGCCTTGGTGTCCTTGGTGACGATGCGCGGGCCGGTGACATATTCGCCATATTCGGCCGTGTTGGAGACCGAATAATTCATATTGGCGATGCCGCCCTCATAGATGAGGTCGACGATCAGCTTCACCTCGTGAAGGCACTCGAAATAGGCCATTTCCGGCGCATAGCCGGCCTCGACCAGCGTCTCGAAGCCATTGCGGATCAGTTCGACGAGACCGCCGCAGAGCACGACCTGCTCGCCGAAGAGATCGGTCTCGCATTCCTCGCGGAAGGTGGTCTCGATGATGCCGGCGCGGCCGCCGCCGATCGCCGAAGCGTAGGAGAGGCCGAGCTCGAGCGCATTGCCGGAGGCGTTCTGATGCACGGCGATGAGGCAGGGCACGCCGCCGCCTTTCAGATATTCGCCGCGCACCGTATGGCCCGGACCCTTGGGCGCGACCATGATGACGTCGAGATCCTTGCGCGGCTCGATGAGGTTGAAGTGAATGTTGAGGCCATGGGCGAAGAACAGCGCCGCGCCGGGCTTCAAATTCGGCTCGAGCTCGGCGGCGTAGATCTCGCCCTGCAGCTCGTCCGGGGTCAGCATCATGACGACATCGGCCCATTTGGCGGCCTCGGCCACCTCCATCACCTTGACGCCGGCGCCCTCGGCCTTCTTGGCGGAGGCGGAGCCCTTGCGCAGCGCGACCGCGACCTCGGTGACGCCGGAATCCTTGAGGTTCAGGACATGGGCGTGGCCCTGGCTGCCATAGCCGACCACAGCGACCTTCTTGCCCTTGATCAGATTTATGTCGGCATCCCGATCGTAATAGACGCGCATATTCTCGCTTTCCCCCGCAGGACGACAGTCGGCCGTCGCTAGTCTTCAAGAGCTCCGCAACCGCCGGTCGCGCCGGCGGAGTCGGCTTCCTGATTGATTTTACGTGGCTTTTCTCTCGTCTCGGGAAGAACCGCAGGACGAGAGCGCATTTCGCAGACCTTTCTACGCGTCCAGCGCGCGAAGGTCAAAAATTAAGGATTTGCGCGGTCAGATCGGGTCTGGCCCGCGCGAGATCGCGGCGACCCCCGTCCGCGAGACCTCGACGAGGCCAATCGGGCGCATCAGATCGACGAATTCGTCGATCTTATCGGGCTTTCCGGTCAGCTCGAAGATGAAGCTCTCGGTCGTGGCGTCGACGACGCGGGCGCGGAAGGCCTCGGCCAGCTGCAAAGCGGCGTTGCGCTCCTCGCCCTTGCCGCGCACCTTCACCATGGCCAGCTCGCGCTCCAGCGAGCGGGCGGAGACGGTGAGATCGGTGACCTTGTGGACCGGCACCAGCCGTTCGAGCTGATGCTGAATCTGCTCGATTGTCTCCGGCGTGCCGGAGGTGACGACGGTAATGCGCGAGAGATGCTCGCCATGGGCGACCTCCGCCACCGTCAGGCTCTCGATATTATAGCCGCGGCCCGAGAACAGGCCGACGACACGCGCCAGCACGCCCGGCTCATTGTCGACCAGCACGGCGAGCGTATGCGTCTCCACATTGGAGCGCGACGTCGGCGAGGAATAGGGCGAGGGCGGGGAGAGGGGAGCGTTCATGTGTCCGTTTCCAGCGAATAGCGAGTAGCGAATAGTCGAAAGCGGAGCAGCTCTATTCGCTACTCGCTATTCGCTCGTCTCACACCAGCATCTTGCCCTTTTCGTCGATGATCGAGCCGAGTTCGATTCCGGCGTCGTCGGAGAGATCGGCGAGCAGCATATCGTTATGCGCCTTGCCCGAGGGGATCATCGGGAAGCAATTCTCGCCCTTCTCGACGAGGCAGTCGAAGATCACCGGTCCGTCATAGTCGATCATCTCCTGAATGGCGCGATCGAGATCGGCGGGGTCGGAGCAGCGAATGCCTTTGGCGCCGAAGGCTTCGGCGAGCTTCACGAAATCGGGCAGCGCCTCCGAATAGGAGTGCGAGTAGCGCCCGCCGTGCAGCAGCTCCTGCCACTGGCGCACCATGCCCATATATTCATTGTTGAGGATGAACACCTTGACCGGCAGCCGATATTGGATCGCCGTCGACATTTCCTGAATGTTCATCAGAATGGACGCTTCGCCGGCGATGTCGACGACCAGCGATTTGGGATGTGCGAGCTGCGCGCCGATCGCCGCCGGCAGGCCATAGCCCATGGTGCCGAGCCCGCCGGAGGTCATCCAGCGATTGGGCTCGTCGAAATGATAATGCTGCGCGGCCCACATCTGATGCTGGCCGACCTCGGTGGTGACGTAAGGATCGCGATCCTTGGTCAGCGCATAGAGACGCTGCACGGCGTATTGCGGCTTGATGACCTTGTCCGAGTTGCGGAAGGCCAGAGACTTGCGGTCGCGCCATTCGTCGATTTTCTTCCACCAGGCGTCGAGCGGCTGCTTCTCGGCGTGCATCGCCTCGGCGCGCCAGATGCGCACCATGCTCTCCAGCACATGCCCGCAATCGCCGACGATGGGCAGATCCACCTTCACATTCTTGTTGATCGAGGAGCGATCGATATCGATGTGGATCTTCTTCGAGCCGGGCGAGAAGGCGTCGAGCCTTCCGGTGATGCGGTCGTCGAAACGCGAGCCGACGGCGATCATCAGATCGCAGTCGTGCATGGCGTTATTGGCCTCGAAAGTGCCGTGCATGCCGAGCATTCCGAGCCAATTGGGGCCGGAGCCCGGATAGGCGCCGAGGCCCATCAGCGTGGAGGTGATCGGGAAGCCGGTGAGAGACACCAATTCGCGCAGCAGCGTCGAGGCGGCCGGGCCGGAATTGATGACGCCGCCGCCCGTGTAGAAGATCGGCCGCTTGGCGGCGGCCATCATCTTCACCGCGCGGCGAATGGCGTCGGTGTCGGCGTCGAGCTTGGGCTGATAGGTCTTGTGATGCACATTGCGCGGGCCGGTGTAGGTCCCGGACGCGAATTGCACATCCTTCGGAATGTCGATCACCACCGGCCCCGGCCGCCCGCTGGAGGCGACATAGAAAGCCTCGTGCAGGATGCGCGGCAGATCGGCGATGTTCTTCACCAGATAATTATGCTTGGTGCAGTGGCGGGTGATGCCGACCGTGTCGCATTCCTGAAAAGCGTCGGAGCCGATGAGATGCGTCGGCACTTGGCCGGTGATGCAGACCAGCGGAATGGAGTCCATCAGCGCATCGGTGAGGCCGGTGATGGTGTTGGTGGCGCCGGGGCCGGAGGTGACGAGCAGCACGCCCGGCTTGCCGGAGGAGCGGGCGTAGCCCTCGGCGGCGTGCGCGGCGCCCTGCTCATGGCGCACGAGAATATGCCGCACCTTCTCCTGGTGGAAGAGAACGTCGTAGATCGGAAGGACGGCGCCGCCGGGATAGCCGAAAAGCACTTCGACGCCCTGATCCTTCAGGGCCTCGACCACCATTTCCGCTCCGGTCATCTGCTTCGCCATTCTCTCCAGCTCCGCTTTTCTCGACCCTCGAGACATAGGACCGCGCGGGCGCGCCCCCATAGGCAATAAAAAAGGCCCCCTGGAGGGCCTCGGATAAGCGCCAGCGGCGGAAGCTCGGGTTCAGACCCGCTCCGTCTCCAGCGCCCTGCCTACGAGAAGAATGCCCTTCACGGCCCGCTCCAAGTGAAATACCGAAGCAGACGTTACGGGAGACGACCGCAGGGGTCAAGGCGATTCCGCGGGCAGAAGGGCGATCGGCGCGCGCGCCGGTCTCCTGAGCTTGGCCGGCGCGGCGAATTCGTGTACGGCTCCGTCGCCTCCCCACCAGAACGAGTCCAAGATGAAGCGCTTTTTCGAATCCTTCCTGTTTCTTTCGCGCTGGCTGCTCGCGCCCTTCTTCGTCATGCTGGCGGTGGGGCTCTTGGAGCTGCTCTATAAAGCCGGCGTTCATCTCTTCGAGGCGACGGCGCATCTCGTCACCGCCACCGAATCCAATATGACGCTGCTGGTGCTCGACCTCATCGACATGACGCTCACCGGCGCGCTGGTGGTGACGGTCATGCTGTCGGTCTATGAGAATTTCGTCTCCAAGGTCGATACGGACAGCCAGCCCGGCTGGCCGGACTGGATGGGCTCGATCGATTTCTCCGAGCTGAAGCTGAAGCTGCTCTCGACCATCGTCGCCATCTCGGCGATCAAGCTGCTCGAGGCCTTCATGGATGTGCCGCATATGAATGACCGGGATCTGTATTTCTATCTCGGCATTCATATGGTCTTCGTCGTCTCGACGCTGGCCTTCGCTCTGTCGGAGCGCCTCGCCGGCGGCCATGGAAAAAACCACGACGAGGAGGCGCATTGACGAGCGAGCCGGAAGACCGGCTCAGCGTTTCTTCACGAATTCCGTCCGCAGCACCAGACCTTTGATGGCGTCGTGGCGGCAGTCGATCTCTTGCGGGTCGTCGGTGAGGCGGATCGATTTGATCACCGTGCCCTGCTTCAAGGTCTGATTGGCGCCCTTCACCTTCAGATCCTTGATGAGGATGACCGAGTCGCCGTCGGCGAGCGCATTGCCGGCCGAATCCTTCACGACTTTCGCCTGCGCCGCCGCCGCGGCGAGCTGCGACGCCGGAACCCATTCGCCGCTCGCTTCGTCATAGACATAGTCTTCGTCGTCGGCCACGCGAACCTCTTTTCGATTGAACGCCGCGCGCGAGAGCCGCGCATCGGGATGCGCTCTCTTAGGCGACCGCGTCGCCTCGGCGCAAGGTGGAGCTCTGCGATGCGTTGTCGGGCCGGCCGTCCCTCAGAATCGGCGGCCCGGCGGCGCGGGCGCGCATTTCATCACGGCGATGACGCCGCCATCGTCATATTTCAACGTGCCGGCGGCTATGTCGAGCAGGTTGCGGACATGCTGGTCATGGCATTTGCCGGTCGCGGCGACGCAGACGCGGTCCTGTCCGAAGCTCACCGCATCCTTGTCGACGCTGACCGCATAAGTGACCTTTTGCGTCTCGCTGGAGCCGCTCGCGCCGGAGACATAGGAATCGCCATCGCGATATTCCTCGGCGACGCCGTCTTCCCAAATGAGCTGCACAAAGCGCCGGCCGGTGTCGACGTCGATCGCGACCGTTCGATTGGTGCGTCCGCAATCGAGATGAATTTCCGAGGCGAGGGCGTTCGGCGCGAGCATCAGCGCCAGGGCCGCAAAAGTGTAGGATCTGGCGTTCATTCCATTTTCCGCAATGCGCGCGCGGCGCGGCCTCGTCAATTTCTCGGCAGGGAGGAGCGCATCTCGTCGCAAGCGCGCAATTGCGCCTCGGTCGCGGACCAATAGGAGATTTCGCAAAGCGCCTGATAGCGGCTGGCGACGAAGATCGACCACAGAAAATAGCCGAAACCGGCGACGCCGAGCGCGAGCAGCATGTTGCGACTAAAAGCGTTCATGATCGCCCTTTCGCGCCGATCCGGCGTGACGTCCCCGCTGCCTCGATCCTGGCGCTTGCGCAGGACCGGGTCAAGCGCGTTCCCGCCGACGAGCGTTCGCCCGTCCCCTGGGGAAGAATGTGCTCGCTTATTGCGCGGCGTCGAGTTGTGGCCGCAAGGGGATCAGCGCCACCATGAAGCGTGACAGCTCGCGCGAGACTTCCGGGTCGCGCTTCAGATCGACGAGGCCGCGCGGCGTGGGGATCGGCTGGCCGTGCTCGAGCGCGACATCGACCCACAGCGTCAACGCTTCGACGGCGTTGGCCATCGCCTCGTCGAGACTATCGCCCGCGGAGACGCAGCCGGGCAGATCAGGGAACCAGACCCCGACGGCCTTTCCCTCTTCCTCTTCGACGATGGCGACGTAATGGGTCATCGAGCTCATTCAGTCTCCGGGCCAGCCGGCTGCCTTGTAAATCGTCCAGACGAGACCTTGGCCGAGGTCTTTCTTTGGATGCGGCAGGGGGATTATGCGCCGGTTTTCGGATTTCGAAAGACATGGTGCGATCCCGTGACGCGGACCAACACCCAGCCTTCCTTTTCGAGACGGCGTTTGATGTCGCGGCTATTGGTGAACATGAGGCGCCTTCGAAGATCATCGATGGCGACCTATTGATTACATCGGAACGAATAGAGCAAGTAGCCTTCGGTTTTTACTTAGGTCTTTAATTTGATGGGAGCGGGGCGACCGCAGGGAGGGAAACGGCCGCCCCGGCCGGACGCTCAGAAGAAGCCGAGCTTGTCCGGGCTATAGCTGACCAGCAGATTCTTCGTCTGCTGGTAGTGATCGAGCATCATGCGATGATTCTCGCGGCCGATGCCGGACTGCTTGTAGCCGCCGAAGGCCGCATGCGCCGGATAGGCGTGATAGCAATTGGTCCACACGCGTCCCGCCTGCACGGCGCGGCCGACGCGATAGGCGCGGTTGATGTCGCGGGTCCACACGCCGGCGCCGAGGCCGAAGATCGTGTCATTGGCGATCGCCACCGCCTCTTCATCCGTGTCGAACACCGTCACCGACACGACGGGTCCGAATATCTCCTCCTGGAACACGCGCATCTTGTTGTTGCCGGCGAGCACTGTGGGCTTCACATAATAGCCGCCGGAAAGATCGCCGCCGAGCTCGGCGCGTCCGCCGCCGATCAATATGTCCGCGCCTTCCTTCTGGCCGATGTCGATATAGCCGAGGATCTTCTCCATCTGCTCCTTGGAGGCCTGCGCGCCGATCATCGTCCGCGCGTCGAGCGGGTCGCCTTGCACGATGGCGCCGACGCGCTTCACCGCTTTCTCGATGAATTTGTCATAGATGCTTCGGTGCACCAGAGCGCGGCTCGGGCAGGTGCAGACCTCGCCCTGATTGAGCGCGAACATGGCGAAGCCTTCCAGCGCCTTGTCGAGGAATGCGTCGTCTTCCGCCGCCACATCGGCGAAGAAGATGTTCGGCGATTTGCCGCCGAGCTCCAATGTCGTGGGGATGAGATTGCGCGCGGCATATTCGCCGATCAGCCGTCCCGTGCTGGTCTCGCCGGTGAAGGCGATCTTGGCGATGCGCGGAGAGGAGGCGAGCGGCTTGCCGGCCTCGAGGCCGAAGCCGTTGACGATATTGACGACGCCGGCCGGCAGCAGATCGCCGACGATCTTCGCCCATACGAGTATGGAGGCGGGCGTCTGCTCGGCCGGTTTCAGCACCACGCAATTGCCTGCCGCGATCGCGGGGGCGAGCTTCCACGCCGCCATCAGCAGCGGGAAGTTCCATGGAATGATCTGGCCGACGACGCCGAGCGGCTCGTGAAAATGATAGGCGACCGTGTCGTGGTCGATTTCCGATATGCCGCCTTCCTGCGCGCGGATCGCCGAGGCGAAATAGCGGAAATGATCGATGGCGAGCGGAATGTCGGCGGCCGTCGTCTCGCGGATCGGCTTGCCATTGTCCCAGCTCTCGGCTTCCGCGAGCGCTGCGAGATTTTGCTCCATGCGATCGGCGACGGCGAGGAGAACGCGCGCGCGCGCGCCGACGCTCGCGCGGCCCCAAGCGTCCTTGGCCGCATGGGCGGCGTCGAGCGCGAGCTCTATGTCGGTCGCGTCGGAACGCGGGACCTCGCAGAGAATCTGCCCATTGACCGGAGTCACATTCTCGAAATAGCGGCCGGCGCGCGGAGCGACCCAGCGGCCGCCGATGAAATTCTCATAGCGCGCCTCGAACTTCGGTGTCGTGGAGCGGAGGAATTCGGGCCTCGTCATGACGTTTCCCCTTGGCTGTTTCACGCGCCTTTGCGGCGTCGGGGGAGATCATCCGCCCGCGCGCCGGGCCGCGCCAGAGGGGGAAACGCACGAACGGCCTCGAGGTGTCGCAGATTTGCGACAGTCGGCGGCCCGGACCGTCCCACGACGGCTCCGGCGCCGGTCGCACAGCCGCGCGCCAAAAAAATTCACATTGTTTTGCTCAACTCTTCTCTTTCCCGGGGCGGCGATCGAACACGCGACTCGGCCCGGCCGGGTCGAGAGGAAATATTGGATGGATTTCGGCGCTTATTTCAGAGGAGGCCACAATGCCGTTGAATCCGGGCGAAACCGCGCGATTGCGGAATCTGTGCAATTTGTTTCGCATCGACATTGGTCTCACGGAGGACAATCCTCCGGCGGCCCTGTCCGTGATGACGTGCCTTTATTCCATGCCCGTCATCGTCGATCATTTCGAGCGCCGCCGTTTCGGCAATCAGATCTTGCAGAGCGCCAATGCGCATTTCCCGCCGTCTGAGGCCATGTCGTCGCGGTTCTACGCGCAAATATCCGTCCGAGTGATCGAAATTCAAGAGTTCCGCTCCTGGTATTCGCAGATGTCGCGATCGCCCCAAGAGCTCGTTCGCCTGTATCAGGACATGCGTCGCATCGTCTCCGTGCTGGAGTTCATCGGGATCGGCGCGGGATCGGGCGCGATCGCCGCCGGGATGAAAGAGGCGCTCAAGGCGAAAGGAGCCACCGAGATGGCGAAAGCCGGCGCCAAGACGACCTTGAGCCGCATGTCTGGAAAGGGCGCGATATTCGAGGGAATCGAGGCGCGGTACGGAAAATTTCCGGTGGCGGGCGGATTGGTGCTGTTCGCGATGGTCACTGCGGCCACGGCGCTGTATTTTTCGCTCAAGGAGGAAATGCGCAAGATCAAGATCATCCTCTTGGACAAATTTCAGAATGGTCAAATCAGCAATGATATTCTTTCAAAAGCGTTCACCGAAATAGACCCGAATAGCATCAAAAAATATTGGGAGATGTAATTTGAAAAAAATAGAAATCGACCGCACCATATTCTACATGGGCGCGACGGCGCTGAATTTCGTGTCGTGGGTGCTTCTGTCGGTTTATGCGGACGTGTCGCTCTTGGTGCTGTTTTTGCCGGTTTTTGTTTTCTTTTATGTGCTCGTCAGGCTCTGCGTGCGTTACGTGTTCGAGATGAAATAGCTCTCACCCCGGTCACTGCGACAATCCGAGCCGCCCGAGCTTGCGATGCAGAGTGGCGCGGCTGACGCCGAGCAGTCGCGCGGCGGCGGTCACATTGCCATTGGCGCGGGCGAGGGCGCGGCGAATGGCGCCGCGCTCGGCGTCTTCCAGCTCGCTTCTCTGCGGCTCTCCACTCTGCAGTTCCGTCTCGCCGGCGCCGTTCAGCAGATCGGCGGCCGGCAGCTGCGCCGCTATGCGCGCATCGGTGACGCCGAGCTCGAGCCGCGCCGCGCGCGTCGCGCCGATGACGAGATCGTGCCGATCGACGGCGATCAGCGAGGCGGCGTTTCGATCGGCCTGCGGCGAGAGCAGAATGCGGGCGTCGGCGAAAGCGCGGCGGAAGTTCAGCGCCTCTATCGTGCGCGCGGCGTCGACGACGGCGACGGACAATAGATTGGTCAGCCCCTCGGCCAAGGTCTCGCGGCAGGAGGAGACGTCGAGCGCCGCCGCCAGCCGTCCCAAATGATCGAAGATCGGCGCGGCCGTGCAGCTCAGCCCGGTGTTTTGGGCATGAAAATGCTGGTCGCGATGGATCGTCAGCGCGCGTTCCTCGACGATGCAGGCGCCGATGGCGTTGGTGCCCTGATGCGCCTCGCTCCATTGCGCGCCGGCCAGCAATCCGCGCCGGTCGAAAATCTCGGCGTCGGCGGGGGCGCCGCGCCGCTCCAGCGGAACGCCGCGCGCATCGGCCAATAGAACGCAGCAGCCGAGATCGCCGATTGCGGCGGAGAGCCGCTCCATCACGCTCTGCGCCACGCGCGCCAGCGGCTCCAGCCTTTCGCGCGCTTCACGAAACTCCGTGGCGGTCAGTATGGCGGGCGCGAGGCTCGCCGCCGGATCGAGCTTATGCAGCGTGACGCAGCGGCGCCAGGAGGCGGCGACCGCCGAGCGCGCCGGCGCGGTCTCGTCCGCGACCACCGAGCGCACGCGGTCCAAATGCGAATTGGCCAAATGCGAATTGGCGATGTCTCCGCTCATGCGAAGCTCCCTGTGACGCCGCGACTATAGAGGGAAAGCGCGCCCGGCGCACGCGTCCCTGCGTCGCATTCCGGCCGGCGAGATTATGCGAAGGATTTACGAAAATGTTTACTATATTGCGGCGTAATTCACCTCCATGGTCAGCGAAGCTCGCGTTGGTCGAACCGCAAGGTTCGAGAAGTCGAGCTTGCGAATACTTGCGCTGAAGCTACGTAGCGTGGACAAAAAACCGCCAAATTGTAACTTCAGTTTCTCGAAAATGCTCGGGATCGGAGAGAAGAAGCTTCATTCCGGGCGCGTGTGGCGTAGTCGAGCGGCTCGCTTATAGAGACGCCTCGACAGTGTGCGTAACGGAAGTCCTTCCGAAAGTGGGGGTGGATGCGTAAGAATCCCGGTGAACGATGCTCTTCCAATTCATTGCCTCGCCGTGAAATCTCTCGCCGCATTCTGCTCTCGACTCTTTTTCTCGCCGGCGCCCTCACCGTGGGCGGTCTGGCGGGTCTCGCGATGCGCAGCGCCGAGCAGACGCCCGCGCCGCCCGCGGCCGCCGCGCTCACGATCGTAGACGCCCCCGAGGAGACGACGGCTTCGATCGAGTCGCCCTCTTTCTCCATTCCCTTCGGCGTGCTGGTCGGCGATCTGCGCTCCCATGCGGCGCCCAAGACGGTCGTCGCCGCGCTCGAGACACCGCAATCCCTGCCAGCGCCGGCTCTGGCGCCTGTGGCTGCGCCGACGCCGCCCGCCCGCAAGGATGCGGGCCTCGAGCAGAAGGTCGCGGAAGAGGAACAAGACAACGCGCCGTTGCCGCCGCCGCGTCCCTCCGAATTCGGTCTGCGCGTCCATCTGCCCGTCATCCGCAGCGCGCGAAAGACGGCCTCCGCGCCGGCGGCGGAAGAGGAGAGCAGCCCCTCCTTCTTCGAGAAGGTCTTCGGCCCGCTGCAGCCTACCGGCAAGGCGCTCGCCTATGCGGCGCCGGAGACCGGGCTCTTCGACGGACTGCGCAATGCGACGCGCGGCAATCCGACCACCGCCTATGACAATCAGACCGCCGTCTACGACATCAGCGCGCATACGGTCTATCTGCCGGACGGCACGCGTCTCGAGGCGCATTCGGGCCTCGGCGACAAATTCGACGATCCGCGCTTCGCCCATGTGCGCATGCGCGGCGTCACGCCGCCGCATACTTACGATCTCACCTTCCGCGAGAGCCTGTTCCATGGCGTGCGCGCGATCCGCTTGACGCCGGTCGGCGGCGAGGGCGCGATCTTCGGCCGCGCCGGACTGCTCGCGCATACTTACATGCTCGGCCCGCGTGGCGACTCCAATGGCTGCGTGTCGTTCAAGAATTACGCCGCCTTCCTGCGCGCCTTCGAGCGAGGCGAGATCAAGCGCCTCGTCGTCGTCGGCAAGCTGTGATTCGCCACGCTTCGCGCTCACGTGGGTGAGTGATAGGCTTTGGCGATGACCACCGATTTCTCCACGGTCGCGGTCGGCTCTTCGCGTCGCGTCGCATTCGGCAATCACCTGCCGCTCGCCCTCATCGCCGGCCCCTGCGCGCTGGAGAGCCGCGCGCAGGGCCTCGAGATCGCGCAGGCGCTGGTCGAGCTCGCCGAGCGGCTGAGCACTGGCGTCGTCTTCAAAGCCTCTTTCGACAAGGCCAATCGCAGCTCGGGCGCCTCGGGGCGCGGCCTCGGCCTTGCCGCCTCTCTGCCGATCTTCGCCGAGATCAAGGAGCGCTTCGGCCTGCCCGTCCTCACCGACGTGCATGAGACGACGCAATGCGCGCCTGTCGCCGAAGTGGCGGATATTCTGCAAATCCCCGCCTTCCTCTGCCGGCAGACCGATCTCCTGACTGCGGCGGCGCGGACGGGGCGCGTCGTCAATGTCAAGAAGGGCCAGTTTCTCGCGCCCTGGGACATGCGCCACGCCATAGACAAGCTGCGCGCAGAGGGCGCCGTCGGCGCGCTGGCGACCGAGCGCGGAACCAGCTTCGGCTATAACGCCCTGGTCTCCGACATGCGCTCGCTGCCCATTCTGGCCGAGACGACGGGCGTTCCGGTCATTTTCGACGCCACCCATTCCGTGCAGCAGCCGGGCGGGCGCGGCGCGGCCTCCGGCGGCGAAAGGCGCTTCGTTCCCGTGCTGGCGCGGGCGGCAGTGGCCGTGGGCGTCGCCGGCCTCTTCATCGAGACGCATCCCGATCCCGACAACGCTGTCTCCGACGGGCCGAATATGATCGCGCTGCGCGATTTGCCGCCGCTGATGGAGATGCTTCTCCCCTTCGATCGGCTGGCGAAGACGCTCCGATAAGGCTCGATCACCCCCGCCCGCGATAGGGCGGCACGCCCTGGTCGGGCAGCCAGAGTCCCGCGGGCGGCGCGCCCGTCTGCCAGAAGACGTCGATCGGAATGCCGCCGCGCGGATACCAATAGCCGCCGATGCGCAGCCAGCGCGGGGTCATCGCCGCCACGAGGTCCTTGGCGATGCGGATGGTGCAATCCTCATGGAAGGCGCCGTGATTGCGATAGCTGCCGAGATAGAGCTTCAGCGACTTCGATTCGACGAGCCATTCCATCGGCGCATAGTCGATGACGATATGCGCGAAATCCGGCTGGCCGGTCACGGGGCAGAGCGAGGTGAATTCCGGCGCGGCGAAGCGGACGAGATAGGTCTCGCCCGGATGCGGATTGGCGACGAGGTCGAGCTCGGCCTCTTCGGGCGATTGCGGCAGCGGCGCCTTCTGCCCGAGAAGCGCGGCGCCCTTATGCGTCTTCGTCATGCGCAAAGCTCTTAACCCGACGCGCGCGCGCGTCAATCGGGAATAAGATCGAAGCGAAAGCGACGCGCCAGCTCGATCATCGCGCCCGCGGCGACGGCCGCGCCGGCGATGAGCGCGAAAAAGCCCGCGCCCGAGAGGCTGGACCAGAAGCCGCCGAGCCAGCCGCCGAGAAAATTGCCGGCGAACATTGTGAGGAACCAGGCGCCCATCGCCATGGAGCGCGAGCGCGGCGGCGCGAGACGCGACACCAGCGAGAGCGTGATCGGCGAAAAGCACAATTCGCCGAGCGTGAGCAGGGCGAAATAGGCCGCGAGCCAAAGCCAGCTCGATAGCCCCTCCCCGCGCGTCTCCGCGGCGAAAGCGAGGATGAGATAGGAGAGGCCGAGGCAAAAGCAGCCGAGCGACAGCTTGACGATGGTCGAGGGCTCCCGCCCCGCCGCGGCGAGCCGCGCCCACAGCGCCACCAGCAGCGGCGTGAAGAGGAAAATCATCAGCGGATTGACGGACTGAAACCAGGTGACGGGAATTTCTCCGCGCCAAAACAGGAGATCGACATGGCGGTTCATGAAGCGCTCCGCCCACAGCGCGATGGTGTTGCCCTGCTGCTCATAGGCCGCCCAAAAGAGAATGGCCGGCGGCGCCAGCAGCAGCAGGCCGAGCAGCGCGCGCCCATCGTCGCGCGTCTGAGCTCTTTCGGCGACGGGCGCCGGCGCGGTCTCCATCGGTAGGCTGGGAAGGCCCAAAAGATAGATGGCGAGGCCGATCGCCATGCCGACGCCGGCGCTGGCGAAGCCATAATGCCAGCCCAATGTCTCGCCGATCGTTCCGCTCACCAGCGGCGCGAAGAAGCCGCCGACATTTATGCCGACATAGAAGATCGAGAAGGCGCGATCACGGCGCGGATCTTCTTGCCGATAGAGCCCGCCGACTTGTGTGACGATATTGGGCTTGAAGGCGCCATTGCCGAGCGCCAGCGTGACCAGCGCCAGCAGAAACAGGCCTTCCGACGCCATCATGAAATGGCCGGCCATCATCAGCGCCGCGCCGAGAATCACCGTGTAGCGGCGCCCGAGCCAGCGATCGGCGATTAGGCCGCCGAGAATAGGCGTCAGATAGACGAAGCCGGTGTAGAGCCCGTAGATTTGCGAGGCGAAAGGCTGCGGCGCCAGCGGGCCGAAGAGAAATTCGAGCGCGCGCTTCAAAGCGGCGAGGCCGATGACTCTCTGCGCTCGCTCCGGCGCGAGCAGATGATCGACCATATAGAGGACGAGCAGAGCGCGCATTCCATAATAGGAGAAGCGCTCCCACATCTCGGTCGTAAAGAGAAAGGCGAGGCCCTTCGGATGGCCGAGCAGCTCGGCCGAGCGCGCGCTCACAAAGGCTCGCCGGCGTCCGGCCGCATGATCTTTTTCAGAAGATCCGGCGGGATGCGAATATCGGCGACCTTCCACGTCCAATCCGCGAGCGCGAAGACGATGGCGACGCCATCCTTATGGGTGATGCGGAACCGCGTCGGCGAAAGAAGCTCGAAGCGATGCGCGAAGCGACGCAGATCGAGCTCCTTCGGCTCCTGTCCGCCAGCCTCGCTCCCACCGCCTCCGGCCGCGGGCGTGCGCCGCGCCAGCAGAGCGCCGATTGCGGCGGGCGAGACGAAGCGATCGACCGC
This sequence comes from Methylosinus sp. C49, assembly GCF_009936375.1. Taxonomy (GTDB): domain Bacteria; phylum Pseudomonadota; class Alphaproteobacteria; order Rhizobiales; family Beijerinckiaceae; genus Methylosinus. The sequence continues at coordinate 1,123,125 of NZ_AP022332.1, read as the reverse complement.
CGTGTCGATGAGCGCAGGGCCGATCGCCGCCAGCAGCCCGGCGCCGAGCCGCGCCCCGGCGCTGCGACGCCTATCCGCCTCGTCCAGCGCGCGCGACATGACAATGGCCGAAAGCTGCTCCTTGATGGAGGCGCGCACGGCGGGAAAATCGACATGATCGGAAATGGCCGCGGCGTCGCCCGCTTGCACGCCCGCCTCGAGCTGACGCAGCGAGAGAAAGGCGTAGCCGGCGTAGAGAAGCGCAAGAGCGAGAAGGGCGAAAACGGCGATTAGAGCGCGTCGCATGATCGTTTCCCCGGAAGCCGCCCGAAACAGGGCGGCAGGTCCTCAAAAAATGCGGGTCTCCGCTTCTTGTCCCGTCGGAGCCGGCTTGCAAGCCCCTCCGGCGCGGCCGCTCATCGCGCCACCCAATTCGTTCCGTTGCAAATAGCGAGCGTCTTCGTCGCGCCGCCGCCAGAGATCCTCGCGCCCCATATGGCCGCGCTCGCATCGGTCACATAGGCCACTCTACCGAAAGCGCCGGAATTGCAACTGGGCAGAGAGGCGACTGTCGAGCCGAGCAGCGTCGCCAGCCCCTTCGCCTCGGACGGGCCGTCGGCCGAAGAGCGCGGCCAGAGCCCCGAAAGGTCGATCCCTGTCCCGCGCGAGGAATTGGACGACGGAGACCTGACGCAGCCGGAGACTGCAGACGGCGAAACCTTCACATTGCCGACCGTGTCCTGCGCCACGACGGCGTAATCGTAAATATAAGGCGCGAGGCAATATTGCATGTCGAGATGGATCGTCACATCCGAGGTCGATCCTTCCAGCCGAACGGCGGTCTGTCCGACGAACCCCGAGGAGGCGAAAATCGCGTCTATTTTCAGCCCGCGGACATTATGCGCGAGAATCCCGCCGGCCGAATCATTGGCGATCCATGTCCCTTCCATGTTGATCGAATTCACGCCGGCACCGGCGGCAGCGTCCGCATCGGCAGAGAAAGTGAAGGCGCTGCCGACATGCTTCGGCGAGGACGCCCGCGCATAAATATTGCCGATATTGATATTCTGAATGATCGACCCCGTCCCGGTCGCCGTCGCTTCGACAATTCCGCCATTGACGGGACCGCCCTCCTCGCCGTGGCCGTCGAATTGAGAGCCGGTCTCGATCCATATGTCCGAGATCGCGGCGCCGTTCGAAGCGGCTATCTCCACATTCTTCGCGGAGTAATATCCGACCCACGCATGGAAGCGCAGGCCCGCGACGCCCGTGCGAGCATGATCGGCCTTGATCCATATGTTGCGCGTATAGCTTCCGCCGGTGGAGCAGGACGCCAGCGTCCCACGGCAAGGCGTGCAGTTCATTTGATAAAAATCGGCGTCGCCGACGAATGAGCCGGCGCTCGACGTCGGGTTTATGTTCAGACAATAGGCGCGCGGAGCGGTCGAGAACATTCCGATGCGCCGAAATTCGATCAGGCGCCCATTGCGCCATTCTATGGCGTTGACGAAATTCTCGAAGTCTATGTCGTGAATGCGGTTCTGCTGCGTGGGGTTGAACGACGTCCCATCATCCTTGCCGATGCGCAGAAGGCTCGTCGCCGAATAGGCGGAATTGTTGACGAGCTGGAATTGGCCGACATCGAATGACGCGTTTTGCTCGGAAGCGGACGAAGGGGCGACGAGATCGACGAGCGCCTCGCCCTCGAATGTCTCGGAGGCCATGATTCGCGTGCCGCCGAGCGCCGCCGCGCAACCGGTGAATTGAAGCGGGAACCATGTCACCGGGGAAAGCGCGACCGTCCGGGCGAATGTATAAAATCCGCAGCCGAGATCGACGCCATATTTCGTGTTCCGCGGCGCCAGGACGCCGCGGTGGAGCGCGGCGAATTTCGCGCTGTCGTGCGCGGCCTGGACCGACGCCGCCTGATCGGCGTCCCCCCACCATTCCGGCTTGGGAAAGGCCAGCCCCCTGACGGCGCCGGGGCCGCTGAAAATCTGATACGGGCCGGCGACGATTGTCGCCCCGTCCGCGAAGGTCAGCGCTTTGCGATTCGCGACCCGAAATCCTCCGCCGCGCTCGACGAGCCACATCGTCATGCCGGACAGAGCGAGGTCGCTCGAGACCGCGCATATTCTGTCGATGACGATCGTTCGCCCGGCCGCGGCGGCCGCTGCGAGCGCCGCGTCGTCGCAGGTCGCGCCATAGGCGGAAACGGACGTGATCGCCCTCTGCGCGCCGAGGTCCTCGAAGCGAAGGTCCGTCGCATGCGCCGCCGTGGCGCCCGCGACTGCCGCCGCGCCTGCGAGAGCGAGCGAGCGAGACACTCTGCGAGAGTGAGATGGTGCCCAGGAGAGGACTCGAACCTCCACGGCTTTCACCACTGGTACCTGAAACCAGCGCGTCTACCAATTCCGCCACCTGGGCAACGCGGCTCTCTTACGAGGCGGACGCTCTGCTTGTCAATGGCGCTCGTCACGCTTCGTTCACGCTCGTGCGGCGCATTCCCTTTCCGGCCAAATCGCGCTAGAGCATCCGCCCGAAACGGAGCGATATCCTCGAGCGCTCCTTAGCGAAGCGGCGTGGGGCGAAGAATGAGCGCAGATGTGAAGGATGCCGGGCGGATCGTGACGGTGTTCGGCGGGTCGGGATTCATCGGGCGCCATGTCGTGGCGGCCCTCGCGCGGGACGGCTGGCGCGTGCGCGTCGCCTGCCGGCGGCCGGACCTCGCCTTTTTCCTGCAGCCTCTCGGCAAAGTCGGGCAGATTTTCCCGGTTCAGGCCAATCTGCGCGATCCGGCCTCCGTCGCCGCCGCCGTGCGCGGGGCCGAGGCGGTCGTCAATCTGGTCGGCGTGCTGGCCGAGGGCGGCAAGCAGAAATTCTCCTCCCTGCACGCGCAGGGCGCCAAAGCCGTCGCCGAGGCCGCCGTCGCGGCGGGCGTGAAGCATCTCGTCCATATCTCGGCCATTGGCGCGGACAAGAATTCGAGCTCCATTTACGCTCGCACCAAGGCGGAGGGCGAGGCCGCGATTCGCGCCGCCTTCCCCAGCGCGGTGATCTTGCGCCCGTCCGTCGTCTTCGGCCCGGAGGACGAATTTTTCAACCGCTTCGGAACGCTGGCGCGCTATCTGCCGGTCGAGCCGGTGATCGGCGAGGCGACGCGCTTCCAGCCCGTCTATGTCGGCGATGTGGCGCAGGCCGTGGCGCTGGCGGTGGACGGCCGCGCCCAGGCCGGCGCGACCTATGAGCTCGGCGGCCCGGAGGTGAAAACCTTCCGCGCGCTGGTCGAATATGCGCTGAAGGTCGCCGAGCGCGACGTCAAAATCTGGCCGCTGTCCTTCGCGACGGGGGCGCTGATCGCCCGCATCACGCAGACGCTGCATTCGCTTTCGCTCGGCCTCTTCCCCAGCCTGCTGACGACGACCGTCGATCAGGTGGAGCTGCTGCGCCACGACAATGTGGTCTCGGCCGACGCCAAGGCCACCGGGCTGACGCTGCAAGGGCTCGGCATCACGCCGACGGCGATCGAGGCGATCGTCCCGAGCTACCTCTACCGTTACCGCAAGACCGGCCAATATCAGGCGCAGCGGCTCGCCTGAGCCGCCCGGCCCTCTCCAGCCTCAGCGCGCCCGCGCCTCCGCGCGGGCCGCCGGGGCCGTGAGGCGCTTGTGCAGGCGCACCATGAAGGCCACGCCGAACAGCGGCGTGAACAGATTTAGGCCCGGCACGGCGACGAAGCCGGCGATGAACAGGCCCGCGAGGAACAATGTCGTCGCATGGCGACGGGTCAGCTCGCGGGCTTCCTCCAGCGAGCAATAGCGCGTCGCGGCGAAGGCGAAATATTCCCGGCCGAACAGATAGGCGTTGGCCAGCACGAAGACGATGGCGTTGACGCCGGGCACGAGCAGCAGCAAGAGCGCGACAAGATTGACGCCCGCCGAGACCAGCGCGAAGCGCAGCGCCATCACCATCGCCTGACCGGCCGGCAACGGACGTCCGCGCGGCCCGTGCGGATCGATCTCCTCCTCGACCACATCAGCGAGATCGTCGAGGAAAAATCCCGCGACGAGGATGGAGATCGGCGCGATGAGAAAAGAAAGGCCGACGACGAGCCCGGCGCCGGTCGCGAAGGTCACGACCGCGCGCAACCAATAATTGTCGGCGGTGAGAAAAGACAGCGCCGTCTTGTCCAAGCCAGTCCAGGCCAGCGCCAGAAGGACGAAGGTCAGGCCGAGGCTCTTGAGCAGGACATTGCGAAAGGGCGGCGAGAAGATTTGACGGGCGGCGTCCAGGGCGTCTTGCAGCATGAGGGCTCCGAGGCGGAAGTCGCCGTCAAGATGGGGGGAGCCGGGCGCGGGCGCAAGCCGGGCCGAGACCGCCGCTCGAGGACCGCCGCGCCGGGTTAGGCGCGGCCGCGGAATTTGTGCTAGGGGCTGCGCCGCGGCCGGGATTCGAAAGGCGAGGTTTTCGCATTGATAGGACGAAATTGGTTCAGACGGCGCCCCCGCTCCGAGGAAGTCGCGGTCGCCAGTCTGTTTTCCGGCGAGGAGACGCGCGCGCCGTCGCACCAGAACGCCATCGACGCCATTCCGGGCTGGAACTGCCATTTTCCCGTCGAATTGGGGCTTACCGCCGGGCGGCTGCCGGCCTTCGACGATCCGCGCATCACCTGGTGCATCGAGCGCTATGGCGATCTCACAGGACGCCGCGTGCTGGAGCTCGGTCCGCTGGAGGGGGCGCACACCTATATGCTGGCGAAGACCGGCGCCCATATCGACGCGGTGGAGGCCAACCGGCTCGCCTTTCTGAAATGTCTGGTGACGCGGGAAGTCCTCGACTTTCCCGACACGCGCTTCTATCTCGGCGATTTCGTGCAATGGCTCGAGCAGGCCGGCCCGCGCTATGATCTCGTCGTGGCGAGCGGCGTGCTCTATCACATGCGCGAGCCGCTGCGGCTGCTGCGCGCCCTGTCCGAGCGCGCCGACGCCATCTATCTGTGGACGGTCATGGTCGACGACGACCAGCTTCCGCATACATTCACGCAGAAATTCGAAAATCTGGACGTGCGCCACTATGCGCGCGGCTATGGGGATCGCAGCGTCGCCTTTTGCGGCGGCGCGATGGACTTTCCCAATTGGATGCATCGGGACGACATTCTCGCCGTGCTGGCGGCGCTCGGCTATGACGACGTCACCGTGCTGAACGACATCATCGGGACGGCGGGCAATGTCCTGCCCACATTTTCTGTTTTCGCCAGACGGAGCGCTTCGGTCGGCTGACGACGCCGCGGCGCGCCTCCATTGAGGCCGGATAGATTCGAAGGCGCGCGTCGCGAGCGGGCGCCTCTTCACAGAGGAACGGCATGAGCATTCAGGACAACGCCAAGAAGCTCCCCATCGGCCGCCGCATCGTGCGCGCGCTTCGTTCGCTGGTCGGGCTGAAGAACGCCCCGATCCCCGTGGAGCACGTCAAGCTCAACCGCAGCCAATACAAGAACATTTGGAACTCCGTCTCGGTCTCCGAGAATGACGCGAAAATGGCCGTCTCCGGCTATATCGACGAGGACCTCTATCGCCAGATGGGCGAAGGCACGCGCGACATGCTGCAGTCCTATGTCGGCATCGGCCCGGACGATGTGGTGCTGGAGATCGGCGCCGGCGTCGGCCGCGTCGGCGCCGCGCTCGCGCCGATCTGCAAGGAATGGATCGGCGCCGATGTCGCCGAGAACATGCTCGGCCATATTCGCCAGCGCCTCGCCGCTTTCGACAATGTGCGCACGGTAGCGACCAGCGGCTTCGATCTCTCCGCCGTGCCGGACGCTTCCGTCGACGTCGTCTACAGCACGGTCGTCTTCATGCATCTCGAGGAATGGGATCGCTACAATTACATCAAGGAAGGCTTCCGCATTCTGCGGCCGGGCGGACGCATGCTCGTCGACAATGTGGACATCACCTCCGATCTCGGCTGGAAATTCTTCGAGGAGCATTGCGCGGTGCCGCCCTTCGAGCGGCCGGCGCAGATCAGCAAGACCTCGACGCCCCAGGAGCTCGAGACCTATTTCAAGCGCGCCGGCTATGAGGCGATAGAGCAGGTCCGCGCCGGGCTCTGGATCATCACCTATGGCCGCAAGCCCGCGGCGCAGGAGCAGCCGCAAGAGCAGCCCGCCGAGCAGCAGGCCGCCGCTCCGGCGGAAGAGGCGCAAGCCGCCGTCTGACGGCGCAAATATTGCTTTCATGCCGCCCGAGGAAACGGGCGGCATGAAGACATTTCTCGACTGGTCGGCTTACGACACTTACGGAATAGGCGACGCCTATTCCGGCATTCCGGCGACGGGCGGCAATTACGCCAAGGCGGTGGCCGTGTGCATGCACAGCCGCGACTGCCAGAAGACCGCCAAGGGCGTCATGTGCCCGAGCTATCGCGTCACCGGCGAGGTCAAGCATTCCACCGAGGCGCGCGTCGCCGCCTTCAAGGCCGCGCTCAATGACGGCACGGATGAGCGCGCCTTCGCCGATCCGCGCCTCGACGAGGCGATGGACCTCTGCGTCTCCTGCAAGGCCTGCAAGAAGGAATGTCCCAGCGCCGTCGATATGACGCTGATCAAGACCGAATATCTCGCCCAGCGTCATGAGATCGTCGGCGTGCCGAAGCGACTGCGCCTCTTCGGCGGCGTGCCGGAATGGACGGGCCGCCATCGCGCGCTGCTGCGCTTCGCCATTCGCCTGCGCAATCGCTCGCGCCTTCTCTCCAAGCTCGCGGAAAAATGGATCGGCGTCACCGCCCGCCGTCCCCTTCCCGAGCCGGCCCCCACGGCTTTCGCCCGCTCCGCCCCGGCGGCGGCGAGCGCCGGCGCGCGCGGCGAAGTGATCCTCTTCGTCGACACGTTCTGCCATCACTTCGATCCGCATGTCGCCGAGGCCGCCGTCGAGGTGCTGGAACATGCCGGCTATAGCGTGCGCATCGCCAAGCCGGCGCCGACCGATTCCGAGCCGGACCGTCCGCTCTGCTGCGGCCGCACCTATCTCACCACCGGAATGGTGAAAAAGGCCCGCGGAGAAGCGGAGCGCGTGCTCGCCGCCTTCCGCGACGAGATCGCCGCCAAGACGCCGATCATCGGCCTCGAGCCCTCCTGCCTGCTGTCGCTGCGCGACGAACTCTACAGCCTCGGCCTCGGGCCGGAGGTCGGCGATCTCGGCAAGCAGCTCTATCTGCTCGAGGAGTTTCTGGCCCGCGAATATCAGAACAAGGGCCTGCGCCTCTCGCTGAAGCCGCTCGATCTGCCCAAGGCGGTCGTGCATGGCCATTGCCATCAGAAGGCCTTCGGCGTGATGAAGGCGACGAAGAAGGTGCTCGGCTGGATTCCGGGCTTCACCTTCGACATTGTCGAGACGAGCTGCTGCGGCATGGCCGGCAGCTTCGGCCTCGAGGCCGAACATTACGAAACGTCGATGAAAATGGCGGAACTGTCGCTGCTGCCGGCGATGCGCGACGCCGCGCCCGATGCGCCGCTGATCGCCAATGGTTTTTCGTGCCGCCACCAGATCGAGCATGGCAGCGGCCGCCAGGCCCGCCATATCGCGCTGCTGCTGCGCGACGCGCTGGAGCCGGCTCCGCAGGCCGCGGAATAGAGCGAGTCCGCCGGCGCGCCTCGCGCGCAATCGTCCAGAATTGTCCGCTAACCGACAGAATTGAACGCCGCGCGCTCAGCTCTCCCCGGCGCGACGCTGGGACAGTTCCTCCATCAGCGCCGACACAGTGTCGAGCAGGCGGATCGCGCCGGGCAGGCGGGAATGGGCGTTATGCTGCGCCTCGCCCTCCGGGTCCATGCCGCGCCACCAGTCGATCAGGTCGCCGATCAGCGCGCGCCCCGGGATCTGCTCGAAGGGAACGCCCGGATAGGCGTCGAGGCCGAAAGCCGCCTCGAAATCGCGCAGGCAGGCTTCGACATAGCGCGCGTCGGCGCCATTGAGCGCGAAAGGCCGCTCCGGCGCGCGACGCACCATGCGCACCTCGCTCAGCTCCGGGATATAGTCCTTTATCACCGCCCTGCTCCGTCCCCGCGTTTCCCTCGAGAGACGCCCCATCAATTGCGGCGCCAGTCTCGCCGGGCGGCAATGGCGCGACGCTTGCATTTTTAGGCGCATGACCACTCACGCGACCGAGAGAGGGCCGGTTCCGCCGGCGCTCAAACGATTCATCTGGGATATTCAGTCGATGGTCGAGCTCGCCGACAGCGAGCGGGAGATTCTTCTCATCGGCCGCGATCTCATGACCCGCCTCGTCGCCAGCGACGATTGCCTGCCAGCGGTTTTCGCCGACGCCCTGCCGGGCCGCGGGCGGCAATTCCAGCTCTACAGCGATGGCGAGGAGCGCTTCGCCGTCGTCGCCTCCGTGCTCGCCGGCGGCGCGGGCCTCGCGCTGGAGCAACCGGGGGTCTGGGAGATCGCCGGCGTTCTGCGCGGCGCGGTGGCGCGGCGCCTGCCCGGCGGGACGGAAGACGCGCGCACGCTGGAGAAAGGCGCGGTCGAAGCGCGGCTTTCCAAGACCGGCCCCTCCGCCGCCCTCGCCAATGCGCTGGCCGAGGAGGTTTCGATCGCGATCCAGGTCTATGGCGGGCCGCTCGCCGGCATCGTCCGCCGCTCGGTCGCGCCCGATGGCGCGATCGGCGAGGCAGAGCCCTACGCCAATGGCGAGGCGACGCCGCCCTATGACATCTACACCATTCAGACCGAGATAAAGGACTGATCTAGCGCGGAATCTGCTCCCTCTCCCGCAAAGCGAGGGAGGGGGCCTCAGCGCGCCGAGACGAACCGATCGGTCGGCAAAATCGCCGCCTGTCCGGCGAAAGCCTGCGCCTGTCCGCTCGAGGTCGTGGGCGCGAAGAGCCCCGTATCGGCGCGGGCGGCGGAGCGCGGCGCCGCGAAAGTGGTTCCGAGAGCCGTGCCGCTGGGCAGCCGGCTCGCGGACACGCCCGTCGTCATCGCATGGAAATTGGAGCGGTCGAGACGCGCCGGCACCAGCTCCACCTTGGCGGGCGCGGGCCTCGGCGCCGGCTTGGCGGCGGGCAGACGCAGCTCCGGCGCGAGATCGCTTCCATAGGGAAGCGATTGCGCGGCGGAGGGCGCGTAGGCGAGCAGCGGCTCCGGCTTGGCGACGGCCTGCTGCGCCGGACGAACTGGCGGCGGCGAGACATTATGCGCCTCCTCGCTGACGCCGCCGCGCAGGCTGGCGGCGCTGAGATCGACGAGGCTGGCGATGGCGCCTCCGGCCCGGCGGGCGGGCGGAGCGGCGGGAACGCTGGCCAGAGCGCCGAACTCGCTCGGCCGCGTGGGCGGCAGCGGCGCGCCGGCGACAGTGAGAAACATGGGCCGCCGGGGCGGCAGAGGAGCGGCCAAAGCCGCATCGAGCTTGGCGTCGATCTTCGCCTCCTCGGCGGAGGGTCCGAGCGCGGCCACGGCGACCGGTTTTTGCCGCTCGGCAGGACGCTCGACGGCGACCGGCTCGGCGCGCATCTGCGTCTCGCCACGCGGCAGATTGCGCTCGGCCGCGGCGATGCGCTCCTGCTCGCGGCGGCTCGGGGCCGGCGCGGCTTCGGCGCTCTCCTCCTCGGCGTCGGCCGAGACGCGGCCCGAGCGCCGCGGCGCGAGAGAGGCCCATTGCTTGCGTGCAGCAGTAGGCGGCGGGGCCGCGGCGATCGCGCTGTCCTCGTCCTCCTCGCCGCCGCCGAACAGCATGGCGAAGAGGCCCTTGCTCTGGCGCTCGACGGCCGGAACATAGGCGCCGTTGCCGCGCGCCTCGATCTCGGCCTTGGCCTCCTCATAGCGCGCGAGCGGCTGGTTGTTGGTCGGCAGATGCACCGTCTTGCCGTCCGGGAACAGGCGCGCGAGCTGGTCGTAGCTCATGCGCGGCCAGGAGCGGACGCCGCCGACGTCGAGATGCACGAAAGGCGTGCCGGCGGTGGGATAATAGCCGACGCCGCCGCGCTGCATGCGCATGCCGATCTCGCGGATCTGCTCCATGGACATGCCCGGCATCGTCGTGTCCATCGCCTTGCCGAGCATGTGCTGCGAAAACTTCGCCACGGCGCGCGAGCGGCGGCGCAGCATGGCGTTGGTCTCCGGCGAGCGATAGGCGGAGACGACATGGACCGGCTCGGTCGCGCCGGCCTGCCGATAGGCCTCCCACACCACATCGAACAGATGCGGGTCCATCTTGGTCGGCTCGTCGCGGCGCCAGTCGCGCAGGAACCAGTTCAGCTGCTCCAGCACCGAGGAATCATAGCGGCCATTGACCAGATAGGTCGCGGCGATCTGCTCCTTGGTGTGGCTGTGGAAGAGATAGAGCGTGCGCGTCTCGCCATTGGCGACCGCATTCTCGGTGAAGGACGGAGCCAGCGCCGTGACGAGCGCAGCAGCGGCGCTCGCGAGCCGCGCGATAGACCGTCGTGAGAGGAGAGGCGCGCCTTCCCGCCGATCGTGCAAAACGTCTGTTCTTTCCGCTGGTCGACGGGCGAGAAGGCCCGACGAAATGAATTGCGAGACGCGAGCGCCGAACGCACGGACGATCGATCGGCAGATCGATCGTGGCTTCGTCCCTATCGGCGCCTCGGCGTCGCGGGACCCGGCCTCTTCTTGTGATGGGCGAATCGGATTCGCCCGTAAGGCAAGGACGCTATTTCGACATAATGGCGAAAAATTGCCCAGCCGTCATAGTGACACAATGTCCAGTTCCCGTTGAAAGTCAATGCGCCACGCCTCCCGCGAGGGGCAGGACGAAGGCGCCTGAGGCCAAAATCGGCTGCCCGCCGGGGATCAGCGGCGCCGAGGCGGCCATCTCCGGCAAAGGCTCCGAATGCGCCTCTTTCTGCGCATCCGCGCTGGTGAAGGCGGTGGAGGGCGGGCGGCGGGGCGGCTCGGGCGCCTCGACCGGCGCAGGCTCATTGGCGCGGATAGAGGCGGTCGGAGTCGAATCTATGGCCCGGCTCGCCGACAGCCGATCGCGCTCGGCGAGGGCGAGGCGGATCGGCCCCTGCGGCGGCGCGGCAGGATCGGCGAAGGCTCGCGACACCGCGCCTTGCACCTTTTGCGCGAGATCGCCGAGCGGGTCGGCGGCCGGCGCGGCGGCGGCGACCGTCTGCGCGCCGCGGCGGGCGCGGCTGGCGACCACCGTGCGGTCGCCGCCATTGCAATTGCGAATGCCGAGCGAGATCAGCTCATTGCCGCTCAGCACCCGATATTGCCGAGTGAGATAGCCGAGCCGCTCGCGTACCGCCGCCGGATAGTAATTGAAGAGCTCCGCGGAGACGCCGGCGTCGGTCTGATGGTCTATCGGATTATAGGCCAAATGAAATTTGACCTGCGAGTCGGGATAGACGCAGACATTGGGAAGGCTGAGCGCCATTGTGCAGGCGGATCGGCATTCGTGCAGCCGAACCTCGCGGCCCTCGCGGCGATAGATTTCCGTTTGCGCCTGATACTCCGAGACGAAACCGCCCACGTCCTTATAGACGATGACCGGCGCCGGAGCAGGCGGCGGCGACAGATAGCTCAAGCAACACCCCTACGCTCTACTGACGTCCGATAAAGAGAAAATTCACCATGACAGGGTGAATAGTCTCTTAACGGCCGGATCATCCTCGAGCGGTCGGGTGGACGGCGACCCATCCGATCGCCCGTCGGATCATCCTCTGATTCCGACCCTGAGGCCGGGCGCGGGACGTTCTTGCAAGACATTGCGGCGAAAATGAAAAAGCGCTGCGGGACGGCCGCCGGTCTTCAGCGACACCTCCCCCGTCGGCTCCACGGCGGCGGAGGTCTCGACGAGGCGGCGGAAGTTCTGCTTGTGCAAGTGGCGGCCGGCGATGGCCTCCACCGTCCGCTGCAGCTCGGTGAGCGTGAAGGCCGGCGGCATCAGCTCGAAGATCACCGGGCGGTACTTCATCTTGGCGCGCAGCCGGCCCATCGCCGTCGCCAGAATGCGCCGATGATCGTGCTGCATGGGCGCGCCGAGCGGCGGCGGCTTGGCGCCCCGCTTCAACGCCGCCTCGCGCCCGTCGCGCCAAGCCTCCTCCACTAGGCCGGCCTCATAGAGCAGCTCATAGCGCTCGAGCGCATTCTCCTCGTCGAGACCCCTTCCCTGCGGACGGAACAGGAGGTTGACGCGGTCGCGCCGCCTGAGGCCGGAGGAAGAGAGCGCATCCGGCGCCTCCTCGACCCAGGCCGAGAGGCCGGGCAGAATAGTCGTCTCCATCGCCTCGGGCCGGCCGCCGCGCCAATCCTCCCAGGGGAAGAATTCGTACCAGCTGCGAAAGCCGCGGATCTCCTCCGCCTGCTCCTCGGCGATCCGGGTCAGCGCGAGATAGCCGACGGAGACCACATGCGGATCGCGGTCGCCGGCGCGGGCGTGACGACCGCGATCGCCGAAAGTGTAGAGCTGCTCGACATAGCCCAGCGTCATGCCGGTCTGCTCGGCGACCCAGGCGCGCAGGCCGATCTCGAAAGTGCGGTGACGCACCGGATCGAACGGGCCGGAGGGCAGAGCGGCGCGCGCATCCGCGCCGGTGGCGGCGACGGTGAGGATGAGCGGCTCGTCCTCCTGCGCCGCGACGATCGCCGCCGTCAGGCCGATGGCGACCGGCAGCGGTCCTTCCGAGTGGCGTGAAGATGCAGGCGGCTCGCGCCGATGATCGAAGCTCGTCATCGTCTATGGGTCAGGCGAGCTCGAGCGCGAAAGGCGCTCCCTCGTAGCAATCCGCGCCGCGGCCGATCTCGGCTATGGCCGCCGACATGCGGCCGTCGCGCGCGAGAATGCGATCGGCCAGAGCGACGAGACGGCGGTTGGGCGTCGCCGTCGGCGAGGCGCGGCGCAGCTCGGACGCCAATTCGCTCTCCGCCCGCTGCGGGGCGAGCGCGCAAGCGAGAATGAAGGCCGCCGCCGGCGAGCGGCTCACGCCGGCGTAGCAATGGATGACCAGCGGCTCACGCCGGTCCCATGCGCCGGCGAAGGCGAGAAGGCTCTCAATATGCGCGCGATTGGCGAGCACATGGCCGTCCTGATCCGCCTCTATGTCGGAGACGGCGAGCCGCAAATGGCGCTCGGGTACGATTTCGCTCGGGCGCGCCAGCGAGGAGCCGGCGGTGAGAATTGTGATGAGCGAGCGCGCGCCGCTGGCGCGCACCGTGTCGACGACCTTCGTAAGCGAACAGACATAGAGGTGCGCCATGTCTCACCCGTTCTGTGTCACTTCGATGCCTCACACTCTGATGCGTCGCTACGCGCTTCGCTCGATCGTGGCGAAGCGCGCCAGAAAGCGCTGCTGCGCCTCCTCGACCGAGAGCGGCTCCAACGCCTGCGCGCAAGCGTCGGGCGCCAGCGCCGGACGGCCGAAGATGCGCTCGGCCTCTCCGCGTGTAAAGCCGGCGAGACCCACCGCCTCGAAAAAAGCCGAGGCGCGATCCGCCCGCTTGGAGAGACGCAAGAGCGCCGCGTCCGGCTCCGGCGGCAATGAGAAGCGCAGCAGGATCGCCGTCAAAATGCGTTTCTCCACGCTCTTGTATGTGTCGCCGATGACCGCTTTGAAGGGGGAGATCATGTCGCCGATCACATATTCCGGCGCGTCATGGAGCAGCATGAACAGCCGCCCCTCGCGTCCGAGCCCGGGCGAGAGCGCGCAGGCGATCTCCTCGACGAGCAGGCTGTGCTGGGCGACCGAGAATATATGTGGGCCATGCGTCTGACCGTTCCAGCGAGCGACGCGGGCCAGCCCATGGGCGATATCCTCGATTTCCACATCCAGCGGCGAGGGATCCAGCAGATCGAGCCGCCGACCGGACAACATGCGCTGCCAGGCGCGGGGGGCGCCTGGCGCAGTTCGGGTCTTGGGCGGCCTCATGCGGTCGCTGCGTCCATCACTCTTCGCTCATGTTGGCCAAACTGGTCACACCCGAATGATAGGCATAGGTATCCCAACTCGGATAATAATCGTCACTGGCTTGATTGCCCCAGGACGACCAGCCCTTTCTCTTCCCACGCGCGAAAAGCTCGAGATAAGGGCCAGCCGAGCACGCTTCGATAAGATCGTATTGCTCGTCGGGCTTTCGAGAATGCTCCCGCTTTCTCGTCGCCAAAAAATTGACCTGCCGACGTCCAGCGGCGAGAGTCCGAGCGTTTTTTCCGCGCACGCCGAACAAGATCATCTCTGTGACGTTTCGGAAATAAAATCCGACGCCGCGTCCGTCCGACCCGCCATCTTTCCTGACCTTGTGCCAAATCAAATTAGACTTATAGGTGAAGCCCCAAGCCGACATCACCTCGAGCCCCATAGGCAGCAGCGCATTGGGTACCCAGAGATAGAGATGGGCAGTGTCCTTGGCCACCTCGGCCACCGGCAGGGCGCAAATCTCCTCGACCTCCATTGTGCCATAGCGCGAGAGGCGGCGGTGTTCCGGCGCCATTTTCCCGGTGCGGTTCGCAAAACGCCAGGGTGGATCCGCCAGGACCACGCCGAAACGCGATCGTCCGAGGTCCTGCAGCAGGTCAGCGCTCGCTTTCGTCATCGTCGCTCTCATCCGTCGAATCATTCGGAGGTGGAATTTCAGCCCGCGGAACGTCTTCGACGAACAGTTTCGCGCCAATGCCGAAAACCAGTATGGGACAACCTCCCCCGCCGCCGCCCATGATGCGTGGGATCAGCTTTTTCATATGAGTGGTGGAGTTGCCGTAGCTCTTTCCTTTGCCCAGACGGTTGAAAATCGCCTGAAGTTCGGAACAGCGTGTCAAGATGATGCCGACATCGATGACGTTGAGGTCAAAAAGTAGTCGGAAATTATTGAGATCGCGGTCGAAAAATGGATCTTTGTTGTTCCATTCCACTTCGAGAGCGACACGGTTCTTATAGCAGTCCACCTTGTGAGTCGGGCTTTCTCGCACGACATCGTCAACCTTTACTGCCGTTTGGAACTGCGTCTCCCGCCAGCCATGTCTCAGCAGAGCGCTATCGAGACCTTTCGCGAGATCGGACTTGTTCTTGCCCGGCGCGAGCACATCCGATGCGCGGAACCGGAACCCTCTCAGCGCCTCCAAAATCTCGGCCCACTCCTTAGGATGCGCCGTCAGCAGGACGCCGGCCGCATTTCTCCATTCATGGGTCTCATAGAGGCTTGAAATATCTTCTGGCACGAGGTGGAGGGTCGACATCCGACATTGTGGGTTCAACGGAACGGAACAAAAGCCGTAGCATGGCGATCATAACGCCCAGAATTTTTGTCGCCAAGAACACAAACAGAACGAGCAAAGAAGAAGATCGCTTTTCCCCAGGGCGTTCAAGACGGGCTCGCGCAATGGCACTCCGCCAGATGGTCGTCCACCATGCCCACCGCCTGCATGAAGGCGTAGACGATCGTCGGGCCGCAGAAGGCGAAGCCGCGCGCCTTCAGATCCTTGGCGAGGCGGCGGGAGATGTCGGTCTGCGTCGGAATATCGGCCGTCGTCCGCGGACGCCGGACGATCGGGGCTCCATCGACGAAATCCCAGAGATAGTTGGAAAATCCCACGCGCTCCTCGAGCTCCAGATAGGCGCGCGCGGAGGCGATGGCGCCTTCGATCTTGGCGCGGTTGCGGATGATTGCCTGATTTTGCATCAGAGCTTCGACGCGAGCGGCGTCGAAGCGCGCGATTCGCTCGGGATCGAAACCCTCGAAAGCGGCGCGAAAGCCCTCGCGGCGGCGCAAGATGGAAATCCAGGAAAGGCCGGCCTGGAAGCCATCGAGAATCAGCTTCTCGTAGAGCGCGCACGAATCGCGCTCCGGGCGGCCCCATTCCTCGTCGTGATAGGCGACATAGAGCGCATCGTAACCGGCCCACGGACAACGCAAAACGCCATCTGGATGACGCAGCGCGGCGGCATCGCGCCAAGCGCGCGGATTTTCTCTTTCGGCGGCCATCGCCCCTTCCCTCACGCTTTACGCGCGCCATCTGAGCCCAAAGAGCGTTTCATAACATCCTGATTGCGGTCCCGGCGAGCTTGCGGCCCCTGCCTCTATGCATGACAATTGGCACAGGCCGTGCTCGCAGTGCGGCCGTCGGGAGCCGTTTGCGCCGACGAATCATCATTGGCGACGGCGCTCACCAAGGAGAAATTTGATGTCGATCCGTCTCGTCTCTTACGCTGCCGTCGGCGCCCTCGCGGTCGGCTTGGCGGTCGCCGCCGCGGGTGAAGCGAAAGCGCAGGCGAATGTTTTGAAGGAATGCGGCACGCAATATCAAGCCGCCAAGGCCGCCAATGAGCTGAAGGGTCAGAGCTGGCAGGACTTTCTGAAAGCCTGCCGCATGCGCCTGTCCGAGCAGCCCGCCGAGACCTCGCCGGCCGCCGCCGCTCCCGCGCCGACCCCTGCTCCGACCCCCGCCCCTGCTCCAACCCCCGCCCCTGCTCCGGCCGCCGCCGCGCCCGAGCCGGCCCCGGCCCCCGCCCCCGCCCCGACGACAGCGACGCCCGCTCCGGCTCCTGCTCCCGCTCCGACGACCGCCGCCAAGCCGGCCAAGCCCGTCTCCGAAGGCAAGGCGGCCCAGGCCGCCCGCCAGAAGAAATGCGGCGCCGAATGGAAGTCCAAAAAGGCCGAGCTGCTGAAGGCCGACCCCAAGGCCACCTGGCCGAAATATTGGAGCGAGTGCAACAAGCGCCTCAAAGCCGCGGGCGAGTGAGTCCCGAGCCTTTTGCCGCCGCTCGACAGTCAGGCCCGGCGCGTCGCGCCGGGCTTTTTTATCGACAACATCATCGGCGCGTCGCGCCGGGCTTTTCATTGCCAGCCCCCCGGCGGGCGCCCCTCTTGCGGCGCGGCCGCTTTTCGTGGCACAGGCTGCGGGCCGCGAGACGACGGCGAGGCGCTCGGCAAGAGGCGCGCGAAGCGGGGGAAGCCGTATGGAGAAGATCGAGCTGCGCAAGCTGCAGGCCTTCTTGCGCCAGGCGCTCGGCAATGAGGGGATTCGCGTGACCGCCGATCCCAAGAACCCCGACGACGCCGCAGTGCATCTTGGCGAGCGCAAGATCGCCTCCATCATGGTGGACGACGAGGACGGCGACCGCTCCTTTGCCTTCGGGATGAAGCTGCCGGTCGGCCGCGAGACTCTGCAATCCTATTTGCGCAAGCTGTTCGAGAACGACAAGCTCACCATCGCGCCGCGCGGCCGCAAGACCGATTCCGTCGAGCTGAACAGCGGCGAGGATTTTCTCGGCGTGATCTCCGCCGATGACGCCAAGCAGACGAGCTACACGCTGCAGATCGCCATTCTGGACTTCGACCTCGACGATTTTTGAGCGCCCGCCTCAGCGCGGACGCGGCCGATCGGCGTCGATCGAGGCCAGAAAGGCGCGCAGCCCGCGCGCGAGCTCTTCCCAATCGCGCAGCAGAGCGGCGGAAAAGCGCGCCTCGACATCCAGATTCTTCCAGCGCAGCGCCCATAGGCAGGGCGCAGAGCCGAGAAAGCCCGCGTCACGACGCGGGCAGCGGGCGAAAAAGTCGCGCCCCTCCGGCGGCGCGAGATAGAGCAGCTCCAGCTCATAGGGCGAGCCCCGCTCGAAGCGCCGCATGACGAGGCCGCCCGGCCCGCCCCAAACATCGCTCTCCAGAAAACGCGCATAGAGGCGCGAGGGCCGCTCGGCGGGATCGAGCGCCTCCTCACGCGGCGCGAGCGTGACGAAGACGCGCATCGGATCCAGCTCCTCTGCCGCGCGCCGGCGCGGATCGGCGCTCGGCTTTTGCGGCGCCGCGAAATCCGGCGCGACAGCGACGAAGGAGAGACGGTCCGGCGCGCCGCCGTAACGCGTCGAATCGTCGCGCGCATAGGCGGGCGCATAGGCGAAGCGGGCGTCGCCGAGGCTGGCGGCGACGATGGCCGGCTCGGCCGCATCGGTTTTGCGCGTGAAGCGATAGCCCGCCGCGGCCAGCAGCGCCAAAAGCAGGGCGACGAGGAAGAGGCGCATGATCCTGAAGAAAGAGCAGCAGAGCCGATTCGCCGAGCTTAGCCGATTCAGACCCACGGCGCGCGGTTTCCTCTTTGCGCCAAAGACACTAGAAGGTCGGCGAACGCCCCTCGCGCCTCGCTCCGAGGCCGCCGCGAAGAGGGGCGCCGGAGACCTGACCCATGCCTCTCTACAAGCTCGACGGCGTCGCGCCGCGCGTCCCGGCCTCCGGCCGCTTCTGGATCGCGCCCGACGCTCATGTCATCGGCCGCGTGCAGATCGAGGAGGACGCCAACATCTGGTTCGGCTGCGTGCTGCGCGGCGACAATGAATGGATCACGGTCGGCGCGCGCAGCAATATTCAGGACAATAGCGTCCTCCACACCGATATGGGCTTTCCGCTCGTCATCGGCGCCGATTGCACCATCGGCCATGGCGTCATTCTGCACAGCTGCCTCATCGGCGAGGCGAGCCTGATCGGCATGGGCGCGACCATCCTCAATGGCGCGAAAATCGGCCGCAACTGCCTCGTCGGCGCCAATTCGCTGGTCACGGAGAATAAGGAGTTCCCCGACAACAGCCTGATCGTCGGCTCGCCGGCGCGCGTCGTGCGCACGCTGGACGAAGGCGCGCTCGCCCGCAATCTCGAATCGGCGAAACATTATGTCGAGAACGCCGAGCGCTACGCCAAAGGGCTGGAGGCGATCTGACCGTCGCGGCGCGCCCTGCCGAAGGGCGCGCCGAGCGCCGGCTCAGCGCGCGGCGAAGAGCGGGGCGTTGGGATCGTCGATCGCGACCCAGGTGTTCTGGTCGAGCTGCGACTGGCGCTTGACGAAGCGATAGGGCGTGTTGGTCCAGGGCCGCACAGCATCGTTCATATTGTCGAGCACGAACTCGCCGCGATTGGTCCTCACCGTCAATATCGCATGGCCGTCGCCATTCTTCTCCTTCACCACCGTCATCAGCAGAGCCGCGCGCGGATAGCCGAGCTCGACCAGCAGGCGGCGCTTCATCAGCGCATAATCCTCGCAATCGCCCTTGCCGTCGGTGGGATAATCCCAGCGATCGACGACGCCCCAATGATCCATGTCGGAGACGGGCTCGATCGCGTGATTGACATGGGCGTTGACGCGCTGAATGTCCTTATAGGCTTTGGCGGTGAGCTCGATATCGCGCGGTCCGGCGGCGTCGGCGGCGCATTCGCCACGATAGCGATGACAAAAGTCCAGCCAGCCATAGGGTACGCTCGTCTCCGGCCCGAGGGCCGCATGGAGCAGATGCTCCGAGCCCGCCCAGCCGGGCGCCGTTCCCAAAATGGAGACCGCGCCGGCCAGGGCCGCGCTCATCGCCAGTCTCGCTACTCTACCCAACATCTTCGTCGTCTCCCCGATGTGGAGACGAGATTAGTTTTATTGTTTTGCTTGCTCCGTAAGCCGATAGCTCAGTTTTTCGGCCAATCCATTTAGATTTTACGACATTTTTCGTAAGTATACCAAGAGATGACCGAAATAGGCGAAATTTCGGGGTATTTCTAAAATATCGCTGAAATTATGGGATGTTCCGACCCAGACGCGAGGACGCGGCCTCGCGCCGAGACGAGGGATTTTGCGCATTACGGGCCGATTCGTTAATGTGAGGCCCGGAGTCGTCGTTAACGGGCTAGCCGTGGCGACGGCGAGCGACGAAATTATGGCGGCGGCCATGGTTCCGTCTCAAAGGCGGCGTAGGGACCGGAGTCGAGTTTCCATCGGGTTCCGAAATTCCATCGGGGTTCTATGACGATGTTGCTGCGCTTCGCTATTGCTCTGGCGGTGAGCCTCATGGCCTTCGTCGTCGCAGACGCGCCGATCGCCGAGCCGCTCAATCGTCCCGCGGAAAACCCCTTCGTCCCGAGGCGCAATCCGCTCGAGAGCCATATGGACGAATGGCGAGGCGCCCTTCGGCTCTCTGGCGAGCAGGAACGGCTGTTCTCCGCCTTCGCGCAGCAGCTGCACGCCCTGGTTCGAGATCGGGACGCCGCCATCGTCGCCGCGGCGATCGACCGCAATCGCGACATCGCCCCGCGCGACCCCGGCGCGCCGCTGCGCGCGCGCGCCGATCGGCTGAGCCGTCACGTGGAGAATTTGCGCGCTCTCGCCGACGCCGAGAGCAGCTTTTTCGCCTCGCTCTCCGACGAGCAGCGCCGTATCGCCGATCACGTGCTGCCCCGCGACGTGCTCGGGGCGCATGATCTCTTCCGCCGCCGCGGCATGCGCCCGGACCGGAATGGCTGATGGCCTGCGCGAGCAGCCGTTGAAATTGTGGGAGCGCCTCCCCCGGAACGATGAAAATCGTCTATTCGCCCACGAAGACAAAGCTCGTCATCCCGCCCTTCGCCCGCGAGACAAGAAAATGACATCCGTTTCGCCCGCCCCGAGCGCCCGCCGCATCGCCGTCGGATTTTGGGGACTGCTGATTTGCGCGTTTTCCGTCGGGACCCCGGCCTTCGCCGCAAATGGCGCGGACAAGCCGCCGGCGCTGGAGGCTACGCCCGCCGCGCCGCCCGCCCCGCCGCCAGCGCTCGCCGGCAAGTCCGCGCAACCGGCGCCGGCGCGCAAGCGGCTCACCAAATTCGAGGCGCGGCGCATTCGCCATGCCTGCCAAGGACGCGCCAATGAGCGCAACCTCGTCGGATCGGAGCGCGAGGTCTTTTTGGGGCGCTGCTATTTCGGCCGCGTGTCGACGCGCGTCGAGCGGCAGCAATGCCGGCAGGAGGCCGCGGCGCGCGGGGTGGAACGCGCGAGCCTGCGCGTCTTCATACGCGAATGCGTCCGCGAGCGCGTCCGCGCCAAAAAGGACCGCAAGGACTGATCGCCATCGGGCCTTTCGATCGAAGGTCCGACGACTTTAGCGCCGCACCACCAGCACGGAGCATTTGGCGTGGCGGACGATGGTCTTGGCGTTGGAGCCGAGCAGATAGGTGGACATGGCCGGCCGATGCGAGCCGAGCACGATGAGATCTGCGCCCCAGTCTTCCGCCTCCGCCAGCACCTCGGGATAGATCGCGCCGAAGCGGACCACAGTCGTCAGCAGATTCTTCGGATAGTCGATCTTGGCCGCGACATCTGCGAGCTCCTGCTCCGCCGCCGTGCGCAGCTCCTCGTCGAAATTCGGCGGGATGTAGTCGATGAAGGCGACTGGCACCAGAGATTGCACATTGACGAGCCGAAGCTTGGGCTGTGGCGCGGTCTGGGCGAGGGCGAGCGCCTCGTCCAGCGCGAGCCGCGTGAGGTCCGGCTCGGTCAAATCGAGCGGAATGAGGATTTTCTCATGCATGAGCGCTCCCTCCTCTCATCGATCTAAGACGCGGGCGCCGGTTTTGTCAGGGGCGCCCTCATGGCTTCACGGCGAATTCTCGCGCGGCGGAAGGTCGCGCGTCGATTTCCGCTTCTGCGAGATCGCCTTCGCGGACCACGGGCCGAAACTCTGAGCGGCTGGCCGCGACCGCCTCTATATGGCGTCCGATCTCGGGATTGCGCTGCGTGAAAACATGTAGGTCGAAAGCGTCGAGTATCAGCAGCTTTATCGGCGTCGCGGCGCGCACATTGGCGGTGCGGCGCGTCTTGCGCAAAAGCGCGATCTCGCCGAAGAACTGCCCCTCGCCGAGACGGGCCGGCCCGCTCGGCAGCTCCACCTCCACCTCGCCGGCCGCGATGAAATACATGGAATGCGCCGGCTCCCCGCGCCTCACGATCAGCGCGCCCGCCGGCAGAGATTGCGCACGCAAATAGCGCATGATCTCGGCGATCGCCGACGCGTCGAGCGTGGCGAACAGCGGCGCCTTGGCGACCATGCTCCAGGTGACGACGAATTCGCGCCGGTGAATCTCCTCCGCGAAAGCGGTGGCGACGATGCCGACCGGCAAGCCCAGCATGACGAAGCCCATCACCATGGAGATTGCCGCGATGACGCGACCCAAAGGCGTATGGGGCACCACATCGCCATAGCCGACCGTCGCTATGGTCTGGATCGCCCACCACATGGCGGCGGGAATGGAGCGGAAAGCCTCCGGCTGCGCGTCATGCTCGGCGATATGCATGGCCGTCGCCATGAACAGCACCACGCCGAACAGCACGATGCCGGAAGCGGCGAGCGCTTTGCGCTCCGCCTCCAGCACGGCGAAGATGGAGCGTATGCCCGGCGAATAGCGCGCCAGCTTGAAGAAGCGCGCGAGGCGCAGGAATAACAGCACGCGGAGATCCGCGGCGAGGATGACGGAAAGATAGAATGGCGCAATGGCGATGAGATCGACCAGCGCCGAAGCCGAGCAGAAGAAGGCGAGGCGCGCGCGCCCGGGGCGCATGGCGGCATAGAGCGCATGATCCGGCGCGCTCCAAATGCGCAGCGCATATTCGACGCTGAAAGCGGCGACGGCGACATATTCGACCACGCGGAAGAGCGCGCCATAGCGCGCGGCGTGGTCGGGATCGGATTCGAGGATCACCGCGCCGACGGAGAGGATGACGAGCGCCATCAGCGCTCCATGGGTGATTTGCGCGGCGCGATCGCCGACGCCGCCGCTGTCGAGCAGAATATGGACGCGGCGGCGGAGGCCGGACGGCGCCTCCTCGATCGCTGCGCCCCCCTCGCTCACGGCGCCGCCTTGATCCGCAGCGTCTCCTCGATCGCTGCCAGCGCGGCTTCGAGCGCAGTGGCGTCGGGGCCGCCGGCCTGGGCGAGATCTGGCCGCCCGCCGCCGCCCTTGCCGCCGAGCTTCTCGGAAGCGACGCGCACCAGATCGACGGCGTTGAAGCGCGCGGTGAGATCGGCGGTCACGCCGACGACGACGCCCGCCTTGCCGTCGGCCGAGGCGTTTGCGATGGCGACGACGCCCGAGCCGATCGTCTTCTTGGCCTCATCGACGAGCGACTTCAAATCCTTGGCGTCTATTCCGTTGACCGCTTTGGCGAAGAGCTTGATGCCGGCGACCTCGCGGACCGGTTCCGCCCCGGCATTGCCGCCGCCGCCCATGGCCAGCTTGCGCTTGGCGTCGGCGAGCTCGCGCTCCAGGCTCTTGCGCTCCTCGATGAGGCTCGCCAGCCGGGCGGGCGCCTCGTCGACGGTGGCGCGGACGAGAGCGGCGATCTCGCGCAAAGCCTTGGCCTCAGAGACGAGCTGGGCGCGGGCGCCTTCCGCCGTCTTGGCCTCTATGCGTCGCACGCCCGAGGCGACGGCGCCCTGCGAGACGATGCTGATGAGGCCGATGTCGCCGGTGCGGCGCACATGGGTGCCGCCGCAGAGCTCGACCGAAAATGCGCGATCGGCGTCAACGGGCGCATGGCCCATGGCGACGACGCGCACCTCATCGCCATATTTCTCGCCGAACAGCGCGCGGGCGCCGGAGCGAATGGCCTCGTCCTGTCCCATCAGCCGCGTCTCGACCGGGGCGTTGTCCTGCACCACCTCATTGGCGATCTGCTCGACGGCGGCGATCTCTTCCTCGCTCAGCGGCTTGGGATGCGTAAAGTCGAAGCGCAGCCGGTCCGGCGCGACGAGCGAGCCCTTTTGCGCGACATGATCGCCGAGCACGCGGCGCAAAGCCTCGTGCAGAATATGCGTCGCCGAATGATTGGCGCGCACGGCGTTGCGACGTGCGTGCTCGACCTCGAGCTCGAGGGCGAGACCGGGCGTGAGCGCGCCCTCCTCGACCACGCCCTCATGGACGAAGAGGCCGTGAACCTTCTTTTGCGTATTGGTGACGCGAAAGCGCACGCCCTTGGCGCGCATCACGCCGATATCGCCGATCTGGCCGCCGGATTCGGCGTAGAAGGGGGTCTGATTGAGCAGCACGGCGCCGCGCGCGCCGGTCTCGAGCCGGAAGGTCTCCGCTCCCTCGTGGAGAAGGGCGACGATCTGGCCCTCGGACTTCTCCCGGTCATAGCCGAGAAATTCTGTCGCGCCGAGACGCTCCTCGAGCGCGAACCAGACGGCCTCGGTCGCCGTCTCGCCGGAGCCGGCCCAGGCCTTGCGGGCCTCGGCGCGCTGGCGCTCCATGGCGGTCTCAAATGCCGCCTTGTCGACGACGATGCCGCGCGGGCGCAGCGCATCCTCGGTGAGATCGAGCGGAAAGCCATAAGTGTCGTAGAGCTTGAAGGCGGTCTCGCCGGAAAAGCTCGCGCCGGCCGTGAGCGAGGCGCTCTCCTCGTCGAGGATGGAGAGGCCGCGCGCCAATGTCTGGCGGAAGCGCGTCTCCTCCGTGAGCAGCGTGTCGCGAATGAGGCTTTCCGCGCGGGTCAGCTCGGGATAGGCGAGCCCCATCTCGGAGACGAGAGCGCCGACGAGCCGATGCATCAAAGGCTCGGCGGCGCCCAGAAGCTGCGCATGGCGCATGGCGCGACGCATGATTCGGCGCAGCACATAGCCGCGGCCCTCATTCGAAGGCGTCACGCCATCGGCGACGAGAAAGGCCGAGGCGCGCAAATGATCGGCGATGACGCGGTGGCTCGCGGCCTGCGGGCCGGCGGAATCGACATTGGTCGCGTCGGCCACGGCGCCGATGAGGCGGCGGAAGAGGTCGATCTCGAAAACCGAATGCACGCCCTGCAGAAGGGCGGCGATGCGCTCGAGGCCCATGCCGGTGTCGATCGAGGGTCGCGGCAGCGGCGCGCGCTCGCCGGGCGCGGTCTGATCATATTGCATGAAGACGAGGTTCCAGAACTCCAGGAACCGGTCGCCATCCTCGTCCGGGCTGCCGGGCGGGCCGCCGGCGACGCTTTCGCCCTGATCGAAGAAGATCTCGGAGCAAGGTCCGCAAGGTCCGACGTCGCCCATGCTCCAGAAATTATCCGCGGTGGGGATGCGGATGATGCGATCGTCAGAGAAGCCGGCGATCTTTTTCCACAGCGAAAACGCCTCGTCATCGTCGTGATAGACGGTGACCAGCAGCTTTTCGCGCGGCAGGGCGAGCTCACGGGCGACGAAATTCCAGGCGAGTTCTATGGCGCCTTCCTTGAAATAATCGCCGAAAGAGAAATTGCCGAGCATCTCGAAGAAGGTCAGATGCCGCGCGGTGTAGCCGACATTGTCGAGATCATTGTGCTTGCCGCCGGCGCGCATGCATTTCTGCGCGGTGGTGGCGCGCGCGTAATGTCGCTTCTCGAAGCCGGTGAAGACGTTCTTGAACTGCACCATGCCGGCGTTGGTGAACATCAGCGTGGGATCGTTCTGCGGGACGAGCGGCGAGGATGCGACCTTCTCGTGTCCATTGCGCGAGAAATAGTCGAGGAAGGTCGAACGGATCTGGTTGACGCCACTCATATCGGTTCTTGTCGCCCGCTTGTTCGGCTCGAAAAGCCATCGAACGCGCGCTCGGCCGTAACCGTTGCAGGGAAAAGGAAAAGGCCCGGCGCGAACCGAGCCCTTCTAGAGCATTTGTCCGCGAAGTGGAACAGGCGGCGCGGCTCGCGGAAGGGGATGGCGCCTCGGAGAGTCTTCGCGCCGCGACCCCACCCCGGACGGCTGCGCCGTCCGACCCTCCCCCTGAAGGGGAGGGTGGGCGTTCGCTGTCTGCGATCAGTCCTCGGCGCCGTCGCCCTCACCCTCGCCGCCGGCGTCGAGAATGCGCTCGGCGATGAGGCCGGAGTTCTCGCGGATCGCCTGCTCGATCCGCTCGGCCGCCTCTTTGTTCTGCTTGAGAAAGGTCTTGGCGTTCTCGCGGCCTTGGCCGAGCCGCTGGCTGTCGTAGGAGAACCAGGCTCCCGACTTCTCCACGACGCCGGCCTTCACGCCGAGGTCGATCAGCTCGCCCACCTTGGAGACGCCTTCGCCATACATGATGTCGAACTCGACCTGCTTGAACGGCGGCGCCACCTTGTTCTTGACCACCTTCACGCGGGTCTGATTGCCAGTGACCTCGTCGCGGTCCTTGATGGAGCCGATGCGGCGAATGTCGAGACGCACAGAGGCGTAGAACTTCAAGGCGTTGCCGCCCGTCGTCGTCTCCGGCGAGCCATACATCACGCCGATCTTCATGCGGATCTGATTGATGAAGATGACGAGCGTGTTGGAGCGGGAGATGGAGGCGGTGAGCTTGCGCAGCGCCTGGCTCATCAGGCGAGCCTGCAGGCCGGGCTGCACCTCGCCCATCTCGCCCTCGATCTCCGCGCGCGGCGTCAGCGCGGCGACCGAATCGATGATGAGAACGTCCACCGCGCCGGAGCGCACCAGTGTGTCGGTGATCTCCAGCGCCTGCTCGCCCGTGTCCGGCTGAGAGATCAGCAGCTCCTCGAGATTGACGCCGAGCTTGCGGGCGTAGACCGGATCCAGCGCATGCTCGGCGTCGACGAAGGCGCAGACGCCGCCCTTCTTCTGCGCCTCGGCGATCACATGCAGCGCCAGAGTGGTCTTGCCGGAGGATTCCGGACCGTAAATCTCCACGATGCGGCCGCGCGGCATGCCGCCGACGCCGAGCGCGATATCGAGCCCGAGCGAGCCGGTGGAGATCGTCTCGATCTCCACGGCTTTCTGATTCTTGCCGAGCCGCATGATCGAGCCTTTGCCGAAGGCCCGCTCGATCTGCGACAAAGCGGCGTCCAGCGCCTTGGTCTTGTCCACGGATGTTCCTTCCACGAGGCGGAGATTGGCTTGGCTCACGGCGATGATTCCTTCTGGCACGGGTCGGGCGGCGGGCGCAACGCGAGATGCGGCCCCGGGGCGAAAGACTTGTGATGATTGGATCGGTGACGAACAGAAGATCGGATGGGCAGATTGTATCGCATTTGTTCTCGTCGCCAAGTTCTTTTTTTGTTCTCTGTAATTTTTCCCGCGCCGTCCCGGCCGGGGGGACCGGGAGCCTGCCCCGGCGCGAGCCGAGGAATGGAACCGGCTTGAAGTCCGCGAGTTCCTCGGCGTAAGGGACGCGAGCCGGCTCCCGGCCTATTTCTCATGATCGACAGCGGAGTTTCGACAGCCCATGAGCGACACGCGCGCGCCTTCCCGTCCCGACGCCGTTCTCGATTCCGCCGATCCGCGCTGGGCGCGGCTGCATCGGCTGATCGACACGCATTCGCTGCTGCGCGGCGATTTCACGCTTTCCTCGGGCCGCAAGAGCAATTATCTCTTCCAGCTGCGCCAGACGACCATGCTGCCGGAGGGCGCGCATCTCATCGCCGATATCGTCGTCGATTATATGAAGGCGCAGGGGATAAAGGGCGTCGGCGGGCTGGCCGTGGGCGCCGTGCCCATGGTGGCGGCCATCGCCGCGGTGAGCTTTCCCAAAGGCGCGCCGGTCGAGGCTTTCTTCGTGCGCAAGGAGGCCAAGGGCCATGGCGCCAAGGAGCGCATCGACGGCTATGTGCCCGAGGGCGGCGAGGCGCTGATCGTGGACGATGTGGCGACGACGGGCGGCTCTATATTGGAGGCCATCGCCGGCATGGTGGAGGAACACCCGCAGGCGCGGGCGACGCGCGCACTGGTCGTGATCGACCGTGAGGAAGGCGCGGCGGAAAAGCTCGCCGAGAAAGGAATCACGCTCGTGTCGATTTTCAAGCGCGCCGATTTCACCATATAGGCCTTGCATGCCATTTCGGAGGGAGAGCCCATGAATCGCGCGACGCCGATGTTCCTAGCCTTCCTCGCTTGCGGAAGCGTCGCGGCGCCGGCGCGCGCGCAATCGAGCGATCCTGCGGCCGGGCGGCGTCTCGCCGCCTCGCTCTGCGTCGAGTGTCATCGCATAGACGAGAAGACGCCGGCCAAGGACGAGGCCGCCAAGGCGCCGAGCTTCGTCGATGTGGCGCGCATGCCCTCGACGACGGAGTTGGCGATCAAGGTTTTTCTGCGCAGCTCGCATCGGAACATGCCCAATCTCATCCTCACGCCGGACGAGATCGACTCGCTCTCGGCCTATATCGTCGGCCTCGCGCCCAAACGTTGAGGCGTCACGAAGCGCTGAGGCGTCACGGCTTCGGGCATTCGGGCTGCAGAAATTTCGCGTCTATGGTGAAGCCGGAGCGCTCGCGCGTGGCGCCGCTCTTTTGCGTGAGCGTCGTCTTCGATTGCGCGCGATACCAGCTCGAGAAATCACCGGTGAACAAAAGGCTCGTCACCTCGCGCGCGCCATGGAGATCGCATGAAAAGGTGACGATGACCTCGCCGCCCTGCGCGGATTCGACCGTCGGCTTCGTGCAATTGTCTTGCGGAGCGCCGAGCAGGCCATCGCCCGCCTCGATGCAGACGTCATGCGACTGCAATCCCACTTCCGGCGATATGGTCTTTATGCGCCAGAAACCGGGCCGGCGCTGCGGGAGACTATCCGCCGACGCGCTCGCAGCGAGCGGCAATATGGCGGCGATGAGCGTCGCGCGACACGCGGTATGGAGATTCAACTCTTCGCCTCGATGACGGATGATCTTTTACGGCGCGGAATATGTGACGCGCGCCTTTGCGAGGCAATTCGTTTTCGATATCGCGCGCGCATTTCGAGAATAGCTCCCGCGCGCGCATCCGTTTTTTCCTGGCGCCGTGACGCGGCCTCCCGAAGGAGGCCGCGCGACAGAGAATCAGGCCTGGCCGGCGGCGCCTTGGGCCTTGGGAATACGCAGCACCTGGCCGGGATAGATCTTGTCGGGATCGGAGAGCAACGGCCGATTGGCGGCGAAGATCTCTTCGTATTTTCCGCCCTTGCCCTGGCCATATTGCGTCTCGGCGATCTTCCACAGCGTGTCGCCCTGGCGCACCTTGTAGAAGAGCGACTCGGTCTCCTGCTTGCCGACGACGATATTGCTCTCGACCTGCGAGACGCCCTTGGTGTTGCCGACAGCGAGCACGATCTTCTCGGCGTCGCTGGTGGACTCGGCCTTTCCGCCGAGCTTGACCTTGTCGCCCTCGACCGAGATTTCGATCTTGGAGGCGTCGAGGCCTTTCTTCTCTATCTCCTTCTTCAGCTCTTCGGCCGGCGCGGCGGCGTTCTCGGTCGCGCCCTGGGGCGAAGGCGCATTCTTGTCGATCTTGTCGCCGCTCTTCGAGTTGTTCCAAAAATTGAAGAGACCCATTTTCTCGACCTCCTTCGCGCTTTGGCGTGAGCGCGAGCGCCGGTGGAATTGCGCCCGCGCCGCGTTACATAGGGCGCGCCGCGCTCAGGCGAGCCCATCGCGAAGAAGGCGCTCTTTCGCCGCATGCACCCATAGCTTCGCGGCGAGCGGCGAGAAATGCAGGCCGTCATCGGTCATCTCCGGCCGCCGTGCGCCATTGTGCGAGAGCTGCGGCGCGAGATCGACGACAGCGAGCCCGCGCGCCTCGGCGAGCGCACGCATCAGCGCATTGATCTCGTCTATGCGCGGCGCCGTCGCAGCATCGGCGACATGAGGCGCGAGCATCAGAACGCCGCGCGCATCCTCCGGCAGGCGGCGCAACAGCGCGCGAAAATCATTTTCGATCTGCGCGAGCGGCGCCGCGTCGAAGAGAAGATCGTTCAAGCCGCCGTCGATGATGAAGCAGCGCGCGCCCATCATGCGCGCCTCGACGATTTGCGCGCCTATATCCTTCAGCGTCGCGCCGCCGAGGCAGAGGCGCAGCACGTCGAAGGGCCGCCGACGGAGCGGGCGCCAAACGCATTGCGCCGCGAGGCTGTCGCCGACGATGGCGTAGCGCGGCGCACGCAGACGTGCGACGCGCCGATGCAGCGCGATGCGAAAGGCGCGCCGCACGCCGGCGTCGGAGGCCGCGATCAGCGCGCCGAAGAGCAAGAGGAAGAAGACGAGAATGAAAAGAATTTGCGCCAATGTCGCGATCGTCGTCATCACCGCCTCGCCCGCGTCATCGGCGGGACATAGATCCTATTCGACTCTGGGGAGGACGCCCGCATGATCGCCCGCATCGCCAAAATCCTGCTCACCGCCTGCGCCGGCCTGCTCGGCCTCATCGCCGGGCTCGGCAATATTTTCGATTATGACACGAATTTCGAGGTCCTTCGCCATGTCGTCTCCATGGACACGACCCATGCCGACGCCGCGCTGATGAGCCGCGCCATTGTCTCCGACTCGCTTCAGCGGCTGCTCTATGCCGGGATCATCGCGACGGAGCTCGCCTTCGGCGCGCTCTGCCTCTATGGCGCGCTGCGGCTATTTGGCGCACGAAAGGACGAGCCGGCGCGCTTCGAAAGCGCCAAGCAATGCGCCATCGGCGGCCTCGCGCTCGGCTTCGCGCTCTATTTTTTCGGCTTCATGATCATCGGCGGCGAATGGTTCCAGATGTGGCGTTCCATTGATTGGAACTTCCAGCAGCCGGCCTTTCGATTCATCGGCTCGCTGGGCCTCATCCTGCTCTTCGTCGCTCAGCCGGAGGCCCCGCGCGGCTGAAGGGTCGAGAGCATTGTTTGGAACCGATCCAATCTATGGAGTTTGACGGGATTAGCGCTCCTTCACTAGATTTCGCGCGCCGCTCATTCGGAGAGTTCCCTCTCGCGATCGGAGAAACTGACTATGGCGCTCGCCGCTCGATCGCGCCTCTCGACATTGTCGCGCGCATTTTTCTTTCTGCTCGCTGCGGCCTCGCCGGCGGCGAGCCTCGAATCGACGACGAGCGATGCGCGAGCGGCCGATGAGGCTCGCCTCTCGCAGCGGGAGCTGCTGGGGAAACGAATTTTCGAGGATAAGACTCTCTCGGAACCGGCGGGCCTCTCCTGCGCCTCCTGCCATGATCCCGCCAAGGCGTTTCAGGGCAATAATGGCTCGCCGATCGCGGCGCTGGCGCGCGGTAGCAGGCCGGATGCGCTCGGAACGCGCAAGACGCCCTCGCTCGCTTACGTCTCCTTCAGCCCGCGCTTTCATTTCATGAAGAAGAAGGACGAGGAGACCGGCGAGACCGAGCTGGTTCCCGTCGGCGGACAATTTTGGGACGGCCGCGCGGATGATCTCGCCGCGCAAGTGGAAGGGCCGCTGCTCAATCCGCGCGAGATGAACAATCCGTCGAAAGCCGCCGTGGTCGAGAAGATAAAATCCGGCGCCTACGCCGATCTCGCGCGGCGCGTCTATGGCGAAAAGCTCTTCGAAAGCGATGCGGCCTTCGACAAATTGGCGCGCGCGGTCGCCGCCTATGAGAGCAGCGAGCGCTTTCATCCCTTCTCGTCCAAATTCGACGATTTTCTGCGCGGGCGCGAGAAATTGACCGCCGAGGAGGCGAAGGGCTTCGCATTGTTCAAGGATAAAAAGAAAGGCAATTGCATCGCCTGCCATGTCGGCGAGGAGAAGTCGCGCCATCCGCAGGACTGGCTGTTCACCGATTTCAGCTATGATGCGCTGGGCGCGCCGCGCAACGCCGCCATACCGGACAACAAGGACCCGGCATTCGTCGATCTCGGCCTCTGCAAGCGCGACGGCCTCGCCAAGGTCGCGCCCAAGGGCTACGCCATCGACGGCCTCTGCGGGCAGTTCAAGGCGCCGACCTTGCGAAACATCGCCGTCACCGGCCCTTATCTGCACAATGGCGCCTTCGCCAGTCTGCGCGATGTCGTGGCCTTCTATGCGACGCGCGACACCGATCCTGCGCGCTGGTATCCCAAGAAAGAGGGCGCGACCGCGAAATACGACGATCTGCCGGAGAAGTTCCACGACAATGTGAACGTCAAGGAAGTTCCTTATGATCGCAAGCCGGGCGAAACGCCGCGGCTCGACGAAGGCGAGATCGACGCCATCGTCGCCTTTCTTCACACGCTGACCGACCGGCCCGCGCCCGCGGCGAAAGCCGAGCGATAGAGCAGGACGGGAGCCGCCGCGAAAAGGACATAAGCATAGGGCCGGATGCCGCCTTCTTTCCCTCGAGGAGGCGGCCCATGCGGCTTCGCGTGCTTTTGCTCGTTTGCGTGTCTTCGATCGCTATATCCTCCGCGTGGGCGAAGGAGACGATCGTGGAGGCGACATCGACGATCGACGGCGTCATCGTCCATCCCGACGCAGCGACGGTCACGCGTAGAGCGACGATCGATCTTCCCGCCGGCTCCGCGACGGTCCTCCTCAAAAATCTTCCCTTCGCGCTCGACGCCGATTCGCTGCGCGTCTCCGGCGAGGCGAATGGGCGCGTGACGATCGGCGCCGTCGAGGCGCGGCTCACGCCGGCGGAGACGCAGGCGCCGGACACGGCGATCGAAGCGAAGCTGAAGCAATTGCGCGGCGCGCGCGAGAGCCTGCAAGTGACGCTGGACGCGCTCGCCGCCAAGCAGGCCATGATCGCGCGCTATTCGCAGGCGAGCCCAGAGAAGCTCGGCCCGGAGACGCGGCCGCTCGCGATCGGCGAATGGAGCGGAGCCTTCGACGCCATCGCCTCCGCATTGACCAAAACCGGCGAGGACTTGCGCGGCGCCCGCGTCAAGGCGAAGGAGCTCGACGACGAGATTCACGCGCTGGAGGCGGGAACCGGCGCGCGCGCGCCGCGGCGCCCTTCGCGCGAGGTCGCCATAGCGGTCGAATCGGCGAGCGGCGGCCGGCTGCAATTGTCCCTCTCCTATCTCGTTTCCGGCGCCTATTGGCGGCCCGCCTATGACGCGCGGCTCGAGACCAGCGGCGCGGAGGGCAAGCCGCAGCTCGAATTCATCCGCCGCGCCGCGGTGACGCAGAGCACGGGCGAGGATTGGAACGATGTCACGCTCTCCGTCTCGACGACGCGCGCGCATCGCGGCGCAGCGGCGCCCGATGTGCAGCCGCAACGGGTGAGCTTTTACGAGCCGCCGATCGTTTATGCGAAGCCTGCGGCGCCCGTCGCGATGGAGCGGCAGATGCGCAAATCGGCGGAAGCGCCGATGGCGGCCGCTGCGGCGCCGGAGCCTGCGCCGGTGGAGCAGCAGACGGCCGCGCTGGAATCCACCGCCTTTCAGGCGAGCTTCAAAATCTCCGGCCGCGTCGGCGCGCCCGGCGACGGAACGACGAAAAGCTTCATTCTCTCCTCGCGCCGCATGACGCCGACGCTCGCCGCGCGCATCGCGCCGGCGCTCGATCCCACGGCCTTTCTCGAGGCGCGAATCCTCAATGAGGAGGACGCCCCGCTGCTGGCCGGCCCTGTCGCCGTGCAGCGCGACGGAATGCATGTGGGGCAGAGCCGCATCGCCTTCGTCGCGCCGGGCGAGGCGGTGCAACTCGGCTTCGGCGCGGATGACAAGATCAAGGTCGCGCGCGCGCCGGTCAAGCGCCTCGAGAATGAGCCGAGCTGGTTCGGCCAGACGAAATATGAGACGCGCGACTTCAAGACGACGGTCGAGAATCTGCATGATTTCATCGTTCCGGTGACGGTCGTCGATCAGATTCCGTTTTCGGAGACGACAGCGATCACGGTCGAGACGCTGCCGCAGACGACGGCTCCCACGATAAAGCAGATCGCCGACAAGCGCGGCGTGATGGGCTGGAGCTTCGACGCCAAGCCGCGCGAGACGAAAGAGCTGCGCCTCGCCTATCGCGTGAAATGGCCGGCGGAGCGCGACATTGTGACACAGCCGGCGCCGATCACCCAAAGGTGACGGACTTGAAAGGGACTTCGGCGTAGCCATTTGTGTCGTGTCGCAGCGTCGCGCGACGAGGAGAGCCCCCGATGCATGTCAATATCGCCGCGGCGGAAGCCGCCATCACCGCCGCACGCAAGCGCGCCGCCGAGCTGGGCACGAAAATGTGCATCGCCGTCGTCGATTCCGGCGCCGATCTGAAAGCCTTTTATCGCATGGACGACGCCTGGGTCGGCAGCATCGACATTGCGATCAAGAAGGCGAAGACGGCCGTCTTCTTCGGCATGCCGACGGGCGAGATCGGCAAGCTGTCGCAGCCGGGCGGTCCGCTCTTCGGCATAGAGCATTCCAATGACGGGCTCATCACATTCCCCGGCGGACTGCCCATCGTCGACGAAGATGGCGTGCTGGTCGGCGCCATAGGCGTCAGCGGCAGCTCGGTGGAGAATGACCACGCCGTCGCGCAGGCCGGCGTCGCCGTCGTCGGCGTCAGCGATCTGCCGGCGCATCCTTGGCGGACGTGAGCGCGCCATCGAGCCAATCGCGCCATTGCGGCGCGGCGCCGATGAAATCGGCCAGCGCCGCATAGCCGCCGCTATTGGGGTGGGCGCCGTCGCCGGCGGCCGCCTCCTGCAAAAGCACGCCGCAACGCGCGGAGAAGCCGCGCATCTCGATATAGGGAATTTGCAGCTCGGCGCAGAGCTTTTGCAATTGCGGGCACAGGTGATCGATGCGCGCGGCGCCGGGCAGAAACGGCCCGACCATCAATACGGGCGCGAGCGTCGCGGCCTCGCGCAGCATTTGCTCCGCGTGAACTAGCGTCTCCTCGAGCGGCACGCGCGCACGGCCCGCTTCCTCCTCCACGCAATCATTGGCGCCGAAGGAAAACAGCAAACGCGCGTCGGCGCCCGCCGGCAGACGGCGGCGCGCCTCCTCGCGCCAGCGCGCGGCGATATCGGCGCTGGTGTCGCGGCGGACGCCGAGATTATAGGCGGTGACGTCCCGCCCGCCCCGGCGCGCACGCGAGACGAGCCGGCCCACCCAGCCGAGACCATCGTCGTCGCCGGTTCCATTGACGAAGCTGTCGCCGAAAAAACAGATGCGAACCGGCGTGGTCATTCCGCCTCCGCGCGCCATCCGCAGAGCGCCAGCGCTTCGCGCATATGCGCGGGCGCCGGGGCGCGCACGACGATGCGCTCCTTGTTCTCGCGCATCGGAATGTCGATCTCGCGCGCGTGAAGATGCAGCGGCGGCGCGCCATCGCGCTTGCCATGGCCATAGACGGGATCGCCGAGCATGGGCCAGCCCATGGCCTGGCAATGAACGCGCAGCTGATGCGTGCGGCCGGTCTGCGGCTTCAGCTCGAGGAAGGCGAGATCATTGCCCTGCGCGTCGCGAGCGCGGCCCAGCACGCGCCAATCCGTCTGCGCCGGCTGGCCCAGCGGATCGGGACGCATCCACCAGCCGCGCGTCGAATCGAGCCGGCCGAGCGCCATGTCGATATGGCCCTCCTCCGCGGAAGGCGCGCCTTCGACGATCGCCCAATAGGTCTTTTTGATGCGCCCGTCGTGAAACAGTCTGCCGAGCCGCTCCAGCGCCTTGCGGTGGCGGCCCAGCACGAGGCAGCCGGAGGTGTCGCGATCGAGCCGATGCGCGAGCGCCGGCGCGCGCGGCAGGCCGAAGCGCAGCGCGTCGAAATGGTCCTCCAGATTCTCGCCGCCCTTGGGGCCGCGATGCACGGGCAGGCCGGCGGGCTTGTCGACGACGAGCATCAGCCCATCCCGATAGAGGAGGCGCGAGACGAGATCATCCGGTGTCATGGGCGTCATCCTAATCGAATCGGCGATTTCGCGTGAGGCTTCCGCGGCCCGCCCTTGCCGCCGTGTGGCGCGCGCTAGCTAGAGACATGCGGAGCCAGCCCTGCGTCCGAGGGCCAGCGAGAGAGAACAACGGAGAGAACCATGGCCGAAGAAGACCAAGTCGACCGCCTGATGACGCGGAACGCTTATATTTTCGCGGGGGTCGGAGCCGTGCTCGGCGCCGTGATGGGCGCCGGCGTCGTCGGCTTTCCCGCCGCGATCGGGACGGTGATCATCGGCGCGCTGCTCGGCGGCATTCTCGGGTCCTTCATCGTCACCAAATGACCCGGGCGAGCGACGCCACTTGGACGGAGCGCGGCTGCGCGAAGCCGCCGCGCTCCCGCCGCGCTCAGGCCGAATGGCCGAGATGCGCGAGGATGAAATCCAGCGCGCCGACGCGCTCCAGCAGCCAATAGGCGCCGACGAGAGCAATCACGCCCGACAGCGCGTAGACGAGCCGCGGGCTGCGCTTGCCGCCGGTCTGCTTGTCGATGAAGAGCAGCGCCGGCACGAAGACCAGCACGATCGCCACTTGTCCGAGCTCGACGCCTATGTTGAAGGAGGCGAGCGCCGGCAGCACGGCGTTCGCCGGCACACCGAGCTCCTTCAAGCTACTGGCGAAGCCGAAGCCATGGATGAAGCCGAAGAGAAACGTGTCGCGCCAGCGCCCGTCGACGCGGCGCGAGACGAAATTCTCGACCGCGACATAGATGATAGAAGCGGCGATCGCCGCCTCCACCCATTGCGACGGCAGCGTCACAATATCGAGCGCCGCCAGC
Source organism: Methylosinus sp. C49 (assembly GCF_009936375.1). Classification (GTDB taxonomy): domain Bacteria; phylum Pseudomonadota; class Alphaproteobacteria; order Rhizobiales; family Beijerinckiaceae; genus Methylosinus. Next base: position 1,087,092 of record NZ_AP022332.1, on the reverse strand, counting down.
GACAGCGTGATCGAATGGGAAACGGTGAAGGCGGTGACGATCTTCACCACCGGCCAGACGCGCGTCGCCCATAGAAGAATGGCAATCAGAAAGCAGACATGATCGTAGCCGGTGAGAATATGCTCGACGCCGGCCTGCACGAATTTCCACATCAGCTGCCAGACCGTTTCCAGCGGCTTCGACAGATCGAGCGGCGGATCGGCGGGATAGAGCATGGTCTCGCCGGCGTTGTCGCCGGTCAGGGTGACGAGATGCTTGGCCCTGGAGCCGGCGGCGCCGAGCAGCTCCTTTGCGTCGTAGAAAATCTGGCCGGGAACGCTGGAGCAATCGAGCTTCAGCTTCACCAGCGCGCTGTCCGCATTGGTGGGATCCTCTCCGGCGTAATCCACGCGGCCGGCGCAGGCGTGTCCCTCGGCGTCATGCATGGAGACGCGGCGCTGAACGAGCTTGCCGATCTGCGTCTCCAGCACGCCCGGCTGCGACAGCTCGACGCCGGCGCGCTCCGCCATGGTCTGCGAGAAAATGCGCTCGAGATCGGTCGCCAGAAAGCCGACGTCGACCTGATAGGAACGATCCTTCTCGGGCGTGATCTTGGCGGTGGAAATATCCGCCGTATGGGCGAAGGTCGGCGCAATCGATGCGAGCAATGCGGCGACGACGATCGGCAGGCATTTCGACGACCAGCTCATTTTCGAAGGACTCCGGGCAAGCCTGAAGGGCGGGGCCGCGACAATGCCCGACGCCACGAAAATGGACAAGACCGCGCCGCGCCGGCGGCGCGCGATTGCGGGACCGCGCCCGGACGGGTAAAAAACAAGGAGATGCGGCCCGGACTGGACAGCCGCGCGGGGGGAGCGTCCGATATGCAGCGTGTCACCATGACCATCGACGATGATCTCATGGCCGCTCTCGACCAGTATATGGAGGCCGGCGGGCATCAAAATCGGTCCGAGGCGGTGCGCGATCTGGTGCGCGCCGGCCTGCTGAAAAAGCCCAAGGTCGACGACCGCGACCGCCCTTGCATCGGCGCGCTCGTCTATCTCTACGATCACGAGACCCGGCAATTGTCGAAGCGGCTGATGCACGACCATCACAGCCACGCCGACCTCTCCATCGCCGCACTGCATGTGCATGTCGACGCCGAGACCTGCCTCGAGGTCTCGCTGCTGCGCGGCCCCAAATCCGAGGTGGAGCATTTCGCGCAGCATGTGATCGGCGAGCGCGGCGTGCGATATGGCCAGCTCGTCGTCGCCCCGGCCGAGGCGCATTCGCCGGAGGGCGCCTCCACGCAAAAGCCCCACCACGGCCACAGCCACGCTTGAGGCTGTGACACAAATGCAACGCTGCGGGTAAATCCGTAAGCGGGTCGTTGCCACGGCCGCGCTCGTATGATCTGATAATAAAAAAATCATACGAGGGGGCGGAGATGATTGGCCGGCGAATTGGCGAAGTTTCGGCATTGGCCCTGGCGGTCGCCCTTTTCGGCGGCGGCGCCATCGCCCAGGAGGCTCTCCCGGACATAGACGTCGGCGCGCCGATCGCAGCCGGGACGCCGGCGGCGGCGGCGGCGCGCGCGGAAGACGCGCAAAAGGCGAAGGTGCGGGTCGAGGCGGCCAGCGAGACCGTCTTCAGCGGCCAGCAGGTCAACGCCGTTCCCTTCGCGCGGCCGGGCGAGGCGCTCGAGATCGTCCCCGGCCTCTCGGTCACGCAGCACAGCGGCGAGGGCAAGGCGAACCAATATTTTCTGCGCGGCTTCCAGCTCGACCACGGCACCGATTTCTCGCTGACGCTCGACGGAATGCCGATCAATATGCGCACCCATGGCCACGGCCAGGGCTATGCGGACGCCAATTTCCTGATCCCGGAGCTGCTCTCCTCCGTCGTCGGCCGCAAAGGCCCCTATTACGCCGACAAGGGCGATTTCTCCTCGGCCGGCTCGGTCGATATGCAATATATCGACAAGCTCGACCGCGGCTTCTTCCGGGCGACGGGCGGCAGCTTCGCCTATGGCCGCCTGCTCGGCGCCAAGAGCTTCGAGGTGAATGGCGGCAATCTGCTCACCGCCATCGAATCGAGCATCTATAACGGCCCGTGGACGCGGCCGGACGAGATGCGCAAGATCAATTCGGTGCTGCGCTGGTCGCGCGGCACCCAGGAGGACGGCGTCTCCATCACCGCAATGGCCTACGCCAACCGCTGGTTCTCCACCGACCAGATCCCCTCGCGCGCCGTCTATGGCGGGATCATGCCGCTCTGGGGCAATGTCGACAGCACGGACGGCGGCGACGCCTCGCGCTTCAGCCTCTCGGCGCGCTGGAGCCAGACGGAAGGCGCGCATTCCTCGCGCGTGGAAGCCTACGCCATCCGCTCGACGCTCGATCTCTACAATAATTTCACCTATTTCCTGTCGCATCCCGACATCGGCGACCAGTTCCGCCAATTCGACCGGCGCACCGTGCTCGGCGTCAACGCGCAGCACGCCTATAAATACGAGCTCGCCGGCCTGCCGATCGAGTCGCGCATCGGCCTCGAGAGCCGCTACGACAATATTCGTCTCGGCCTCCAGGACAGCTGGCGGCGCCAGCCCTATGACACGATCACCAACAGCCATGTGGCGGAAGGCAGCGTGAGCCTTTGGACCGACACCACGGTTCGCTTCACGCCTTGGCTGCGCGCCACAGGCGGCGTGCGCTTCGACTATTTCGCCGCCAGCGTCGGCAGCCTGCAAGATCCGCTCTCCGCGCCCAAGGACGAGAATGGCGCTCCGATCTGGACCGGCCCTTGGAACAGCGGCTCCAAATCGGCGACGATGGGCAGCCCGAAGGTCGGCGTCGTTATCGGCCCCTTCGAGCAGACCGAGCTCTTCCTCAATTTCGGCGAAGGGCTGCATTCGACCGACGTGCGCGGAACCGTGACCCGGCTGAGCCCGGCCGACGGCTCCAACGTGGCGACCATTCCCCTGCTGGTGAAGCAGCGCGGCGCCGAGATCGGCGTGCGGACCACGCGCCTGCTGGAAGGGCTCGAATCCTCGGTCGCCTTCTGGTGGCTGAACAATGATTCGGAGAATCAGTTCGAGGGCGATTCCGGCAGCACGGCCTTCGGCCGGCCGAGCCGGCGCTATGGCGTCGAGATCATCAACCATTACACGCCCGCCTCCTGGCTGCGCATGGAGGGCAGCGTGTCGCTGTCTCATGCGCGCTTCCGCGGCGTCGACCAGCAGCAGGCGCTGGCCTGGATCGATCTCCTCTCGCCCGATGCGATCGGCTACGGAACCTATGTCGGCAACGCCCCGGGCAATTACATTCCCGACTCGCCCAACATCGTCGCCATGGGCCAGATCGAGGTGGGCGAGACGACCGGCCCCTTCGCGGCGCTGCGCTATCGCTATCTCGGCGAGCGCCCGCTGACCGAGGACGGCGCCTTCAAATCGCCGGCGACCGGAACGCTCAATCTGCGCGCCGGCTATCGCTTCGACAATGGCTGGAGCATTCAGGCCGACGCTTTCAACGTCACCAATTCGCGCTCCGACATGATAACCTATGGCTATGGATCGTTGATCCCCTCCGATCCGCTCTATGGCCTGTGCAAGGCGGGCGTCGCGCCGAGCAATGTCTGCTCGGTCGGCGTGATGGGCCGACATTTCAAGCCGATGGAGCCGCCGGCCGTGCGCGTGTCGATCACCGGCCCGCTGCCCTTCTGAGCTCTGGTCGCATCAGTTTCGCGCACCGATCTGGCGCCCCGCGGAAAGCTCGGCTAGGCTGAGCGTTTCGCTGGGCGGCTTTTTGCGCGCCACGGCGATTCCTTTCTGCGGCGCGTGATTTTTTCGACGGCGCCGAACTCTTTGCGAAAGAGACGATTATGACCGCGACCAAGCCCAACAAGAAGCTCGTGATCTTTTGCGACGGCACGTGGAACGAGCCGACCAAGCGCGGCACCAATGTCGTGCGAATGCTGCAGGCCACTGATTTTCTCGACGCCGACGACAATCCGCAGCTCACCCATTACATCGCCGGAGTCGGCACGCGCAAAGACGAGAAGGTCATCGGCGGCGCATTCGGCTTCGGCATCTCCGACAATATCAAGGACGCCTACGCCTTCATCGTCAGCAATTACGAGCCGGGCGACGACATCTATCTCTTCGGCTTCAGCCGCGGCGCCTATACGGCGCGCAGCATCGCCGGGCTCATTCACAATCTCGGCGTGCTGAAGCGCTGGAATCTGCCGCTCGTCTCCATCGCCTATGACCATTACAAGGACAGGGCCGCGGAGTGGCGCCCGGGCGGCGCCTCCGCGCAGACATTCCGCGCCGAGAATTGCCATCCCTATCCGACCAAGATCAAATTCCTCGGCGTGTGGGACACGGTCGGCGCGCTCGGCGCGCCCTATGGCGAAATTCTCGGCCGGCTCATCGACAAATTCTTCCACACGAGCTTTCACGATGTGACGCTGAGCACGAGCGTCGATTCCGCCTATCACGCGCTGGCGGCGGACGAGCGTCGCTGGCCCTTCCGGCCGACGCCGATCGCGCTCACCGACTATCATCGGGAGCGCAATGCGAAAAACATCGCCGAGCGCGGCTTTCCCTTCTACACCGAGCGCTGGTTTCCGGGCGTGCACTCCAATGTCGGCGGCGGCTATGAGGAGCACGGCCTCTCCGACTATGCGCTGGTGTGGATGGCCGAGCGCGCCGCGGAGAATGGCCTGAAGCTTTTGAACTTCGCCAATGTGAAGCTCTCCTTCACCCGGCCCTTCGGCCCCAATCCGGCCGAGAAGATTCAGAACAGCCAGACATTCCTCTATCGTCTGGCGACCGTGCTGCTCGTGAAGCTGCCGGCGACGCTCGGCCTGCCCTCCGTCTATCCGCTCGACGATCAGCGCCTCGCCAAATTTGTGACCTGGAGCGGCGATTACATTCGCCCCATCGATTCCAGCGAGGATTTCGCCCCCGTGCGAGAGAAAGCGGAGATCGACCCCGCCTATCGGCCGAAGCAGCTGGCCGCTCTCCCCAGCGTGAAGGAGCCGGAGGAGGAGAAAGTGCGCGAGCCGGCGTGAGGAGGCTCAGCGCCGCCGCTCTCTCACATAGCCGCGCAGGACGGCGTTGATGCGCCGCTGATAGCCAGGACCTTCCTTCTTGAAGAAGTCGATGAGGTCCTGGTCCAGCCGGATGGAGATCGCCTGCTTTTTCGGCGGAACGACGACCTCGGCCTTGCTCCAGTCGATCGGCTCGAATTCCGCCCAATCGGGATCGCTCGCGATCGCCACATCGATTTCGGCGTCCGATTTTTCCGGCAAAGGAAACGACCGCGCTCCGACATCTCTGTCATCGCGCTTCGCCGATATGCGCGTAGTACGCTTCTCGCTCATAGCTCCTTGCCATTCTCGCCGAAATCAACCGCTTTCGGCCGCTCCTCTCGGTGTACACGACCGCGACCACTCGTCCTGCAACCTCACCGACAGCCAACCACCGCACCTCGGTCGGGCGATCGGATGAAATCGTCACATAGGGCGCCTCGAATAGCTCGAGCACGTCCATGAAGGATATCCCGTGCTTTTCTAGATTTGCCTCACTCTTGCGCGAATCCCACTCGAAATCTCCGAAAAAGGCGTCCATCCTCGCACATATCCGTGCCGCGTTTCATAGCAAGATATATATAATCGTATATACAAATGCCAACATCAAGCTCCGGTCGTCACGAAATGTGTTTTGGGTGGATATTTCGCGGTTTCTCCTCGTTTCCGGCGGCGACCGTGATAGCTGAAGGCAAAGTCACGAGAGCCAATGCGATACCCTCCCTCCTTCCTCGATGAAATTCGCGCCCGCGTGCCGGTCTCGGCAGTGGTGTCGAAGAAGGTCAAGCTCAAGAAGGAGGGGCGCGAGTGGCGCGGGCTTTCCCCCTTTCAGGCGGAGAAGACGCCCTCCTTCTATGTCAATGACCAGAAGGGCTTCTACAAGGACTTCTCCTCCGGCAAGCATGGCGACGGCTTCACCTTTCTGATGGAGACCGAGGGCCTCACCTTCCCCGAGGCGGTCGAGCGGCTCGCCGGCATGGCCGGCCTGCCCATGCCGGTGGAGACCAAAGAGGCGCAGGAGGCGGAGCAGCGCCGCGGCTCTCTGACCGAGGTGCTGGAATGGGCGGCGCAATTCTTCGAGAAGCAGCTGCGCGGCCCGGCCGGCGCCGAGGCGCGCGCCTATCTCGCCCGCCGCGAGCTCGGGGAAAAGGAGCAGGCGCAGTTTCGTCTGGGCTTCGGGCCGCAAGATCGCTTCACATTGCGCGACCATCTCGCCGGCAAGGGCGCGAGCGTCGAAACGATGATCGAGGCCGGCCTGCTCATCCATGGCGAGGACATCGCCGTCCCCTACGACCGTTTCCGCAATCGGATCATGTTTCCGATCGCGGACCGCTCCGGCCGCGTCATCGCCTTTGGCGGGCGGGCGATGGAGAAGGACGCCAAGGCCAAATATCTCAACTCGCCGGAGACGCCGCTCTTCCACAAGGGCGCGACGCTCTACAATCTGCATAACGCCCGCAAGGCGGCGCATGAGGCGGGAAACATCATCGCCGTCGAGGGCTATGTCGACGTCATCGCCATGACCGCGGCCGGCTTTCCGCAGACGGTGGCGCCGCTGGGCACGGCGCTGACGGCCGAGCAATGCGGCCTGCTGTGGAACCACGCCGAGGAGCCCATTCTCTGCTTCGACGGCGACAAGGCCGGCCGCGCCGCCGCCTTTCGCGCGATCGACACGGCTCTGCCGCTGATCGGCCCCGGCCGCAGCCTGCGCTTCGTGCTGCTGCCGGACGGGCAGGATCCGGACGAGCTCTTGCGCGCCGCCGGCCCTTCCGCCTTGGCCGCGGCCGTGGCGGCGGCGCGCCCGCTGGTCGATCTGATATGGGCGCGGGAGACGGAGGGCGTCCCGCTCGACACGCCCGAGCGGCGCGCCGCGCTCGAGCGCCGCCTCGCCGAGCTCGGCCGCGCCATCGCCGACGAGACTTTGCGCCGGCATTATCAGAAAGAATTTTCCGACCGCTGCGATTCGCTGTTCGGCCGCACGCGCGGCCAATTTCAGCGCCGGCCGGAGGCCCGCCGTCCGGGCGGACCGCAGCGCTTTCGCCGTGATCTCGAGCCCACGCGCGGTCCGCTGACCATAGGCGCGGCCCTCGCCAATTCCCCGCTCTATCGTGGCACGACGCCGGCCATCGCGCCGCGCGAGGCGCTCATTTTGCTGATTCTCTTGAATCACCCGGAGCTGCTGGCCGCCCATCTCGAGGCGGTGACGGCGCTCGATTTCGCCTCGGCGGACGGCGAGAGGCTGCGCGCCGTGCTGGTGCGGAGCCTCGCCGACGGGGCCGCCGGCCGCGAAGAATTCGCTCGCGCCGCCGCCGCCGCCGGGCTAGAAGCATTTTGCGAGAAATTGACTGGAATGGGCGCCCATGCGACGCTGTGGAGCGTGCGCGCCGAGGCGGCCCCGGCCGACGCCGCCGAAAGCCTGCGCCAAGCTCTCGTCTTGCAACATCGCGTGCGCGCATTAGATAAAGAGCTGCGGAAAATCGAGGCGAGGTTGGCGATCGCGCCCAACGAGCAAGACTCCGCGCGATTAAGCGATATTCAGGCGCAATTGAACGCGCTCGATGGAACCGAAGCCGCTCTCGACGGGTTCGGTTCACAATCGGGCCGTTCGGCGAGAAGCCTTTGACCGACAAGCCGATCGGACGACGAGCAAAAGCTCTACCGATTTGGTTAGGCGAAAGTTAAGCCCTGGCCGCGACTGTGGGCTCGGGCGAATCGGTAGGGTCCTCTGCGGGGTCCGCCGTCTTGTCATGCGGTCGACGCTGTGGTTTTTCGTTAAAATGCGGCGAGCGGAAAAGTGAACGATCCCGGCATGGCGCAGCCTTCGGCTCGGGAAGGCGGCGTGGGGTGGGGCTTGGAGCGAAGAATGGCGAAAAAAGACGACGAGAAAGTCGAAAACGAGGGCGCGGTGGCGGTGGAAACCGCCGACGGTCCTCTGCTCGACCTCAACGACGCCGCCGTCAAGCGGATGATCAAGCTCGCCAAGAAGCGCGGCTTCGTCACTTATACCGAGCTGAACGCCGTTCTGCCGTCCGAGGAAGTGTCCTCCGACCAGATCGAGGACGTCTACGCCATGCTGCAGGAGATGGGCATCACCGTCTCCGAGGGCGACGATCCCGACGACGCCGAGGGCGAGGAGCAGCAGGAGGAGGAGGAGGCCGAGGGCGGCGAGGTCGTCGAATCGGCGCGCTCCACCGCCGTCGCGACGCGCAGCTCCGAGCCCGCCGACCGCACCGACGATCCTGTCCGCATGTATCTGCGCGAGATGGGCTCGGTCGAGCTGCTGTCGCGCGAGGGCGAGATCGCCATCGCCAAGCGCATCGAGGCCGGCCGCGAGGCGATGATCGCCGGTCTCTGCGAGAGCCCGCTGACCTTCCAGGCCATCATCATCTGGCGCGAGGAGCTGGAGGCCGGCAAGGTTCTGCTGCGCGACATCATCGATCTCGAGGCCACCTACGCCGGCCCCGAGGGCAAGAACGCCAAGCCGCCGGTCACGCCGTCCGATCTCGCGCCCGCCACCGCGCCGCGCTCGCCGCCGGCTGCGCTCGGCGAAGCCGGCGCGCCGCCGGAGGAGGCTTTCGAGGAAGAGGACGACCTCGAGAATTCTGTCTCGCTCTCCGCAATGGAGACCGAGCTGAAGCCCAAGGTGCTGGAGACTTTCGCCCGCGTCGCCGATGCGTACAAGAAGCTGCGCCGGCTGCAGGATCAGAATGTCGAGAACAAGCTCAAGAACGAGACGCTGACCCCGGCGCAGGACCGCAAATACAAGCAGCTCAAGAAGGAGATCGTCACCGATGTGAAGTCTCTCTCCTTGAACCAGAACCGTATCGAGGCGCTGGTCGAGCAGCTCTACGACATCAACAAGCGCCTGATCGGCTATGAGACCAAGCTGCTGCGCCTCGCCGATGCGCAGGGCGTCGCACGCGAGGACTTCATCGACAAGTTCCAGGGCTCGGAGCTCGATCCGAAATGGATCATGCGCGTCTCCAAGCTCGGCTCGCGCGGCTGGAAGGAATTCGTCGCCAACGAAAAGGACCGGATCAAGGAGCTGCGCGGCGAGATTCACGCGCTCGCCACCGAGACGGGCCTCGAGATCGCCGAGTTCCGCAAGATCGTCCATATGGTTCAAAAGGGCGAGCGCGAGGCCCGGCAGGCGAAGAAGGAAATGGTCGAGGCCAATCTGCGCCTCGTGATCTCCATCGCCAAGAAATACACCAATCGCGGCCTGCAGTTCCTGGACCTCATCCAGGAAGGCAATATCGGCCTGATGAAGGCGGTCGATAAGTTCGAATATCGCCGCGGCTATAAGTTCTCGACCTACGCCACCTGGTGGATTCGGCAGGCGATCACGCGCTCCATCGCGGATCAGGCGCGCACGATCCGCATTCCGGTGCATATGATCGAGACGATCAACAAGATCGTGCGCACCTCGCGCCAGATGCTGCACGAGATCGGCCGCGAGCCGACGCCGGAGGAATTGTCCGAGAAGCTCGCCATGCCGCTCGAAAAAGTGCGCAAGGTGCTGAAGATCGCCAAGGAGCCGATCAGCCTGGAGACGCCGATCGGCGACGAGGAGGATTCGCATCTCGGCGATTTCATCGAGGACAAGAACGCCGTTCTGCCGATCGAGGCGGCGATCCAGTCCAACCTCCGCGAGACGACGACCCGCGTGCTGGCCTCGCTCACCCCGCGTGAGGAGCGCGTGCTGCGCATGCGCTTCGGCATCGGCATGAACACCGACCACACGCTCGAGGAAGTCGGCCAGCAATTCTCGGTGACGCGCGAGCGCATTCGCCAGATCGAGGCGAAGGCGCTGAGGAAGCTGAAGCATCCGAGCCGATCGAGGAAGCTGCGGAGCTTCCTGGACAATTGAGCTATTGGCGATGCCGACGATCGCTTCGTTCTACGGCATCGCCATTCGGATGTACCTCAAAGATCATGCTCCGCCGCATTTCCATGCGATCTATCGCGACCACGAAGCGCAAGTCGCCATAGGAACCGGGGATATATTGAAAGGCGAATTACCCTCGACGGCCTTGCGGCTCGTCCGGGAGTGGGCGAAACTCAATGGAGAGGCGCTCGAGGCGAACTGGCGTCGCCGCGAGACGGGCCTGCCTTTGGAGCAGATCGATGGGCTCGATGCTGAATAAGGTCGTTCAGATCGCGGCAGTCGGCCATTACTGCATCGCCGTCCGTTTCCAGGACGGCGCCTCGGGCCTTCACGACTGCTCCTCGCTCCTTCGGGAGGAAGGACCGATGGCGATTCCGTTTCGTGATCCCGAATTTTTTGCGAAGGTCCGGCTCGAAAACGGCGCGCCGACATGGCCGAACGGCTACGATATGTGCCCGGATTGGCTGCGGATGGAAATGGAAGCCGTCGGCGAATTGTCGGGACCGCTCGCGGCGGAGTAATCCGTCGCCGCTGTAAGCGACAACAGTCGGCGCATTCGCATTCATGGATGAACCAGTCTCCCGAGGACGGCTTTCCGAAGGACGCAAGCGCCGCGGCGTCGTCTACACGCCGGCTCCCATCGCCCGTTTTCTCGTCTACCGCACCATTGCGCTGTCGCTCGACGAGCGCCGCGCCGCTCTCCTCGCGCGGCATGGCGGATGCGAGACGCCCGCCTTCTGGCGCGCATGGCTCGACTCTCTGCGGTCCTTCAAAATCATAGACCCCGCCTGTGGCGATGGCGCGCTTCTCGACGCGGCCTTCGACGAGATGGCGCGACGCTATGAGGAGATTGCGCTCGGCGCGATGATCGCGCTCGATGCGGCGCGCGAGACGATCGCCAATAATCTCTTCGGCGTGGACATAGATGCGCGCGCGGTGGAAGCCGCCCGCTGCGCGCTTTGGAGCCGATGCGAGCAGATCGCCGCGCCGGGCGAGCCAAACCGTCCTCACGACAATTTGCGCGCCGGCGACAGCCTCATCGACGATATTGCGGCGCCCGGCGGCTTCGATGTCGTCATCGGCAATCCGCCCTATGTGCGGATGGAATATCTCAAAGCGGCGAAGCCCTATCTCGCGAAACATTACGCCGTCGCCGCGGAGCGCGCCGATCTCTACGCCTATTTCTTCGAGAAGGGCGTGCGATTGCTGAGAGAGGGCGGACGACTGGGCTTCATCTCCTCGTCGAGCTTCTTTCGCACCGGCGCCGGCGAGAGCTTGCGCCGCTTCCTCACGGCCAATGCGATGATCGAGAGCGTCGTCGATTTCGGCGATTTGCGCGTCTTCGACGATGTCGTCACCTATCCGGCGATCGTGACGCTGAGGAAGAGCGCCGAGCGCGACGATCTCTCCTTTCTGCTGTTGAAGGATCGCGCGCCGAAGGACCTCGAGGCGGAGTTTGCAGAGAATGCGCGGCCCATGCCGCAGGCGCGGCTCGGGACAGCCTTCTGGCGCTTCGAGGAGGAGGCGCTCGCGCGTCTGCGCGACACGATCGCGCAAGGGCGCAAGACGCTGCGCGAGGTCTATGGATCGCCGCTCTGGGGGATCAAGACGGGGCTCAACGACGCTTTCGTCATCGACGGCGCGACGCGCGACGCGCTCGTCGCCGCCGATCCGCGCAGCGCCGAGATTGTGAAGCGCTATTGTCGCGGCGCGCAGATCGGCCGCTGGCGCAGGGCGAGCGAGGACTGGCTCGTCGATGCGCCGAAAGGCGCTTTCGACATCGCCGAATATCCGGCCGTGGAGGCGTGGCTCGCGCCGCTGCGCGAACGGCTGGAGCGCCGCGCCACGCGACAAAAATGGTTCGAGCTGCAGCAGGCGCAGCTCGCCTATCGCCCTGGATTCGCGGCGCCGAAGATCGTCTTTCCAGACATTTCGCAAGGGCCGAAATTCGCGCTCGACGATAGCGGCGGCCTCATCGACGCGACCTGTTTCTGCCTGCCCTGCGCCGATCTCGCGCTGCTCGCCTATCTCAATTCGCGGCTCTGCTGGTTCGTGCTACATTCCGTGTCCAATCCGCTGCGGGGCGGCAAATGGCGACTGCGACTGAAAGCGCAATATTTGGAGCCGCTGCCGCTGCCCGATCTCGCCTCCCCTGTCGCAGAACGGCTCGCGGCGCTGGCGCGCGCGAATTGCGTCGCAGCGGCCGAGCGCGACGCGGCCGGGCGCCGCGCCGCCGAGATCGAGAGCCGGGAAAGGGAGATCGATGCGTTGATCTATGATCTCTTCGGCCTGTCGGCGGCGGAGGCGGAATTGCTGGAGGCCTCGCTCGCCGGGCAATATTGAAAGGCGAAATCCCGCACGGATTGCGCTATATTGCGCCGCATGAACCCGCATCTGCGCCCGATCGGCCTTCCGCTCGAGACTCAGGCCGCCGAGGGACTCCCCCGGCGCTGCTGGAGCGTGGCGGAAATCGAGGAGATGCTGCGCGCCGGCATCATCGATGACGACGAGCGGTTCGAGCTGATCGGCGGGGAGGTCGTGCCGATGTCGCCCAAGGGGGCCCGACACGAATGGGTGAAGGGCGAAGTCAATCGTTTCCTCCAAAAGGCGGCGCCTGCCCATTTGACCATTATCCCGGAGACCACGCTGCGCCTCGACGCGCGCACTTTCGTCGAGCCGGATTTCTGCGTTTTTCCGCGCGATCTGCCGCTCGCCGCCCTCGATGGGCCGGCGGTGCTGCTGGCGATCGAGATCGCCGATTCGAGCCTCGCCTATGACAAGGGTCGCAAGATCGGCGTCTATGCGGCTTTCGGCGTGCGCGAGGTCTGGGTCGTCGACGCCGTACGGGCCGTGACCTTCGTTCATCGCCGGCTGGGCGCTGCGGGCTATGCCGAAATCGTCGAGCTCGCCGGCGCGGCGCGCCTCGAGCCCATGCTCGCGCCCGAGCTCTCCTTCAGCCTCGCCGAGCTCGGCGTGACGCCCGGGGCGGAAAAGCAGTGATCCCATGACGCCGACGACGATCGCACGGCCATCGACGACGACCGCGCTGCTGCGCGGCTTCCTGCGCAAATGCCCGCGCTGTGGGAATGGCGCGCTCTTCGACGGCTATCTGAAACGCGCGGACGCCTGCCCGCATTGCGCGGAGAGCTTCATCGGCGTCGACGCCGACGACGGGCCGGCCTGGCTCACCATCGGCGTCGTCGCTCATATCATCGTTCCACTGCTGATCTTTCTGGAAACACGCGGAACGCTGTCCTATGGCGCAGAGGCGGCGCTGGTGCTGTCCGCGACCATCGTCTCCACCCTGCTGCTGCTGCCTCTCTGCAAGGGATTCTTCATCGCGGCGGTGTGGCGGCTGTCGAACAAAACGGACTGACGCGCAGCTCAGCGGTCGTCACGCGGCTCCGCGTCGCGGGGCTCCAGCGGATGGCCGGCGGCGGCCCAGCCATCCGTGCCCTGCGAGAACCAGGACACGTCGGAATAGCCGAGCGCGAGCGCGCGCTTGGCGGCGTTCCACGACATCCAGCAATCGGCGAGACAGTAGAAGACCAGCGGGCGACTCTTGTCTTTCACGGTCACGCGCGCAAGGCCGCTTTCGAAGTAGCGGAGCGAGGCCTCCGGCAATTCGCCATAGCCGGTCTCGGGAAGCCAGACGCTGCCCGGAATGTCGAAACGCGGCTTGTCGCGCCACACCGCGCCGGGCGGCAGGCCGGCGGGCCTGGGCGGGCGCGGCAGCACATCGATGAAGACAGCGGCTTTGTCACGCCACAGGGCGAAGGCCTGCTGCGTGTCGATCACGCGGGCGCCGCGCAGTGTGGCGGGCACGGCGGCGCGAAAATCGGAGAGGCGATAGCCCTCCGGTTCGGGAACCGTCTCTGCAGCGGCGGACGAGGCGACGAGAAAGGCGAGGCCGAGCGCGGCGCCGAGCCGACGCCTCATGGCGTGGACGCAGTGGGAGCGGGCGTGATCGGCGCGTCGGATTCGTCGATCAGCGGCACGCCGAAATCCGCGAGCAATTTGTCGATCTCGCCCTGATTTTGCGCGATGATGCGATTGAGCTCGCGCTTCCATTCCTGATCGGAATGGCGAACGCCCATAGCGATGCGAAAGCTCATGCGCGCCCCCTTGTCCCCGCTGAGCAGGGCCAGCTTCAGCCGGCCGCCGGACTTTTTCACATGATAGCCGGCGAATGGCCCCCAGAGAATAGCGACATCGATCGCGCCGCTCTCGAGATCGCGGATCATATCGGCGCCGGGCGCGTCGACGCGAGTGTCGACGACGAGCGGATAGGGCTTCACCTCCGCGAGCAGCCGATAGCGGGCCAGAAGATTGCCGGGCGGCGTGTTGGCGACGAGGCCGATACGCTTGTTCTGGGCGAGGCGCGGATCGGCGAGCGACGTCAGCCCCTCGAGATCGGAGCCGGCGCGATAGACCACCGCATAGGAAGTCCGATAATAGGGATTGGTGGGCTGAACGAGATCGTCGCCCTGCGGCATTCCCATCACCACATCGCACAAATGCGCATTGAGCGTGTTGCGGATGAAGCCGGTCGCGCCGGGATAATAGGAATAGGCGACATCCTTGCCGAGCTTCTTGGCCAGGAACTCCGCGAGCTTATTCTCGAATCCCTCTCCGGCGCTGTTGGAAAAGGGAAGATTGCTCGGATCGGCGCAGACGCGCAGGACCTTGGGGTCGATCAGCTCGATCGAGCCGCGCGCGTCATCGACTGCGCCCCGAGGACGCGCCACGAGACCGGGCGATTGAGACTGCGCCGGGGCTGTCGCGAGCAAGCCCGCGACAGCGACCAGAGAAAATGTGAGACGACGCGACATGACGAGCCCTCGGCCGGTTCCGCCGCCAGCCGGCGCGCGAGGCCTCGACTGACGCTCGATCACTTAGCGCTCATGCACTTCGCTTCGGCCTCGGTGAAGGCCGCGGGCTTCTCCGCCTTCTTCTCGGGACGGCCACGGCCGACCGCCTCGGTCGAGCGGGCGCGGAGATAGATGTAGAGGTCGTCGATATAGCACATGGCGTTCTTATTGTCGGCGAAAGCCGGCATGACGCTGTCATTGCCCGCCTGCTTATTCTCGCGGCCGCCGACGACAATGCCGTAGAACTCCTCGTAATTGAAGTTCTTGACCGAATTCTTCAGCGCCGGGGCATAGGTCGAGCCTTCGGCGTTGGGGCCGTGGCAGACGTGGCATTCGGCATGATAGCGGCGATAGCCGGAGAAAGTGTACCAATCGACAGTGCCGTCCGCCTGAACCTTATAGGTCGGCTTGCCCTGCGCGTCGAACCACTTGCCGTCCACTTCCTTGACCGCGGTCGGGTCTCCCGGCGCTTCGGCGCGCACGGTCGTTCCAACACCCATGAAGACGCTCAGGGCGAGTGCCCCGACGAGCGGCAGTCTCATTACGCCATCCTCCAGCAGTTTCCATCCACACAAACAAGGCGCTCGGCGCGCGCCAGGAGCGTTCGCCGAGCGCTGATCTTTTTATTGGCCGTATCAGTTCGCCGGAGCGACGATCGGCAGAGCGTAGTCGGGCAGCGAGAAGACGGTCAGCACGCCGCCGAGAGCGGTGTAGTCGGACAGCGCCTTATAGCCGCCGACCGCGCCGAGGCCTTCATTGCTCTTGGACAGGCCGGCCGCGAGGCCGATGCCGGCCCAGCCGCCGACGCCGGACAGAACCGCGACATACTGCTTGCCCTTGTGCTCATAGGTCATCACATTGCCGATGATGCCCGACGGAGTCTTGTACTTGTAGAGCTCCTTGCCGGTCTTGACGTCGACGGCCTTCAGATAGCCCTCGAGCGTGCCGTAGAAGGCGAGACCGCCGGAGGTCGTGACCGTGCCGGACCAGACCGAGAACTGCTCCTTGTTGGACCAGACGATCTTGCCGACGCGAGCGTCCCAGGCAATGAAATTGCCCATGTTGGACTCGCCGGGCGGCGGGAACATCTCCAGCGTCGCGCCGACATAGGGCTGACCCGCGGTGTAGCTGACGCGGAAGGGCTCATAGTCCATGCAGACGTGGTTGGTCGGGACGTAGAACAGGCCGGTGTCCGGGTTGAAGGACGCGGGCTGCATGTCCTTGGAGCCGAGAGCCGCCGGGCAGACGCCCTTGGTGTTGACGTCCTCGCCATTCTGCTGCGTCGAATATTTCGAGACGACGAGCGGACGGCCATAGGTCGGCGAGCTCTTGTCCATATCGACCTTGGACGCCCAATTGACGGCCGGGTCATACTTCTCGGCGACGAGCAGCTCGCCGGTGACGCGATCGAGCGTGTAGCCGAAGCCGTTACGATCGAAGTGGACGGCGGTCTTGCGCGGCTGACCATTGATGGTCTGATCGGCGAGGATCACCTCGTTGATGCCGTCATAGTCCCATTCGTCATGGGGGGTCATCTGATAGACCCATTTGGCGACGCCGGTGTTGAGATCGCGCGCCCACAGGGTCATGGACCAGCGATTGTCGCCCGGACGCTGCGACGGGTTCCAGGTGGAGGGGTTGCCGGAACCGTAGTAGATGAGGTTCAGCTCGGGGTCATAGGAATACCAGCCCCAGGTGGTGCCGCCGCCGATCTGCCACTGATCGCCTTCCCAAGTCTTCAGAGACGAATCCTTGCCGACCGGCTTGCCGAGGAAGGTGGTCTTCTCGGGGTCGAGCAGAACCTCGGAGTCCGGGCCTTCCGAATAGCCGCGCCACGCCAGGCTGCCGTCCTTGACATTATAGGCGGTGATGCTGCCGCGCACGCCGAACTCGCCGCCGGCGATGCCGACGAGGACCTTGTCCTTGAAGACGTGCGGAGCGGCGGTCGAGGTGGCGCCCTTGGACGGATCGCCGTTCTTCACCGACCAGACGAGCTTGCCGCTCTTGGCGTCGAGAGCGACGAGGGTGGTGTCGGCCTGGGCCAGGAAGATCTTGCCGTCGCCATAGGCGAGACCGCGATTGACCGTGTCGCAGCACATGACCGGAACGACGCTCGGATCCTGCTTGGGCTCATACTTCCAGAGGATCTTGCCTTCGTTGTTGAGATCGAGGGCGTAGACGATGTTGGGGAACGGCGTATGAAGATACATCACGTCGCCGATAACGAGCGGCGCGCCTTCGTGGCCGCGCAGCACGCCGGTCGAGAAGCTCCAAGCGGGAGCCAGCTTGCCGACGTTCTCGGTGGTGATCTGCTTCAGCTTCGAATGACGCAGATTGGCGTAGTCGCCCGTCGGCAACGCCCACTGCTTCGGGTTCTTCTGGAGATCGAGCAGCTCGTCGGCGCTCGCCGCGCCGGCCCCGAGCAGCGCGAGGATCCCCACCGAAGTCGACAACAACAGCTTATGCATGAGCTTTTCCTCCTGACGACATCACCGTGCAAAAGGCCCGGCCACGCCGCCGACATCGCGCCTTTCCGACGCCCTAGGCTTTGGGAAGCCGTTTCCCCGTTTTTTTGCCACGTCGATCGAGCGGAAACGCCGCGCCCGCAGCTCCGCCCCTATCTCCGTCGAGATGCTCTCCGGTTCCCGGCCGGAAAGCCTCTTTTAGGTCGGAAACGGCGGGATAATATGTCGCACAGAATTGAAGCGCAATCCCCAAATACCATTCCCGACTTTCCTGATTTCGCGCGTGAAACCGGCGAAAAACAAGGCTGAAAAACCGATGCTGCAACGCACTATTCGAAGGCTCGCGATCACGTGTCTCTGCCTCGTCGCGAGCGGCGCGAAAAGCTTCGAGCTGTCGGAGATCGCGCCCGGAGTCTTCGTCCATCAGGGCGTGACCGCTTTGATGTCTCGTGACAACCTGGGCGGCATCGCCAATCTCGGCGCCATCGTCGGCGCGGAGGCGGTCGCGGTCATCGACACGGGCGGCAGCCGCGCGGAGGGCGCGGCCTTCCTCGCTGCATTGCAGCAGCGCACGACCAAGCCGATCCGTTATGTCATCGACACGCATGTCCACCCGGATCATATTTTCGGGAATATTGCCTTTCGAGACACGGGAGCCGTCTTCGTCGGACACAAGAATCTCGCGCGCGCCATGGCGACGCGCGGCCCGCATTATCTCTCTTCTTTCCGTGAGACGATGGGCGCCTTGCTCGACGATGTGATTCTGGTTCCGCCGACCCTCGCCGTCGAGCGCGAGACGATTCTCGATCTCGGCGGCCGCGCGATCACGCTGAAAGCCTGGCGCACCGCCCATAGCGATTCCGATCTCACCGTGCTCGATCCGCAGAGCGGCACGCTCTTTACCGGCGATCTCTTGTTTCTGCAGCATGTGCCGATCGTCGACGGCAGCCTTTTGGGCTTTCTCGCCGTCATCGAGGAGTTGCGGAAGATCGAGGCGGTCCGCGTCGTGCCCGGCCATGGGCCGGCGGTCGCTCCCTGGCCGCAGGCGCTGGAGGCGCAAAAAGCCTATCTCGACCATCTCACCCGCGATTTGCGGGCCGATATCGCCAAAGGGGAGACGCTCGCGCGCGCTGTGACGACAGCCGGCCGCGGCGAAAAGCCCAATTGGCTGCTGTTCGAGGATTATCACACGCGCAACGCCACGGCCGGCTTCGCGGAGCTCGAATGGGAGGCCCCTTGAGCCGCCCGAGCGCGGAGCGCTATGCTTCGACAAAATAGCGGAGGAACGCAGATGAGCCATTGGACCACGAGCCCCATCGCAATCGTCGCGGCGCTATGCCTTTCGGCCGGCGCGGCGCTGGCCCAGGAGCCGAAGATCGATCCCTGGCCGGGCCTCGTCACCGATATTTTCCACGACCGCGCGATCGCCGCGCATGAGGGCGTGGTGGCGCTCGACGCGCCGAAGCGGGCCGAGGACGCCGCCATCGTGCCGATGACCATCTCGCTGCTCGAGCCCGGCCTGCGCGCGGCGACGCTGGTCATCGACGAGAATCCCATGCCCATGGCCGCGGCCTTCTCCTTCGGCGAGGGCGCCGGCGTCACGAAGATCGAGACGCGCGTGCGCGTGAACTCCTACACCAATGTGCATGTCGTCGGCCAAACGAGCGATGGCGCGCTGCATTCGGTGGTGAAATTCGTGAAGGCCTCGGGCGGCTGCTCGGCCCCGGCGATCAAGGATCAGGACGAGGCCTCCGCCAATCTCGGCAAGATGAAATATCGCGAGTTCGCCAGCGAGAATCCCGCGCTGCGCGAGGCGCAGATCATGATTCGCCATCCCAATAGTTCGGGATTGCAGATGGACCCGATCACCCGAGCCTATATTCCGGCTCATTATGTCGACAAGGTCGAAGTGCGGCAGGGGGAGGCGCTGATCTTCTCCATGGAAGGGGGAATTTCCCTGTCGGAGGATCCGAGCTTTCGCTTCGCCTACAAGCCCAACGGCGCCAAGGTGATGCGGGTCGAGGCGCGCGACAATCAGGGCAATGTGTTCAAAGGGGAGTGGCCGATCGGCGGAGCGTCGTGAGACGCTTTTCGTCCGTCGCCTCCACCCACTCGCGAGCGCGCGCCTCCGGCTCCGCGGCGCGCAATATATCGGTGACGACACAGGCGCTGTCCGCCCCCGCCGCCAGCGCCGCTCGGGCGCGCTCCGGCGTCAGCCCGCCTATGGCCACGAGCGGAATCGCGCCGATGCGGCGTTTCCAGCCGCCGATCTTCTCGAGCCCCTGTGGGGCGAAGGCCATTTGCTTCAGCAAGGTCGGATAGATCGGCCCCAGCGCGACATAATCGGGAGCGAGCGCCAACGCCCGTTCCAGCTCCGCCTCGTCATGCGTGCTGACGCCGAGCCTTATTCCATGGGAGCGGATCGCTGCGATATCGGCCGTGTCGAGATCGCCTTGGCCGAGATGCACGAAATCGCAGGAAAGATCGATGGCGAGCCGCCAGTAATCATTGACGACGAGCTGCGCGCCATGGGCCGCGCAAAGATCGCGGGCGCGGGCGATCTCCGCGCGCAGCGCCGCCTCCTCACGATCCTTGACGCGCAATTGTACGAGCCGCACGCCGCAAGGCAGCAGCCGGGGCAGCCAATCGGCGGAATCGACGATGAGATAAAACGGGTCGAGCGAAAACGCGCTCATGCCTCGATCTCTCTCGAATGAGAGGCGGCGCGACCCACCCTCCCCTTCCGGGGGAGGGTCGGCCTGCGCAGCAGGACGGGGTGGGGTTCACGGCCCGAGACTCGGAGGCTCACCCCCTCCCGAGCGCCTTCGGCGCTCGACCTCCCCCCTCCAGGGGGAGGTGGGAACGAAAACGCGCTCATGCCTCGAATCCGTCGCCGAAGGCGCGGCCGAGCACGGGCGTCGAGGGCGCCGCCATGTCGCGCGGCTCCATCAGGCCGGAGAGATAGGCCGCCCGGCCCGCGTCTATGGCGAGCGCGAAGGCCCGCGCCATGGCGACCGGATCGCCGGCGCGCGCCACCGCCGTGTTGAGCAGAGCGGCGTCGAAGCCGAGTTCCATGACCGCCGCCGCCTGCGAGGGCGCGCCGAGGCCGGCGTCCACGATCAGCGGGGTCTGCGGAAAATGCGCGCGCAGCGCCCGCAGGCCGAAGAGATTATTGATCCCGCGGCCGGAGCCGATGGGAGCGGCCCAGGGCATCAGCACGCGGCAACCGGCGTCGAGCAGTCTCTCCGCGACGACGAGATCCTCTGTCGTATAGGGAAAGACGCAAAAGCCGTCGTCGCTGAGGATGCGCGCCGCCTCCACCAGGCCGAAGACATCCGGCTGCAGCGTGTCCTCCTCGCCGATGACCTCGAGCTTGATCCAATTGGTTCCGAACAGCTCGCGCGCCATTTGCGCGGTGGCGACGGCCTCCTTGGCCGTGCGGCAGCCGGCGGTGTTGGGCAGCACGCGTACGCCCAGCTCGCGAATGAGCCGCCAAAAGCTCTCGCCCGCGCGCGAGCCCCCGGCCTCCCGCCGCAGCGAGACGGTGACGACCTCCGCCCTCGCGGCGCGGATCGCCTCGGCGAGAATGGCGGGCGAAGGATAGCGCGCCGTGCCGAGCAGGAAACGGGAGGATAGGACCTCGCCATAGAGGAGGAGAGACGCAGTCATCGCATTCGGCTGGTTCGGGGCTCGACAGGAAACCGCATCGGCCATCAGTGCAGGAACAGCTTTCCGAGCACCAGAAGCGTGAGCGTGATATTGGTCGCGAGCATCCATTTCACGGTGTTGAACTCGCCTTTCAGCAAGGCGAATTCATGCTGAACGTCGCTGTTCTTCGAGTCGAAATTAGCGACGACTTCGGCAGCCTTGCGCGCTTTCTCCTCGCTCGCGCCGGCTTCTCGGAGGGCGTCGTAGATTTCCGTGACGATCGTGCTCATGGGCCGACCCTAACATGGAGTTTGTGGAGGAGGTAGCAAGTTCGACAATCCCCTCACCCTCCCTGCCGCGGCGTGACGATCTCGATCGTATCGTCCTCGACCAGCAGCGTCTCGCCGCGATCCTTGCTGCGCACGAATTCCTGATTCACCGCCGTGGCGATGGTCTGCTCGCTAAAGCCCAATTCCTCGATGAGGCGCTCCAACGTGGGCGCCTCGACCTCGAGCGTCTGCCCATTCACCCTGATTCGCATTCATGACCTCCGGGAAGATCTCGCCCGTGAAGAGGAAACGCGCGACGCGGCGCGCCAGCGCCGGCGCCAGAAGAAATCCATGCCGATAGAGCCCATTGACATAGAGCGTCCGACCCTGGCGCGAAATGCGCGGCAGATTGTCCGGAAACGCCGGCCGCACATCCGATCCCGTCTCGACGATCTCCGCCTCGGCGAAAGCGGGATGAATGGCGAAGGCCGAATTGACCAGCTCGACGATGGAGCGCGCGGTGACGCGGGAGCGCTCCTCATTCTCGATCATGGTCGCGCCGACCATGAACACGCCCTGCCCGCGCGGCACCACATAGACCGGATGGCGCGGATGCAGCATGCGGACGGGGCGGGACAATTCGATCTCCTCGCTGCGCAGCACGAGCATCTCGCCCTTGACGCCGCGCAGCTCCGCCAGCTCGCCGCGCGCGGCGAAGCCGCGGCAATCGACGATCCAATCCGCCCGCGGGACAGAATCGGCGCAGAGCCGGATGCGAACATTGTCCATTGTCTGCAACCGTTCGAACAGCGCCGCCATCGCCGCGCGCGGCTCGAGATGCGCCTCCTCACGAAAATAGAGCCCGGCCGAGAATCGTCCGGCGAGCGCCGGCTCCAGCGCCGCGAGGCCATCGGCGTCCAGCCGCTCGAAACAGCGAGTGCGGCGGGAGAATTCGGTCAGCTCGGCGCGGTCGCGCGGCGGCGCGACGACGAGGCTGCCGGCGACGTTCGCGACAGGAATGTCCTTGGTCCAGAAGGCGAGCGCCTCCTCGCCCAGCGTCGCGACGATGGGCTCGGCGCTCTCCAATTCGCACCAGGGCGCGATCATGCCGCCAGCGTAATGCGAGCAGCCGCGGCCCGGCCCCGCCGCTCTCTCCACCAGCTCGACCTCGGCGCCGAAAGGCGCGCCGGCGCGGGCGATCTCGAAAGCCGCGGTCAGGCCGGCGACGCCGGCGCCGATCACGCCGATCAGCATCGATGCGGCCCGATAGGGCCGAGGAATATCAGGAACATGCGGCCTCCCTACGCCAGCGCGAACTGGATCAGGTTCGAAGGGTCGCCGAGCCGCTGTCTCCAGCCATCCGGCCTCTCAGCCCCTTGCCGCGCGCCAGAGCGCGCAGGCGGCGAGGCTCCCCTGGGCGAAACCGAGATTCGCGCAGGCGGGGCGGCGCGTCAAGCGGGGCTGCGCCGGGCCGTCGCCGCGCAGATGGCCGCGACGAGCGCCTGCTGCCGCCGCTACTCCTGCGGCGCGCGGGCCGTGATCGTCAGAGCGTGAACGCGCGTCGCCAGCTCCTCGGCAAGCAGCGTGTTGACGATGCGATGCCGCTCGACGAGCCTCTTGCCCGCGAACGCCTCGCTCACCACCTCGACTCGAAAATGGCTCTCGCCATCCTGGTGGTGGCCGCCGTGCCCGGCGTGCTTGTCGGACTCGTCGATCACCTTCAAGGTGACGGGCGCGAGCCCTTCGGTCAGCTTCGAACGGATGCGGGCCTGGACGGCGCCGATATTGCCTTGCTCGGCCATAGTGGAATCCTCCTCGTCGCCTCGGTCCAAGCAAAATTCCCGCCGATTGAAATTGGCGTCGGGTTCCGCTTGCAGCCTGCGGCCAGTCTACCATAATGCAGCGCCATGGATTTGAATTCGCCCCTCTTCGATCGTATCCGCGTGAAGCCCGAGCAGAGGCAGGAGCGCCGCGAGACTCGTTTTCGCTGCGACGCCCCCGGCTGCGAGGCGGAGGGCGCCCATCGCGCGCCCATGGGCCGGCTGCGCGAGGGGCAATATTTCTGCTTCTGCCTGGAGCACGTGCGGGAATATAATAATTCATACAATTACTTCAACGGAATGAGCGATGAGGACGTCGCCCGCTACCTGAAGGACGACGCCACCACAGGCCATCGCCCCACCTGGTCCATGGGCGTGAAGCGGGGACAGGCCTCCTTCCGCGAGGACCCGCTGCGGCCCGAGAATTTCGCCGATCCCATGGGCCTCTACCGGCAGAGGGCGCATCGCGCCCGGCCGCAGGCCGAGGCGAGCCCGCGCTATTCGGCGGTGACGATCAAGGCGCTGAATGCTCTCGGTCTCGATGAGACCGCCGGTGCGGAGGCGATAAAGACGCGCTATAAGGAGCTCGTCAAACGTCACCATCCCGACGCCAATGGCGGAGATCGCTCCTGCGAGGAAAGACTGCGGGAGATCATTCACGCATATAAGACGCTGCGGGCCGCCAAGCTCGTTTGAACAAGCGTTTGACCAGGCCTTGCCGGCGCGAATGTCGCGAGCGCGCGTCGGCGAAACGGAGGATCAATGTCAACCCCAAGCGACAAAGCGGCCGGGTCCGCGCCCCTGCCGGACCTCAAAGTCTCCGTGCGCCAGCTGTTCGGCATCGACTCCGATCTCGAGGTTCCCGCCTATTCCGAGCGGACCGAGCATGTCCCGGACAAGGATCCAGACTATCTCTTCGACCGCGAGACGACGCTCGCCATTCTCGCCGGTTTCGCCCGCAACCGCCGCGTGATGGTCACCGGCTATCACGGCACCGGCAAATCGACGCATATCGAGCAGGTGGCCGCGCGGCTCAACTGGCCTTGCGTGCGCGTCAATCTCGACAGCCATGTCTCGCGCATCGATCTCGTCGGCAAGGACGCGATCGTGCTGAAGGACGGCAAGCAGGTGACGGAGTTCCGCGACGGCATTCTGCCTTGGGCGCTCCAGCACAATATCGCGCTCTGCTTCGACGAATATGACGCCGGCCGCCCGGATGTGATGTTCGTCATTCAGCGCGTGCTGGAAGTCTCCGGCCGGCTGACGCTGCTCGATCAGAACCGCGTCATTCGTCCACATCCCGCCTTCCGCCTCTTCGCCACCGCCAACACGGTCGGCCTCGGCGACACGTCGGGCCTCTATCACGGCACGCAGCAGATCAATCAGGGCCAGATGGATCGCTGGTCCATCGTCTCGACGCTCAATTATCTGCCGCATGACGCCGAGACCAATATCGTGCTCGCCAAGGTGAAGAGCTTCAACGCCACCAAGGAAGGCCGCGACGCCATCAACAAGATGGTGCGCGTCGCCGACCTCTCGCGCAACGCCTTCATGTCCGGCGATCTCTCCACCGTGATGAGCCCGCGCACGGTCATCACCTGGGCGGAGAATTCCGAGATATTCGGCGATGTCGGCTTCGCCTTCCGGCTCACCTTCCTGAACAAATGCGACGAGCTCGAGCGCCCGCTGGTCGCCGAGTTCTACCAGCGCTGCTTCGGCAAGGAATTGCCCGAGAGCGCGGTGAATGTGGTGATGTCCTGAGCCCTCGAGTGAAATGCGACCGGACGAGCCTATAGACGGCTTATTCACCCTCCCCTTCAGGGGGAGGGTCGGCCGGCGATAGCCGGACGGGGCGGGGTGCACCCCCACCCGAGCGCTTTCAGCTCTCGACCTCCCCCCTCGAGCGGGAGGTGGAAGCGCCTTTTCCGGCGCGCGTCTCTCTCGCCCGATCGTTCAACAAATCCGGTCGCCGCGCGCGCGTCAGCTCGAGCGCGCGCTCATGGCGCCATTTCGCGATCTTGGCGTGATCGCCGCAGAGCAGAATGTCGGGAATTGCGCGGCTCTCGAAATCGCGCGGCCGCGTATATTGCGGATATTCGAGCAGACCGCTCTCGAAGCTCTCCTCCTCGCCGGAGGACGCTTCTCCCATTATGCCCGGCAACAAGCGCACACAGGCGTCGACGAGCGCCATGGCCGCGATCTCGCCGCCCGACAGCACATAATCGCCGATCGAGACTTCCTCCAGCGCGCGCGCCTCGATGATGCGCTCGTCCACGCCCTCGAAGCGTCCGCAGAGGATGATCGCGCCGTCGCCTTCGACCAGAGCGCGCACGCGGCACTGCGTCAGCGGCGCGCCGCGCGGGCTCATCAGCAGACGCGGCCGCCTATCGCCTTGCGGCGCGGCGGCGTCGATCGCCGCGGCGAGAACATCGGCGCGCATCACCATGCCGGGGCCGCCGCCGGCGGGCGTGTCATCGACAGCGCGATGACGGCCGAGGCCATGCTCGCGAATATTGCGCGCCTCCAGCGACCAGAGCCCGCGCGCAAGCCCGTCGCCCGCGAGCGACAGGCCGAGCGGGCCGGGGAACATTTCCGGAAAGAGTGTGAGTATCGTCGCGCGCCACATGGGGCGGGTTATGGCATGGGGGCGCTGGGTGGGAAAGGCGGCGCGCTTTCGCATATGATAGTTACGAGCTAGAGTTTCATTCGCGGGCGCTCACCGCCGCGAAAGGCCGATATGTCGCCGACTCTGTTTCGCCAAAGAGGATACCGCTTCTATTTCTTCTCACGCGAAGAGCCGCGAGCTCATGTTCACGTCTACCATCCAGACGGCGAAGCCAAGTTCTGGATGGAGCCGGAAATCGAGTTGGCGCGCAATCAGGGGCTGTCGGCTCAGGCCTTGCTGGAAATCGAGATCATGATTCGAGAGCATGAAAAGGAGATCAGAGATGCCTGGCGTCGACACTTCCCCGGTTGAAGTCTCGGGTGTGACGAAGCTCGGCGTCTGGCTGCGGCTGGACGATGAGCAGCTCTTCATGCCTTTCGACCAGTTTCCGTGGTTCCGCACGGCCGCGGTCGCGCAAATATTCGAGGTGGAACGGCTAAATCCGCAGCATCTCTATTGGCCGGAACTGGATGTCGATCTGCATGTCGACTCCATTCGCCACCCCGAAAATTTTCCGCTGGTGGCGCAGCCTCCGCGATGAGGACGGCTATCTCTCTTCTCCTGAAGGCGCATCGCCTTCGATCTCGAGCGGCGGCTCCACCACCACGCGGCCGCCGGCCACATCGACGATCGGAACCACGGCTTTGGTGAAGGGGAAGAGCAGCGTCTCGCCTCCGGCGGGCGGGCGCACTTCCAACAGATCGCTCGCGCCGAAATTGCGCACGGCGATCACCACGCCGAGCGTCTCGCCGGCGGGCGTTTCCGCGCGCAGACCTTCGAGATCGGCGAGATAGAATTCGTCTTCTTCCGGCTCCGGCAGCGCCGCACGCGGAAGATAGAGTTCGACGCCGGTGAGCGCCGTCGCCGCCTCGCGGTCGCGCACGCCCTCGAGACGCGCGACGAACATGTCCTTGCCGACCGGCCGCAGCGAGGCGATGACGAAACGGCGCGCGCCGCCGGCGTCGAACAAGGGACCGTAAGTGGAGATCGCCGAAGGATCGGCGGTGAAGCTCTGCAGCCGGATTTCACCGCGCACGCCATGCGCGGCGCCGAGCCGGCCGAGGAGAACGGCGTTCTTCATGGAATAGCGAGCCTGAAGGCTCGCCGCACGAGCGAAGCGCGCCAGAGGCCGCCGCGCGGCCCCATGTCGCTTCGCTTCGCTCGCGAGGACGGCGTCATCAGGCCGAGGCGGCCTCGGCGGCGGCGGCCGCAGCGGCGGCGCGCTCCTGCGCCTTCTTCTTCGGCTGGGCCTTCTGCGGATTGCTGCGCGCCTCGCGCTTGCCGACGCCGACGCTCTCGAGCAGACGGGCGACGCGATCGGTCGCCTGCGCGCCCTTGGCGATCCACTCCTTCGCCTTCTCGGCGTCGAGCACCAGACGATCGGCGGCGTCCTTCGGCTTCAGCGGATCGAAAGTGCCGAGACGCTCGATGAAACGGCCATCGCGGGGCGAGCGCGAATCGGCGACCACGACGCGATAGAAGGGACGCTTCTTGGCGCCGCCGCGGGAGAGTCTGATCTTCAGGGACATTTGGTTCTTCCTTTGTGAGAGCGAATAGCGAGTAGCGAGTAGCGAATTGAGGAAGGCGAGCTATTCGCTACTCCCTATTCGCTATTCGCCCCTTCATTTCTTCTTCCCGAACGGATTCAATCCGCTCAGGAAACCTCCGCCGCCGCCGAGGCCCGGAAGCGTCGGCTTGGTGGAGAATGCGGAAGCCGGCGGCGCAGCGGGAATGCTGGGGCCGGCGCCGGGCGGCAGGGCGCCGCCCATTTTCTTCTGCAATTGCGCGAGCTGCTCGGGCGAAGGCGCCTGCATCCCGCCCATGCCGCCCATGCCCATCATCTGCGCGGCCTTGGCCATCATGCCGCCGCCCTTGCCGCCGCCCATGGCCTTCATCATGTCGGCCATCTGGCGGTGCTGCTTCAGCAGCTTGTTGATGTCCTCCACCTTCGCGCCGGAGCCCGCCGCTATGCGGCGCTTGCGCGAGGCTTTGAGAATGTCCGGATTGCGCCGCTCCTTGGGCGTCATCGACAGAATGATCGCGCGCTGGCGCTTGAACATTTTGTCGTCGATGTTGGCGGAGGCGATCTGCTCCTTCATCTTGGCGACGCCGGGCAGCAAGCCCATTATGCCGCCGAAGCCGCCGACCTTCTCCATCATGGCGAGTTGATCGGCCAAATCCTGCAGATCGAACTTGCCTTTCGCCATGCGCTCGGCGGCGCGGGCGGCCTGCTCCTGATCGACGGCGGCGGCGGCTTTCTCCACCAGCGCGACGATATCGCCCATGCCGAGAATGCGATTGGCGATGCGCTGCGGCGAGAATTCGTCGAGCGCATCCATCTTCTCGCCGGTGGCGATCAGCTTGATCGGCTTGCCGGTGACGGCGCGCATGGAGAGCGCCGCGCCGCCGCGGCCATCGCCATCGACGCGCGTCAGCACAATGCCGGTCAGGCCGACGCGATCGTCGAAATTCTTGGCGAGATTGACCGCGTCCTGACCAGTCAGCGCATCGACGACGAGCAATATCTCATGCGGCTTGGAGACGGCCTTGATCTGCGCCATCTCCTCCATCAGCGGCTCGTCTATGTGGGTGCGGCCCGCCGTGTCGAGCATCACCACATCATAGCCTTCGCGCCGGGCCGTCTCCTCGGCGCGCTTGGCGATCTTCACCGGGTCCTGGCCCGGCACGATCGACAGAGTGTCGACCTCCACCTGCCGGCCGAGAATGGCGAGTTGCTCCTGCGCGGCCGGGCGCTTCACGTCCAGCGAAGCCATCAGCACGCGCTTGCCATGGCGCTCTTTCAGGCGCTTGGCGATTTTGGCGGCGGTCGTCGTCTTGCCGGCGCCCTGCAGGCCGACCAGCATGATGGCGACGGGCGGCGCGGCGTCGAGATCGATCGGCTGCGCGGTCGAGCCCAGAGTCTCCACCAGCACGTCATTGACGATCTTGACGACCATCTGGCCGGGCGAGACCGACTTCACCACATTGGCGCCGACGGCCTTCGCCTGCACGCTGTCGGTGAAGCTGCGCACGACATCGAGCGCGACATCCGCCTCGAGCAGAGCGCGGCGCACCTCGCGCAGAGCCTCGGCGACATCGGCGTCCGAAAGGGCGCCGCGCCGCGTGAGCTTGTCGAATATGCCGGAGAGCTTGTCGGAAAGGCCCTCGAACATGCGGTTCTCCCAGGGAGCGAGTAGCGAATAGGAAGCAGCGAGTAGAGCCGAAGCTCGATCTCTTCGCTACTGCCTATTCGCCACGCGCCCGTCCAAAGCAAAGCGCGCCCGGGGGCGCTCAGCGCTGCCGGACGTTGGCCCTACGCCTCTTGGGCGAATGGGCGGGTCATAGGTCATCTCTGACGAGATTGGCGCGTTTTTAGGCGCTGGGGACCGGGAAGTCAACGCGGAGCGTGGCGATAGCACCCGGGCGATCGGGTGAAGGACAACAATCCTCCCCCTCATGCTGAGGAGGCTCCGTAGGAGCCGTCTCGAAGCACGAGGGGAGTTCCAGATGACCGCGCATGAAGGCTTCCTCGTCCTTCGAGACGCCGCTTCGCGGCTCCTCAGGATGAGGAAACCTTCACTCGATCGCCCTGGCGATAGGATTATAATCCTCCAACGCCGAAGCGCCCGGCGCCTCGCGGCGGCGGGGGAGGAAGGGCGGTTCGGGACGCTCCGGCCCCTTTCGGCCGCAGCGCGAAGAGATATTCATCGGTTCCGGAGCGTCCCGAAACGCGGCTTCGCCTTCTCGTCGACGTCCCGAGGCGTGTTCGGACCCGCGAATCCTGGGTTTTCACATTCAAGACCCGATCGCTTCCGAATGCCTGGGCTCACGGAACGGCTCTCGCTCTCCCTATGGACGGGAGAGAAACGCCGCTCCGGCGACGCGCCGCCTGTCCAGGGACGGGGGTCGCCGTCCCGGATGGAGCCGGCCCCCGCCCGCGTTCCCTGACCCGAGAAACGCGCCCTTGCGTCGACGGGAGCGAGGGGGAGATAGGAATATTTTCAGGATATGTCAAGGGGCGGCATTGGGCGGATGGGCTTCCGAGCCGGACGGAAGTTCCAGGAGCATGCCTTGGTCGATTCACAATGATATCGGAAGGTCCGACTGCTTGGGTCACCGAACCATCGGCGCCAAAAGCTCCATGAATTGGTCGCGGTAACGATCCCAGGCGGCTTGCGCGAACACACCACATAGCTGCTCCCGTACCGTCTCCGCAGGCCGTTGCGTGCGGTGCATAACGTGTTCTATCAACTCGTCGGTGATCCTCTTTGCGGCAGCACGCTGCTGGCTGCCATGAGCCGTGGTGTCGTACTGGCGCACGATCTCGTTGATCCTAATTTGATTGTCTCCACAGCGCTGGCGCAGTTTCGTTTCGAATATACCAACATTGCCAGCAACGTGGTCCATCAGACCAACCTCCGGCGTGAATGGCAAATACTTGATATCGTTCTTAAGGCGCTCGAATTTGCTGAGCCGAGCGTGATTGTTACTCTGCTTCCAGCGAGCGAGCGTATCGGTTGCGACGTCATTATCGAGCACAGCCTTCTGGATAACGTGGTCGGGGAGCACTGAGCCGTTACGTTCCAGGAAGGCGACAACCGCATCGAATGGCCCCACGGGAACGATCTTGGTGGTCGGTCGAGCCGTGGGGTCGGGAAACAATTCGTTAGCGAATTTTTCAAAAAACGCGGTAAGGATGTCACGGGCAAACACATCTTCGACGTAAAGCATAATGTCAGGAAGCGTTTCTTCGTACGAAGCGATGTTGCCGATAGCGTAGGTCGGGAAACATCCAACGATTGGCTTGATCTCTCCATCATCCTGCTTTTCAAGATATATGATTCGCCGCCGGTCAATTGACTTAAGTAGCGTAACCGAGTGAGTGGAAAATATCACGGTAAGCGATTTTGCTTTCGCTTGGTCTTCGAGATAGCGTAGTAGCTTCACCTGTGCGCGAGGGTGGAGCGCCATCTCAAGTTCATCGACGATTTGTTGTTTGCCCCCTTGAGGAGGCGCAGAAGTTTTAGCACGCATAGCTCGCCCAAGCTGAAGTGCTTTTCGGAATGAAAAGTTTGTGGGTTGCCGCCCAGCGACAGGACAAAAGCCTCGTTACCTACACCGCGAGTGAGATTAATTGTCCGCAGCATCGAGAACTTGGTGGTCTCGAACGATTGGCAGCGGCAATGATAGCAGCGCTAGCCGGTCTGACATTGCGGGTGTTGAAGTCCTCGGGCCGAGGTGT
This sequence comes from Methylosinus sp. C49, assembly GCF_009936375.1. Classification (GTDB taxonomy): domain Bacteria; phylum Pseudomonadota; class Alphaproteobacteria; order Rhizobiales; family Beijerinckiaceae; genus Methylosinus. The sequence continues at coordinate 1,056,154 of NZ_AP022332.1, read as the reverse complement.
GATTCGGTCGGCGGTCGCTCCGATGTATGTCACCGAAGCGTACCCGAGCTTGTCAAATAGACGCGAGTTGCTGCGGGGCTGAGGCGTCCACCGTTCGCCTCGATAGGCATATTCAACCAATTCGCCGTTGACCGAATAGGTAACGGTACCTCTCGAATGGTCGTCTAGTCGCGTCGACTGCAATGACGATGGGAAGTGGACAGGGAACGCATTAGGTTGGCCGATGCGGCGCAAGCACGCAAGCAGCGACGTCTTTCCTGCTCCATTGGCCGCGGTCAGCAGCCATACGCCCCGATCAGGAATCTCGAAGCGAAGTTTCACAATGTTGCGCAGGTTACAGATTTCAATAATGCCGGACATCTGCCCCTTGAACAGCAAACGCCAGTAAAAGTCGAGAGTCAAAATTGTCCGTCAAGACGCGCCGGCACATGCAATCCCCTCATCCTGAGGCGCTTTTTGCGGAACGCAAAAAGCCTCGAAGGATGATCCAGGGCGCGCTTCGACGCTTCGAGACGCCCGCTTCGCGGGCTCCTCAGCGTGAGGGGGCTGTGCACATAGCGAGCCCCCGCCGCCGTGTCGCTCGCGCATTCCTTCTCCCGCTTGCGGGAGAAGGTGGCCTCGCAAAGCGAGGTCGGATGAGGGTCCCGGCCGCTTGCCAGGTCACTCGCAGCTTATGAATCGAATTCGAAACGGCCCGTCTGCACGGACCCTCATCCGACCCGACTTCGTCGGGCCACCTTCTCCCACGCGTGGGAGAAGGAAGCGCCGTCGCGGGGCGCGGGGCGAAAAACTTGCCCCGAATCCGCGGCGCGGGGGTTTCCTCTTTCGAAAAAACATGAAATCGCTCTCATTCTAAAATTCGCCGACGCGAGGGCCTTCCCCTCGCGCCTCGAGCTGCGCCCGAAAGGGACCGCGCCCGGAAATGGGAAAGACGATGGCTGAGACAGAAGAATTGCCCCCGCGCGAAGCTATGGATTACGACGTCGTGATCGTCGGAGCCGGCCCGGCCGGCCTCTCCGCCGCGATCCGCCTCAAGCAGATTTCGCCCGATCTCTCGGTCGTCGTCATCGAGAAGGGCTCGGAGCCCGGCGCGCATATTCTCTCCGGCGCGGTCATCGACCCCATCGGCCTCGACCGCCTGCTGCCGGACTGGCGCGGCCGCGACGACGCGCCGCTGAAGACGTTAGTCACCAGCGACGACATGTTCTGGCTGACCTCGACCAGCGCCGTCACTATCCCGCATGTCGTCAATCCGAAGCTCATGAGCAATGAGGGCAAGTTCATCGGCTCGCTCGCCAGCGTCGTGCGCTTTCTGGCGCAGGAGGCGGAGGGGCTCGGCGTCGAGATTTATCCCGGCTTCGCCGGCGCCGAGCTGCTCTATGGCGAAAAGGGCGAGGTGCTCGGCGTCGCCACGGGCGATATGGGCGTCGGCCGCGACGGCGCGCCCAAGGACAGCTTTACCCGCGGCATGGAGCTGCGCGGCAAATATACGCTGATCGCGGAAGGCGCGCGCGGCTCGCTGGCCAAGGAGCTGTTGAAGAAATACGCGCTCGACGCGAACAGCGAGCCGCAGAAATTCAGCATCGGCCTCAAGGAGCTGTGGCGTATCCCCAAGGAGAAGCACCGCCCCGGCCATATGCAACATTCGGTCGGCTGGCCGCTCGCCGACGACACGGGCGGCGGCTCCTTCCTCTATCATTTCGACGAGGATCTCGTTTCGGTCGGCTTCGTCGTCTATCTCAACTATTCCAATCCGACGCTCTCGCCCTTCGACGAGTTCCAGCGCTTCAAGGCGCATCCGGCCATCGCGCCGGTGCTGGAAGGCGGGCAGCGCCTCGCCTATGGCGCGCGCGCGCTGACCTCGGGCGGCTGGCAGAGCGTGCCGAAATTGACCTTCCCCGGCGGCGCGCTGATCGGCTGCTCGGCCGGCTTCATGAATGTCCCGCGCATAAAGGGCTCGCACAACGCGGTGCTGTCCGGCATTCTCGCCGCCGATCATGTGGCGGCGGCGCTGGCGGAAGGCCGCGCGCATGACGAGGTTTCGGCCTATGACGCCGCCTGGCGCACGAGCGACATCGGCAAGGATTTGAAGCCGGTCCGCAATGTGAAGCCGCTGCTGTCGAAATTCGGGACCAAGCTCGGCATTGCGCTCGGCGGCTTCGACATGTGGACGAATGAGCTGTTCGGCGTCTCGCTCTTCGGCACGCTGAAGCATGGCAAGCCGGATTACGCCTGCCTGAAGCCGCTCTCGCAGGTGACGCCGATCGTCTATCCGAAGCTCACCAGCAAAGTGGTCTTCGACAAGCTCTCCTCCGTGTTCGTCTCCAACACGAATCATGAGGAGGATCAGCCGTGCCATCTGAAGCTCGCCGATCCGTCGGTCCCGATCGAGAAGAATCTGCCGCTTTATGGCGAGCCGGCGCGGCTCTATTGTCCCGCGGGCGTCTATGAGGTGGTCTATGCGGAGGAGGCGACGAAGAGCGATCCGCGCTTCGTCATCAACGCGCAGAATTGCGTGCACTGCAAGACTTGCGACATCAAGGACCCGGCGCAGAATATCAATTGGGTTCCGCCGGAGGGCGGCGGCGGGCCGAATTACCCGAATATGTGAGGCGCCCGAGCCATCGCGACCCGGCGCGCGCGACGAGGCGCGCGCCGTTTCCTCCAGACTATTCGAGCGACAATGTTTTTCATCCTGTCCAAGATCGGCGAATTCTTCCTCGCGCCTTTGCATATCGGCATTTTCCTCGCCGCCGTCGGCGTGGCGCTCTGCTTCACGCGCTTCGCCGCCAAGGGGCGCATTGTGGCGGCGCTCGGCGTGGCGGCGCTGCTGCTGCTGTGCTTCACCTCGCTCGGCGATCTGATGCTCTATCCGCTGGAGAACCGCTTTCCGCAGGTCGCCGAGGACGCGCCGGCGCCGGATGGAATCGTCGTGCTCGGCGGCGCGATCGACGAGAAGGTGAGCCAGGCGCGCGGCGGCGCGGCGCTGACCGAGGCGGGCGAACGCATTGTCACCATGGTCGAGCTGGCGCGACGCTATCCGGCCGCCAAGCTGCTCTTCGCCGGCGGCTCCGGCAGGCTGTTCGGCGCCGCCGGCTCCGAGGCCGAGATCGTCGGGCGGCTGCTTCCCAAGCTCGGCGTCGAGCCGGGGCGCGTCATCCTCGAGGACCGCTCGCGCAATACATGGGAAAACGCCGTCAATGCGCTGGCGCTGGCGCGGCCCGCGCCCGGCGAGCGCTGGCTGCTCGTGACCTCGGCGAGCCATATGCCGCGCTCCATGGGGATTTTCCGCCGCGTCGGCTTCCCCGTCGTCGCCTATCCGGTCGATTATCACACGGGCCTGCGCCTGCCGCTCGGCCTGCGCGCGCACGCCTCCGACCAGCTGAAGCTCATCGACACGGCGACGCATGAATGGGTGGGCCTCGTCGCCTATCGGCTGACCGGCAAGACCGACGCGCTGTTTCCCGCGCCCTGAGAGGCGGGCCTAATCGCGCGAGGCTTTTTTGCCGCGGGCGCCCGCCGACTCGGCGCGGCCGCCCGGCGTCGCCGCCGTCCAGGAGCCGTGCTTCATCTCGAGGAAGAGCGCGATAGCCTGGGCGCGATTGCGCACCTCGAGCTTCTCGAACAAATTGCGCAAGTGGAATTTGATCGTGTTGATCGAGACGCCGAAATCCTTGGCGAGCTGATTATTGGTGTGGCCGGAGCCGAGCGCCGACAGCAGGCTGCGCTCGCGCAGAGTGAGATTCTCCAGCGGATCGGCGCGCATCTTGCGGATATCGACGAAGGGAAACACCATGTCGCCGGCCGCCACCGAGGCGAGCACGTCGAGCAGACGCTCCGGCGGAGCGCGCTTGCTGACGAAGCCGGCGCCGCCCAATTGCAGCGTCTCGGCCGGCGCGGCGGGATCATTGGTGCCGCTATAGACGACGATCTTCGGCGCGGAGGGCTGGCGCGAGAGCGCCCGCAGCACCTCCCGCGCGTGGAGCGTCGGCAATTGCCAGCCGATGATGGCGATCTGGAAGCGCTGCAGCTTGGCGGCGTCGAGAAATTCCTCGCCGTCCGTGACCTTCAGCACGAGATTGAAGCGGCGATCGTCGGCGAGCAGCGCCTCGAGCCCCGCGAGGATCAGCGGGCTCTTGTCGGCGATGGCGACGTCGATCGGAAAGGTCGCGCCATTCTCGTCGCGGTCCTCGCCGGAGCGATCGGCCTTATGGCGCGGAGCCGAAGGCGCGCCCTCGGCCGCGGCCTGCATGGCGGAGGCGCGGAGGGGAATGACGGCGCGCGGTCGCCCATCTCCGAGTTTCGTCGAAGACGTCGAGGCCATGGACCACTCCAAGGAACCACTCCAAGTTGAAAAATGCCGCCGACGCAGCCGATCTGCGCTCGGGCGACGAAGCCCCCCGAGTGGGTAGGCCGGACTATATAACCAGCGGCTTCCATTGGAAAGCCTTGGCGCGCGTTTCACGCTGCGTCAAAGCCGCCGAATTTGGAAGATATGCGCAAAAAGAAGCGGCGCATCGGACAGGCCGATGCGCCGCATCATATCCGTAGCCGGTTCTGAAGCGTCAGTCGCTCAGGACCCAGCGCGCAGCGAAATAAGCGGCGGCGCCGACCGCGATGATCGCGATCATGCCCACCGGGGTCGCCGCATAGCTCGTCAGCTCGAGAATTGCTCCCATAACGCTTCCTCCTCCTTTAACGCCCGACTTCGTTCAGGCTGCCAGCAAAGCCACGATATCACCCATGGTAGGCGAAGTCTCGCCTCTACGTGCGATACGTTTTGGTGGATATCGTCGCCGGCTCGAATTCCGAGAACGTCGCGAATGCTGGCTGCAACTCGTGACGCGCCGACGTTATTCGCGCCCGGCGCTGTTCTCCTCGAACGGCCGAACGAAGCCGCGATCCACGCTCGCAGCATGACGGTCGCAATTATTGTAGCCTTAAGGGCTTGTCAAGATGCGGCGCCCGCCCCACGCCGCCGGATGGGGCTTGCGGAGACCCGTGCGGCGCGGCTAATGAAGCTGCGGCTCGACAAAGAAAAAGAAAGAAAGCCGACGCGCATGGCTCGCCCCTCCTTCGCCTTCATCGCCGTCGCCGGCATTGCGACGCTCGCCGGCGCCGTCTGGTTCTTCGGCTACCGCCGCACGCCCGCCTGCACGGGCGACGGCCAATACATGGCGACCATCCAGCAATGCCGCGCCTATGGGCTGGGCGCCGAGCTCTGCGCCAGCGCAGTGGAGAAAGCCCGCGCGCTGGTGGCGAAGACCGCGCCGCGGACGGATGCGTCCTTCGATTGCGAGGTGCGCTTCTCGGAATGTTTCGCGGGAGCGGATGGGCGCTTCACGCCCGCGCCCTCCTTCTGCCTCGCGCCGGGATCGGCCGAGCCGCGAGAAGTGCGCTATCTCGAATATGAATCCGACCGGCTGAACCGCAAGAAGACGCGCGAGATCCGCATCGACTGAGCGCGCCGCGCCTTTATTGATCGGCCGCCGGTCTCTGTGGGGCCGATCTCTCGGCGGCCTGGCGACGGCCGCCGAGATGGAATTCCGCCGGCTCGACGGTCAGCATGCCGACATTGGTGCGCAGCGCCATGCGATAGGGCACCACCGCATGCGCCGTCTGCAGAGGCGCGAGCCAGACGGTGATGTCGCTATTCTCCGCCATGAAGCGCGTCGAGACGCTGTCCGGCCGATGGCCGGCGATCGGATGATAGCGCGCCGCGCAGACCGACACCGGGCCGGAATAGCCGTGTGTCTCCACATTGCGCATCTCGACGAAGGAGAGCGTCACATCGAAGCGGGTGACGCCGTCGAAGACCGGAATGGTGCGATTGCAAGCGGAGGGGCCGATCAGCGGCTCGCTCGCCGGGACGCTCATGATGAGCGCGCTCACCGGATCGGTGATGTGCGATTTGTTGCTCTCCGTCACCGGGATGCGGACCGGCAGGTCCCAAGGCGTCGGATCGACATGCACGGCGCGCACGGAATTGCCGGCGAGCGACATGCGGACGGTGCGCGTCTCATAGGTGTTGGAGGTGGTGTTGGCGTAGCTCGTCGGCGCCAGCCCCTCGCTCGACAGCGCGCCGGAGGCGGTGGCGGCGCCGCGCGTGTCATTGACGAGAGAGGCGAGGCCGGTGGTGCGCATCGAAATGTCGATGCGGTAGCTGCGTCCCTCGATGACGCCGCTGGCCGAGGCGTGGCCGATCGAAAGCCCGAGCAGGCTCAGCGCGAAATTCGCCTTGAGCGTCTCCGCCCCGCAGGGCGTGGCGGCGGCGAGCGCCACGAGCCCCGGAAAGGCGAACGCCACGAGCCTCGGAAAGGCGACCCTGCCGCGTCCGGCCCCGCCCTGAACGGATGAGAGAAACGCCATTCGAAGACCTGCGATCGATCGAATCATCCGGGCCACGATGGGCCAGGCGCGGGCGCTTGTCGATGCTCGGGCCGCGCCGGAGGACGAAGGGCTCGTCTCAAGCCCATTCCTGCCAGCTGCCGTCGGCGAATATGCGCCATGCGCGCAGACCCGCTTTGGCGACCACGATGCGACCGGACTTCGCCTCGCTCACGAGATGCTTGAATACGAGAGGATTGCGCCAGGAAAACGGCTTTTCGGGGTCGCAGACCGCATGATATTCGTCGCTGTCCGGGTCGTCCATCAGCAGCGTGCCGACCTTGTCCGGCCGCAGCTGCGCGCCCAGCGAGCGCTCCTCCTTCCAGAGGCAATGATAATCGCGGCACACGTCCGGGCGCGTGGCGTAGACGGCGCAGCCTTTGGTCTGCGTGCAGTGCTCGCACCAGACGCCGGCCTTCTTGGGGAACTCCTCGATCTCCAGCACCTTGCAGCAGAAGGCGCAGGGACCGCAGGCCTTGCCTGGAATCTCGAGCATGGTCTCGATTTTGGCCTTTTCGGCGATTTTGGAAGCGAATCGATTCTGATACATTGCTACAACGATCGCCGCGCCGACGCCATCACGCGCGCGAGCCGCGGATCGACGGGAGAATCGCATGACGACGGCCGCTCCGAACATCGATCCCGAGACGCTGCTCGTCTCCACGCAATGGCTCGCCGACCATCTCCATGCGCCGGACGTCATCATCTTCGACGCCTCCTGGCACATGCCCGCCGCCGGCCGCGATCCGCGCGCCGAATTTTTGGACGCCCATATTCCCGGCGCCGTCTTCTTCGACATAGACGCCATCGCCGACCATTCGACCGACCTGCCGCATATGCTGCCGGACCCGGTCGCCTTCTCCTCGGCGGCGCGCAAGCTCGGCCTCGGCGACGGCATGCGCGCCGTGGTCTATGACAGCCTCGGCCTGTTCTCGGCGCCGCGTCTGTGGTGGACCTTGCGCGTCTTCGGCCTCACCGACGTCTCCATCCTCGACGGCGGTCTGCCGGCCTGGAAGGCGGAAGGGCGTCCGCTCGAGCAGGGCGAGAGCCATCGGCCGCAGCGACATTTCACCGCACGCATGGACCATGCGCTGGTCGCCGACGCCGCCGATGTGTCGCGCGCGCTGGCGGACCGCTCGGCGCAGGTCGTCGACGTGCGCTCCGCGGAGCGTTTCGCAGGGAGCGTTCCCGAGCCGCGCCCGGGCCTGCGCTCCGGCCACATGCCCGGCGCGCTCAACCTGCCCTTCGGCAATCTCATCGCCGAGGGGCGGCTGAAAAGCCCCGCCGCTCTCGCGGAGATTTTCACGGCGGCGAAGATCGACCTCGAGCGGCCGGTGATCGCGAGCTGCGGCTCCGGCCTCACCGCCTCGATCTTGAGCCTGGCGCTGGCCGCGGTGGGACGCCGGCCCGCCACCGTCTATGACGGCTCCTGGTCCGAATGGGGCGCCCGCGCTGACCTACCGGTCATCGGCGCCGCCGGCTGAAGCGGCGCCCTGCAAAAAAACAAGGCGGCAAAATGCGTTGGATGACGGCGCCTCGGCCATGGCGTGGCCGCGCCGAGTCTCGCGCCGACCGAGCGCAACCGCGCCGGCAAATGAAGATCTGTCATAAAAACAATAAAATATCGAAAAAAGCGCGGCGCGGCCGCGTCTTCCCCCCTTTCGGCGCCTGCGCTTTAGGCTCGGCCCCGGCTTTGGCATGAGCCGTGCTGAGCAGGCCGGGCCGTCGACGGTTTCGGCTCGGCCGCCGACGACGTCGAACGGCGCCGTGTCGAGCGTCGATCAAGGGTAAGGAGGCGAATAAAAATGCCCAAGTACAAGCTCGAATATCTCTGGCTCGACGGCTACACGCCCGTGCCTAATCTCCGTGGCAAGACCCAGATCAAAGAATTCGAGAGCTTCCCGACTTTGGAGCAGCTCCCGCTGTGGGGCTTCGACGGCAGCTCGACCAAGCAGGCGGAAGGAAGAAGCTCGGACTGCGTTCTGAAGCCGGTCTCCGTTTTCCCCGACATCACCCGCACCAATGGCGCGCTGGTGATGTGCGAGGTGATGATGCCGGACGGCGTGACGCCGCATCCGTCCAACGCCCGCGCCACCATCCTCGACGATCCGGGCGCCTGGTTCGGCTTCGAGCAGGAGTATTTCTTCTACAAGAACGGCCGTCCCCTCGGCTTCCCCGAGGCGGGTTTCCCGGCTCCGCAGGGTCCCTATTACACCGGCGTCGGCTTCAAGAATGTCGGCGACATCGCGCGTCAGATCGTCGAGGAGCATCTCGATATCTGCCTCGCCGCGGGCATCAACCACGAAGGCATCAACGCCGAGGTGGCCAAGGGCCAGTGGGAATTCCAGATCTTCGGCAAAGGCTCCCGCAAGGCGGCCGACGAGATGTGGGTGGCGCGCTACATTCTGCTGCGTCTCGCCGAGAAATACGGCATCGACATCGAGTTCCACTGCAAGCCGCTCGGCGCCACGGATTGGAACGGCTCGGGCATGCACGCCAATTTCTCGACGACCTATCTGCGCGAGGTGGGCGGCAAGGCCTATTTCGAGCAGCTGATGGGCGCGTTCGAGAAGGCCAAGGACGATCACATCGCCGTCTATGGCCCGGACAATCACATGCGTCTGACCGGTCTGCACGAGACGGCGTCGATCCACACCTTCAGCTGGGGCGTGGCGGATCGCGGCGCGTCGATCCGCGTGCCGCACAGCTTCATCAAGAACGAATATAAGGGCTATCTGGAAGACCGCCGCCCGAATTCGCAAGGCGACCCCTACCAGATCGCCTCGCAAATCCTCAAGACCATCTCCACCGTCCCCACGCGCTGAGGACGCAGCGCTCGGCTTTGTAAAAATCGACAAAGCCGACGCTACCGGACAGCAGAAGACATCGCCACGAAGCATGAGCTTCGTCCGAGACTTCTGCAGAGAGAGTGATGACGCCAATGCGCCGATCGCAGGCTCCGCCCATAATTTGGGCGTGGTCTGCGGTTGGCCGCATGAATTTTATTCGTGGAACATTTTGACAGCAAATGCTATGAGCCCCATCGGTTCCTCGGCCGGATCGGACTCGAGTTTCGGCGCGAGGGGCATGAGCGATGCGGGGAAAGGTGAATGAAGAAAATCGAGGCGATCATCAAACCCTTCAAGCTCGATGAAGTAAAAGAAGCGCTGCAAGGCGCCGGCCTGCAAGGCATTACTGTCACCGAGGCGAAAGGTTTCGGTCGCCAGAAGGGGCACACGGAGCTCTACCGCGGCGCGGAATATGTGGTCGATTTTCTTCCCAAGGTGAAAATCGAGATCGTGCTCGCCGACGATGCGGTGGACCGCGCCGTCGAGGCCATCCGCAAAGCCGCGCAAACCGGACGCATCGGCGACGGAAAAATCTTCGTTTCGAATGTCGAAGGCGCCGTCCGCATCCGCACGGGAGAGACCGGCGCGGACGCGATCTGATCCGCGCGGCTCTCACTTTAAAAGCCCCTCCGCTCTGCGGCTTCATTCTCGTCTCCCGCGCTGGACTCGATCGTCCACTTCGAACAGAGGCTCCACGACATGACCACGGCCAAGGACGTTCTCAAGCAGATCGCCGATAACGACGTAAAATATGTGGATTTCCGTTTCACGGATCCGCGCGGCAAGTGGCAGCACGTCACCTTCGACGTGTCGATCGTCGATGAGGACGCGCTGAACGAAGGCATCATGTTCGACGGCTCCTCGATCGCCGGCTGGAAGGCGATCAACGAGTCGGACATGACTCTCCTGCCCGATCTCACGACGGTCACGCACGACCCCTTCTTCGCCGCTTCCACCCTCTCCATCGTCTGCGACGTCGTCGAGCCCACCACCGGCCAGCCCTACAACCGCGACCCGCGCGGCATCGCCAAGAAGGCCCAGGCCTATCTGCAGTCGACCGGCATCGGCGACACCTCCTTCTTCGGTCCCGAGGCCGAATTCTTCGTCTTCGACGACGTGCGCTTCTCGACCGATCCCTACAACACCGGCTTCACCGTCGACTCCGTCGAGCTGCCCACCAATTCCGACACCGCCTATGAGGGCGGCAATCTCGGCCATCGCGTGCGCACCAAGGGCGGCTATTTCCCGGTTCCTCCGATCGACTCCGCCCAGGACATGCGCGGCGAGATGCTGGCGGCCATGGCGTCCATGGGCGTCGCCGTCGAGAAGCACCATCACGAGGTCGCTTCGGCGCAGCACGAGCTCGGCCTGAAGTTCGCGACGCTCGTCACCGTCGCCGATCATCTGCAGATCTACAAATACGCCATTCATCAGGTGGCGCATTCCTACGGCAAGACGGCGACCTTCATGCCGAAGCCGGTCTATGGCGACAATGGCTCGGGCATGCACGTCCACCAGTCGATCTGGAAGGAAGGCAAGCCGGTTTTCGCGGGCGACAAATACGCCGGCCTCTCCCAGGAGTGCCTGTGGTATATCGGCGGCATCATCAAGCACGCCAAGGCGCTGAACGCCTTCACCAATCCGTCGACGAACTCCTATAAGCGCCTGGTTCCGGGCTTCGAGGCTCCGGTGCTGCTCGCCTATTCGTCGCGCAACCGTTCGGCCTCCTGCCGCATCCCCTTCGCGACCAGCCCGAAGGCGAAGCGCGTCGAGGTTCGCTTCCCCGATCCGACGGCCAATCCCTATCTCGCCTTCTCGGCCATGCTGATGGCCGGCCTCGACGGCATCGCCAACAAGATCGATCCGGGCCAGCCGTCCGACAAGGACCTCTACGACCTGCCGCCGGAGGAGCTGAAGGCGATCCCGACGGTCTGCGGCTCGCTGCGCGAGGCCCTCGACAGCCTGAAGGCCGACCACGCCTTCTTGACCGCCGGCGGCGTCTTCAACGAGGACTTCATCCTCTCCTACATCGACCTGAAGTATCAGGACGTCTATCGCTTCGAGATGACGCCTCACCCGGTCGAATATGACATGTATTATTCCTACTGATCGCCTCGCGATCGCATAGAAACGAAAGGGCGGCCGAGAGGCCGCCCTTTTTGCTCGTCCAGTGCGATCGGGCGAGGAAGAGCCCCGCCCTCCCGCCGAAAAATTATTCGACGTCCTCGACCTTCTCCGGCCCGCCGCCGAGCACGCGCTGGGCGAGCGATGCCTGCATGAAATCGTCGAGCTCGCCGTCCAGCACCTCGCTCGGCGTGCCGGAGGTGTGGCCGGTGCGCAAATCCTTCACCAGCTGATAGGGCTGCAGCACATAGCTGCGAATCTGATGGCCCCAGCCGATATCGGACTTCGACGCCTCGACCGCATTGGCCTCCGCCTCCCGCCTTTCCAGCTCCATCTCATAGAGGCGGGCGCGCAGCATGTTCCAGGCGGTGGCGCGATTCTTGTGCTGCGAGCGTTCCGCCTGACAGGCGACGACGATGCCGGACGGAATATGGGTGATGCGAATGGCCGAGTCCGTCGTGTTGACGTGCTGGCCGCCCGCGCCGGACGATCGATAGGTGTCGATGCGGCAATCGGATTCGTTGATCTGAATGTCGATCTTGTCGTCGATGACCGGATAGACCCAGACCGAGGCAAAGCTCGTGTGCCGCCGCGCATTGGAGTCGAAAGGCGAGATGCGCACGAGACGATGCACGCCCGATTCGGTCTTGGCCCAGCCATGGGCGTTCATGCCCTTGACCAGCAGCGTGGCCGATTTGATGCCGGCCTCGTCGCCGGCGGTCTCCTCGATCACCTCGACCTTGAACTTCTTACGCTCCGCCCAGCGCGCGTACATGCGGAACAGCATGCGCGCCCAGTCGCAGCTCTCGGTGCCGCCGGCGCCCGAATGCACTTCGATGAAAGTGTCATTGCCGTCGGCCTCGCCCGAGAACAGCGCCTCGATCTGGCGCTCGCGCGATTCCTTCAGCAGCGCCACGAGCTGCGCTATGCCTTCTTTCTCGGTGTCGGCGTCATTCTCGGCCTCGCCGAGCTCGACGAGGGTGATGGCGTCCTCGAGGTCGCGGTCGAGCCGCGCGATGGAGCCGAGCTGATCCTCGAGCTGGGTGCGCTCGCGCATGATCTTCTGCGCGGCTTCGGCGTCGTTCCAGAGGTCGGGATCTTCGACTTTGGCGTTCAGCTCGGCGAGACGGCGCGTTGAAGTCTCGACGTCAAAGATGCCTCCTCAGCAGTCCCATGGACTGCTCGATCTGTTCTTTCAGCGCAAGCGGCTCGGCGCGCATATCTCTCATCCCTTTTGGGCTCAGGGCCGGCGGCCCGAGGCCGGAGGTATTAGAGCAAGACGCGCAAAAGATGAAGCCCCCGGCGGCGCAAGCTCTGAAGCTCTAGCGGCTCGCGTCGATGAAAGTGAAGGCGTGCTCGAGCCCCCTCCCCGACCCTCCCCCGCTTTCGCGGGAGAGGGAGCAGATTCGGCGCTTCATCGAAGGCTCGCGAAACGTCGCCGCCCCCTCTCCCGCGCAGCGGGGGAGGGTGAGGGAGGGGGCGTTCAGGGCCTTCGCAGATCACTAATATTTCGCGACCACCGGCGGCGGATCGACCCAGCCAAAATGATAATTCACGCCGAATCGGGCGAGAGCGCCGTCATATTTCACGCGCGTCGTCGCTATGTTGAGAATGGCGATCGAGCCCGGCGCCTCCGGGTTGATGACGGCGCTCGGCAATGTGGAGAGCGTCGCGGAGCCGAGATCGTAATAGAGCCCTTCGACCTTCAGGCTCCAGCGCGGCGCGAACATAAATTCGAAGCCGCCGCCGGCGATCCAGCCGACGCGCGTGTCGCTGTAATTGCCCCAATTGGGCGTCACCGGATTGTCGGGATGATCGATCGGGTCCTGCGGATGCCAATGCGCGCCATAGGTGAAGACATTGGCGAAGCCGCCGCCATAGGCGAGGCCGCCGGTCCCATAGACCAGCAGGCTGGGGGCGAAGACATAGCCGAGCCTGCCGCGCAAGGAGCCGAGCCAGGAAAGCCCGGCGCGCGTGCTGGCGACGCCGGTCTGCAAATGCAGCAGGCCATGCTCGTCGGTCTGGCCGGCGAAGCCCTGCGAGGCGCCGGAGCCGCGGATGATCGCGCCGTCTATGTCGGTCTCGAGGCCGAGCATGACATTGGGCGACCACAGATGATTATAGCCGAGCTGCGCGCCGCCGAGAAAGCCGTTCTGCTCGAGGCGGGCGAGGCCGGTGACATAGGGCGAGGAAAAGCCGAAAGGCATGCCGAGCGCGCCCGAGGCCCAATCATAGATCGAGGTTCCGACGGTCGGAACCTCGCTGGAGCCGCCCCATCCCCAGCCGGCGTTGAGCCCCACATAGACGCCGCCCCACAGCGGCGGCGGCGCGGGAATGACGACGGAAGGCGCGACGACTTTCGCGACGGCGACATTCTGCGCATGCGCCGCGCCGACGCCGGACAAAACGCAGACGACAGCCGCAGCGAGCCTCTTCATCGCCGATCCCCATGAAGGCGCGAGCCGATTCGCGCATCATGGGACTGTGCTCAGCCGACGAGACTCGAACAATTTGCGGGGTTCACGGAGAGGGTGATGGAGGTCGTTAGCTCACGACGCCTGCGCTCTTCGGACCGTGAGCAATTCGGGTCCGACAGTGAAAAAGGCGAAGAGCGCGATCTGCAGCCAAATGAACGGAACGAAGGCCGGAGGCGGCTCGAACAGCAAGGTCGCGGGCAGCGCGAGCCAACTCAGCGCGTATTCGCGCGCATAGAGCGGCGAGAAGCTCAGCTGCGCCAACGTCACTGGAGGTCTGACGGGTGCGAGCGCCGGGGCGACGCGCGCCGTCACGATCGCCGAGAAGCGCGCCGCGCTCATATCCAGCTCGCCGAGCCGAAACAGAAGGGGCGCGCGTCGTCCGCGCTGCGTGAGCCGCAGCCAGCGATCGGCGCCGCGCCAAGCCAGACGATCGGCCGCGTCCCGCCGCAGTACGAAATAGGGGAACGACGCTCCGAGGAGCGAAATCTCCCCGACCCGCTCCACATCGCTCCAAGCGAGCTCTCCCGCGAACCAGCCTGGACAGGAAAAGCCGTCGCGCGTCAGCACGACCTTCGGCCGTCGGTCGATCATGCGCGCGAGACCGACGAGCCCTTGGAACAGAGCCGCGAACCAAAATGGGGCGAGAAACCGGAGGCCCGACTCGGAGAAAGCCAGCCAAAGCGCGGAAAGCGCGAGAGGCGTCATAATTATCGCCGCCGCGCCATGATGCGCGAAACGCCAGCGAATCTCGATCGGCTCGTTCAAATTATCGGTCATGAAAATCGGCCCCCGCAATGAGCGGGGCCGATCCTATCGCGCTGCCTGCTTCCGTCAATCCTGCGACATCGGCGCGCCCTCCTCGCGCGGCTCCGGCAGCGGCTCCAGCGGCGGCTCGCCGCGGGCGCGTTGCGCGGCGCGCTCCAGCATTTGCATGAAGGCGTCTATGTCCGCTTCGCGCGTGCGGTGATTGAAGATCGCCGCGCGGATCGTCGGATGTCCGTCGAGCAAGGTGAGCGAGGGCGCCGCCTCGCCGCTCTCATGCAGCTCCATCACGATCTCGCGATTGAGCCGTCCCGCCTCGTCGTCGTCCTTCACGCCGAAGCAGACGACATTGAGCGCCACCGGCGCGCGCATCTCGAAAGTGCTCGAGGCTTCGATATGGCTGCGCAGGCGCTGCGCCAGCGCGCAGCTTTTCTCGATGCAGGCGCCGAGACGCTCCGTGCCGAAGACTTCTATCGTGAACCAGGTCTTCAGCGCGCGAAAGCCGCGCGAGAGATCGGCGCCGAGATCGCAGGGCCAAATCTCGCCGGCCGCGAGCCCGCGCGGCGCGCGCGTCAGATAGGCGGCGTTGGCGGCGAAGGCGCGGCGATGCGCCTCCGGGTCGCGGACGAGGAAGAAGCCCGCGTCATAGGGCACATGCAGCCATTTGTGGAAATCGAAGGCGATGGAATCGGCGCGCTCGAGACCCTTCACCAAAGGCTTCAGCGCCGGCGAGAGAACGGCCAGCGCGCCGAAGGCGCCGTCTATGTGGAACCAGAGATCTTCCGCCTTCGCTATGTCGGCGAGCGCGTCGAGATCGTCGATCGCGCCGGTATCGACGGAGCCCGCCGTGCCGACGACGAGAAACGGATGCAGCCCCGCCGCGCGATCCTCGGCGATGGCCCGCTTCAGCTCGTCGATGCGCAGCGAATGCGAGCCGTCCGACTCGATGAGCCGCAAATGGCGCGCGCCGAGGCCGGCCAGCTCCATGGCCTGCCGCACGCAGTTGTGCGCCTCCCGCGAGGCATAGGCGACGAGCTGCTCCTCGAGCGCCTTCAGCCCGTTCTTGCGCACATTCTTTTCGCCGAGCGCATGCTCGCGCGCGACCAGCAGCGACAGGAAATTGGCGATCGACGTGCCGGTGACGAAGACGCCGGAGGCGTCCGCAGGGAAGCCGAAAGCC
This sequence comes from Methylosinus sp. C49, assembly GCF_009936375.1. Classification (GTDB taxonomy): domain Bacteria; phylum Pseudomonadota; class Alphaproteobacteria; order Rhizobiales; family Beijerinckiaceae; genus Methylosinus. Next base: position 1,040,375 of record NZ_AP022332.1, on the reverse strand, counting down.
TGCGCCATCCAGGCGGCGATCTGCCGCTCGACGTCGAGCGCGATGTGATTGCGGCCGCCGCAATTGGAGTTGAGCCCCGCCGCGAGCATTTCCGCGATCATGCCCACGGGCGTGCCGGCGCCCTGCGCCCAGCCCATGAACAGCGGATGGATATTGCCATTGGCGTAGGGCTGGATGAAGCGCTCGAAATCCTCCAGCGCGGCGGAAAGGCCCTGGCCCTCGGCCGGCAGCGGGCGCCGGAAGCGCTCGCGCGCCTCCGCTGAAGGCTCGCGCCAGACCGGCCGCTCGCGCAGAGTGGCGAGATGGTCGATCATGGCGTCGAGCGCGCGATGGCTCTCGGCGCGGAACGCCTCCCAATCCGTGGGATCGAGATCCGCGGGCGAGGCGTCGGTGGGCGCCGGGACGGCCGCGCCGATCGGCTTCGGCGGCCGTTGTGAGTGGTTCATTCCCGCTTCATCCCCGGGAGCTTCGTAAGTGGGACAGGACTAATCAGCTTTCGCGCTGCGAAGCAATATCGCCGCCGAAAGCGGCGCAGCTTCCGCTCTCGCCCGGGCCGTCCGCCCCGGCCAGCCGGGCGACCTCCACCCGCACCACCGGCAGGAGCTCCGCCGCGAACCAGGGATTGCGCTTCAGCCAGCCCGTGTTGCGCCAGGAGGGATGCGGCAGCGGGATTATCTTTGGAGTGAGCGCCGAAAGCTCCCGCCAGCGGCCGACCGTTTCGGCGACGCTCGCGCTCGCGCGTAGCGCGACGCCGAGACGGCGCAGATGATAGGCCTGCGCGTATTTGCCGACCGCCAGAATCGTCTCCACCCGCGGCAGCGCCGAAAACAGCGCATCGCGCCAATGCGGCGCGCATTCCCGGCGCGGCGGCAGATCGCCGCCATGGGCGTCATAGCCTGGAAAGCAGAAGCTCATGGCGGCGACGCCGATGCGCGAGACGTCATAGAAGGTCTCGCGGTCGACGCCCATCCAATCGCGCAGCCGGTCGCCGGACGGATCGTCGAAGGGAAGGCCGGAGCGATGCACGCGCATTCCGGGGGCCTGGCCGGCGATCAGCAGCCGCGCGCGCGGCGAGACGCGCAGCACCGGCCGCGGCTCATGCGGCAGAGGCGCGCCCTGCGGCCGCTCGACGCAGATGCGGCAGGCGCCGACCTCGGCGACGAGCGCGGCCAGAGCGGTTTCGCTTTCGGTGGAAAAGGTCACTTTTGCGTTCCCTCGCGGGACCATTCCATCAAATTCGACAAATGTCGTGAGTCCCCCGTTAACGTTTCCGCCCCATTATCAGTGACGCTCGACCTGACGCCTAGATTGCGGAGAATTATTTCGGCTTCTGGAAAGGGTCGTGACGGCGTTTCCCTTTATTGGGTCGCCATTCGAAGGCGAGAAATTCGTTGCTTGCGGGTCCAGCGTATCATGAATGACATAACCGCCGAGATGATCGAGCGAGGCCGGGGCAAGGATCCGCGCGTCGTCGCCGAGCGCCGTCGCCGCAGCGCCGAGGTGCGCGCGGCGCGTGAGAAGCTCACCACCTCGGACACCGGCCATCGCGGCTGCGACGTCGGCCTGCTGCGCGCCTACGCTTCCGCCCGTATCCATTCCGCCGTGCCGGCCACGGCGCTCATCGCCATGGTGGCGGCGCTCACGCGCTATTGGATGGAGGGCGAGCTCGACATCATCTGGACCGTGCTCGCCTTCTCCAGCCTGCTGCTGTGCTACGGCCTCGCCAAAAAGCTCGAGCGTCTTTCGGACGACGAGATCAATGTCGTCGGCTGGCGCAGCAAATTCGTCGCCGCGGAATTTCTGCACGGCCTCGTCTGGGCGGCGATGGCGCTGCTGCTGCTGCAGGCGAACGACCCCAACGCCAAGGCTTTCGTCACCGCCATGCTGATGCTGGCGGCGGCCTTCAACACGATGGTGACGGCGACCATACCCTTCGCCGTCTATGCGACGATCACGCCCATGTCGCTCGCCATCGTCGTCTGCCTGCGCATAGACGGGATCGAAGATACGAGCCTCTCGCTGCTGGCGCTGGTGGGCGCGGCGCAGGTCTTCTTCGTCGTGCTGGCCAAGCGCTTCCATCATGTGACGCGCGAGAGCCTGTTCTTCCGTATCGAGAAGGACGATCTCATCGGCGAGCTCGAGCACGCCAAGGCCAATTCCGACGAGGCGCGCCGCCGCGCCGAGGAGGCCAATCTCGCCAAATCGCGCTTCCTCGCCACAATGAGCCATGAGCTGCGCACGCCGCTCAACGCCATTCTCGGCTTCTCGGAAGTGCTGAAGAACGAGCTGTTCGGCGTCCATGCCGTGGCGGCCTATAAGGACTACTCGCAGGACATTCATTCGAGCGGCCAGCATCTCCTCATGCTCATCAACGAGATTCTCGATCTCTCGCGCGTCGAGGCGGGCCGCTACGAGCTGAAGGAGGAGAGCGTCTCGCTCGCCGGCGTCGTCGAGGATTGCCGCCATCTGCTGACCATTCGCGCGCAAAAGCGCGGCATAGAGATGATCGAGGCCAAGGAGCCCGATCTCCCGCGCATTTGGGCGGATGAGCGCGCGGTGCGGCAGATCGTGCTGAACCTCTTGACCAACGCCATCAAATTCACGCCGCAGGGCGGCCAGGTGACGCTCAAGATCGGCTGGACCAGCGCCGGCGGGCAATATGTGGCGATCCGCGACACGGGTCCCGGCATTCCAGAGGAGGAGATCGCCGTCGTCATGTCCTCCTTCGGCCGCGGCACGCTGGCCCAAAAGAATGCGGAGGAGGGCACCGGCCTCGGCCTGCCCATCGTCAAGGGCCTCGTCGATCTGCACGGCGGTCTGTTCAAGCTGAAGTCCAGAGTGCGCGAAGGCACGGAGGCGATCGTCGTCTTCCCGCCGGAGCGCGTGATGAACGCGCTGCCGAAATTCGACGACGACGCCCCGCAATTCGCCAGCGTCGAGCGGCGGAGGAATGCGGCGGCGTGAGGGTTCAGGGCGCGAGGCCGACGCCGTAGCGCTCGGCCAGCTCCCAGAACCAATCCTGGTCGAGATCGCGCTCTATCGCGATTTCTTCGAGGTCGCCGGCCGCCCGGTCGAACAGAGCGTAGCAGAGAGCTTCGTCATCGTGGCGCGCGCTATAGGCGATTCCGTCGACCATGAGCGGATGATCGTGCAGCGCCTTGGACCACGCTTGCGGCGCGTCATAGGGAAGCCCGCCATGCGTGATCTCGGCGGTTGCTCCGACGCGCGCGAGTCCATATCCGCGCAGTTCGATCAAGCGCAACTCGCGCGTGACCCTGAGCCTTACGCGCGCTTTTCGACGAAGCAGATCGAGCGGCAGCAGCGTGCGGCCCGGCGCGCGCAGGAAGGTCTCCGCAAACGCGCCCCGAAGGTTCTCGGCGACATACAAGACGCCATAAGAGGCGTCGGGAGCGTTCAGGCGGCCGTCGCGGCTTCGATCAAAATGGATCGAGTCGAACATTGCAGTGAAAAAGCGCTCTACAATCGCATTCGCAGCGAGAGTGACGAGATTGGGCCGTCGATCCGGGATGTTCGCCGGCGGAAGCGGAGCATTCACGCTCCTTGCTCGCCGACCCGTCGCGCGGCTTCGACGACGCGTTCGATCTCTCCGGCGCGCAGCAGGTCGATGGGTTTGCGGCCGTCGAGGCGTTTATCCGGGGTGACGAGGAAATTTAGGGTCGCGAAGGCGTTCTTCGTCGCTAACGCGCTTTGTGTTTCTCCCAGCCCGGCGACGAGGCCACCGTCGTCCTTGAACTGCACAGCAGGAAAGCGCGCTTCGTTGTTCGGGCCGGGGACGACGAGCAGGCGACCATTGCTAATCAGGGATTCGACGGCCTGTCGAGATGCGCCGTGCAGCAGCCGGCGCACCTGACCGACGTCGTAGGCGCCGCCGGACTTTCGTAAATCGTCTTGGGCGATCTCCACGCCCCTCAACACCGCGCGGGCGCGCGGCCCCGGAGTGTACGCCGAAGCGGCAATAGTCCGTCTATTCGAAGCTTTTTCAGCGATTGGGCGACTCGTCGAGCCGAGCGCGGTCGGAGACGCGGGTTCTCCCTTGAGTTGTGTCCGATATTTCGCGTGTCCGCGGGCGCGTCGTGGAACGATAGCCCCGAACTTCTGACCGATCATATCCTCGCTTACGAGAACGCTGACGTGCTTGTGACCTGTTCTGACGCCGAATGTCAGCCCGACGAATTGCGGGAGAACTTCGCTACGGCGGCTCGGTAGCTCGATGACTTCTCTGCGTCCCGAGGCCCGGGCGGCTTCTGCTTTCTTTAGCAGATAGCTAGCGTTCTGCGGAACTTTGCCGAAAGTACGAGTCATCTCGGTCACCTTGTCTCATCACGACTCCTTCTACCACGGGCGATCAGCCCGTAGAAAGGCGGTATATCCTTGTGATTTCATGTGGTTGTCTTCTGATGGCAGGGCTACCATATATCTGGGCATCTTTCGTTGTTTCGCCAATATTGCATAATCCGCTCCCTTTGCACGAGGGGCAATCGAAGCGAGGAAATGAGTTCCGCCATGACTGACGCCGACCCTGCGATACTCTCCTCCGCCGACTCCGCCCTCGTCCTCTTCTCCGGCGGGCAGGACTCCGCCACCTGCCTCGCTTTCGCGCTCTCGCGCTTCGCGCGCGTCGAGACGGTCGGCTTCGACTATGGCCAGCGCCATCGCGTCGAGCTCGAGCAACGCGGCGTGCTGCGGGAGGGACTGGCGCGCATCTCGCCGCTGTGGGCGGAGCGGCTCGGCGAGGATCACACCATCTCGATCGAAGCGCTCGGCGCCATCTCCGACACGGCGTTGACGCGCGAGGCGGAGATCGCCTTCGACGCCTCGGGCCTGCCGAACACTTTCGTGCCGGGGCGCAATATTCTGTTCCTCACCTTCGCCGCGGCGCTCGCCTATCGGCGCGGGATCGGCAGTCTCGTCGGCGGCATGTGCGAGACGGATTTTTCCGGCTATCCCGATTGCCGCGACGCGACGATCCGCGCGGTGGAGACGGCGCTGACGCTCGGCATGGATCGTAAGCTCGAAATCCTCACGCCGCTGATGTGGATCGACAAGGCCGCGACCTGGAAGCTCGCCGAGGAGCTGGGCGGCGAGCCGCTGGTGCGGCTCATCCTCGAGGAGAGCCACACCTGCTATCTCGGCGAGCGCGGCAAGCGTTTCGACTGGGGCCATGGATGCGGCGAATGTCCGGCCTGCCGCCTGCGCGCCGCCGGCTGGGAAAAATACCGCGCGGCTCACGCTCGAGCGATCTAGAGTCGTCCGTTTCAGCTCGAAACGGTTCCCACTTCGCTCGAAAACACTCTAAGAGGCGATATCGACGAAGCTCTTGCCCTCGCGATCCTCGATCTCGACCAGCCACAGATCGGGGTCGAAGGCGATCTCCTTGCGGGCGCGTTCCTCGGCCTCGAGCGGCGTCACCCATTCGTCGGCGTGCAGACGCGCGAACAGGCGATCGACGCCTTCCGGCAAATCCACGCTCTGCGGCGCTGGCCCGAGCAGCGCCGCGCGTCCATCCAGCCTGTCGATCTTCACGAAGATCGCGCCGGCCTCCTCGGAGCCGCGGCGGCGTAGCATGGCGACGGAGCCGGCCGTCTCGGCGCGGCGGATGAGGGCGGAGACGAAAAAGTCGGATCGGAGACGCATGAATTCTTTTCAGCCATCAGAACCAGTCCGCGCAAGCGCTTTCGACATTGCCGCCGGCGGCCGCGCTTCGATCGACGAGCTCTAGACGGCTCGGCTCCAGCCCGTTCTTGACGCTGTCTCATCGCTCAGATACCAATTTCGCCGAGGCCGCCGCTCGCGCGTGCGGCCGGGGGATGGGGTCCCCCTTCAACCGCCGCAAAGGCTGATGACTCCTGCTTATGTCCGATGATCGACCGATCATCGGAGAGAGCGATCTATTCGCTCGGCAGGAGTGCGTCATGAGTCCGATCGCCGCGGCTTTTCCGTTTCGCCAAATCCGATCCGTCGAATGCGCGCGCATCGTCGCCGCGCTTTCGATCGAGCTTCGTCGCGCAGAGGCGCGCGCCCTCGGCCGGGCGGTCACGGCCAATCCAATGAGATTCGAATGACCGCGTTCACCGGCTGCGCCGCGTCGGCGCGGCCGGCGACGAAAAATCGAATCCGAAACGCCGACCGCAACGGTCGAAATGAGGAGAGTGAAATGAAAATTCGCAAATTCGGGCTCGCCGCCAGCCTCGGCCTCGCGGCGCTCATCGGGCCGACGCTCGCTCGCGCCGACGACCGGCTGGACCAGGCGATCTATCACGTCAATGAAGCGATCACCCAGGGCGGCAAGCTGCATGACGCCGGCCTGCTCTCCTATCACGCCGATCTCGCGCTCGAGAAAGCCGAGGGCCTTCAGAAGTTCAAGCCCAATCCGCACATGGCCGAGGCGATCGTCCATATAAAGGCGGCGATAGAGGAGGGGCAGGCGAATCACACCGAAGCCGCGACCAAGCAGGCGAAGGAAGCGCTCTCGCATCTCGAGGAAGCGAGCAAAGAGACCGCCCAATAAAGCTCTGCAACGCGCGAGGCCGCGATCGGCCTCGCGCGAAGCCCCTACCGGCAAAGGCTCGAGATGATCTATGTTCTCATCATGATCGGCAGCGCGATCGGCGGCGTCGCGCGTTATTGGCTCTCTGGAGTCGTTTCCCGCTGCTTCGGCGAGGCCTTTCCCTGGGGCACGCTGATCGTGAATGTCTCCGGCTGTTTCGCGATCGGCTTTTTCGCGACGCTCACGGCGCCGGGGGACGGCCGTCTCTTCGTCGACACGCAGACGCGCCAATTCGTGATGATCGGCCTATGCGGGGGCTATACGACCTTCTCCTCCTTCGGCCTGCAGACGCTCAATCTGGCGCGCGGCGGCGAGGCCTTCGCCGCGCTCGCCAATATCGGCCTGTCCTTCGGGCTCTGCCTTTTCGCGGTCTGGCTCGGACATGTCGCCGCCGCTCATCTCAACGCGTTGAAAGGAGCCTGACGATGCAATTGCCTCGAGACGCGACTCTGCTGCGCATCTTCATCGGCGAGGACGAGAAATTCGAAGGGCGGCCGTTGCATGAGGCGATCGTGCGGACGGCGCGCGCGCTGCATCTCGCCGGCGCCACCGTGCTGCGCGGTCCTGTAGGATTCGGCCATAACAGCCGGCTGCGCACGACGAAGATATTGAGCCTCTCGGAAGATCTTCCCATTGTCATAGAGATCGTCGACGAGGAGGAGAAGATCGACGCCTTTCTGCCGACGCTCGACGCGATGATGAGCGGTGGGCTGGTCACGCTCGAGAAAGTGCGCGTGATGCGCTATGGCGAGAAGACGTGATCACGCCAGATCGGCGAGCTGCCCACGCGCCGCCGAGCGGATGAGGCGCTTTTCCGCCTCCCAGCGCGTCGCCTCGTCGACGCTCGTCAGAAACTCGATCTTGCCGCCGGCGAGCGCGGCGATCGGCAATCCGTCACGAAACAGCAGGCGATTGCCGGTGAGCGCAGCGAGCTTGCCGCCCGGAGTCAGCACGCCGATGAGATTGAGCGGATCGGCCGCCGACAGCGACACATATCGCCCGTCGGCCGGCCGGCGGCGAATCTCGCGCAGCAGGCCGACGGCGTCCGGCAGCGCATATTGCTCGCCGGAAAAGCCGGCGACGAAACGCCCGCCGCGAATTTCGCCGCGCGCCTCGAGCCGTCGATAGACGCGCAGCAGATCGCGCCAGGGCGGCAGCCAGCCGCCTTCGCGCGCCAAAAGCCGCCAGAAGACGACGCCATAGCGGCGCAGCAACGCCTGCGCTATATGCTCCACGCAAGCGTGACGCGCTTGCGAGCCGGGCGCCGCATAGGCCCGGCGAATGAGCGACCAGCGGCCGGCGCTCTCCATGCCGAAGGAGAGCACCTTGCCGCGCCGCCGCGCGCCTTCGAAAGGCTTGCGCTTCTCGGAAGGCACGAGCAGCGCGCGCAGCCCGCCGAAACTATCCGAGGTGACGAGGCCGAGCGCCGCCAGCTCGCCGAGCGCCGTCTCCAGCTCCGAGCGCAGCAGGCGCGAGGCGTCGACCAGCTCCTCGAAGAACAGCGCCCCCTCGGCGCGTAGCGTCTCGAGCGCCAATTGCGCGCGGCCGCTCAGCGCCGGCGGCTCGGTGGGCGTGGCGATCGAGGTCCAATCGCCGAGCCGTCGCCGCTCCAAAAGGGCCACCGGCGAGCTTTTGATCGGCGAGACGGCGCGGGCGCCCTTGGCGGCGGCGGGCGGCGTCAGCCGCGCCCAGGCGATGCGGCCCGAGAGGCAGAGCGAATCGAGATATCCGGTCTCGTAATCGGAGAGGCGTGCGGGGAGAATTTCCGTCTCCCAGGCGCCCGCCGGCGCCTCATATCCTTCGAGGCCTGAGAGCGCGGCGGGCAGCGCCTCCGGACCTTTCAGCCGAGCGTCCTCGGCGACATGCTGCCAATCGAAGAGAAAGCGCAGGAAGTCGCGCGCCGCCACCGGCTCGATCTCGGCGCGCAGGCGCTTGATCGTGTAATGATGGATGCGGGCGAGCAGGCGGCGGTCGCACCATTGCTCGTCATTGGCACCGGGCAGGAAACGCCCGCGCATGATCGTGCCTTCCGCCTCCAGCGCGACGAGCGCGGTCGCGAGGCTCGCGGGCTCGAGGCCGAGCGCTGCGGCGAGCCCCGTTTGCGTGATCGGACCCAGCCCCTCGAGCCGGCCACGCAAAATCTCGATCAGCGCCTGCTCGGCGGACCATAGCGCCGGCGCCTCGCTCTCGGGCGGCGAAATCTTCGGCGCCAGCCGCGCCTTGGGCCAGAGCGCGTGAAATTGCGTCAGCCGCTCGGCCGCCACCCAAAAGGCCGCCTGCCCAGTCTCGAAACGCGTCGCGCGCTTTTGCTTGGCCAGCGCCTCGAGCCAGCCCGCCCAGTCCGGCGCGGCGGCGACCTCCGCCTCGGTTAGGCAACCGATCCACAGCAGCGCGTCATGCAGCTCCTCCGGGTCGATGGGCTCGGGCCAGGCTTCCGACTTCACGCGCTCGATCGCCTCCTCGTCCAGCCGGCCGAGATCGGAGGCGCTCTGCGGGTCCTGCCAGCGGCGCGCCATCACGGCCTGCGCGCGGCGCTCCTCGAGCGGGGCGTCATCGAGGAAAGCGTAAGGCCGCGCGGAGAGCACTTCTAGCGCCAGCGGCGAAGGCTGGGTGAGATCGCAGGCGACGACGCGCACCTCGCCCGACTCCATGCGCCGCAGCAGGCGCTCCAGTCCTTCGATGTCCATCGCCTCGTGCAGGCAGTCCCAAATCGTTTGATTGGTCAGCGGATGGTCGGGAACCTCGCGCTCGCCGGCGAGATTTTCGGCGCAGGCGATCTGATCGGGAAAGACGGCGGCGACCAAATCCTCCGCCTGCATGCGCAGAAATTGCGGCGGCGTTTTCTTGCCGCCCTGGAAACGCGGCAGAGCGAGCGAGATTCCCGCGGTCCAGCGCCAGCGCGTCATGAACATTGGCGCGGCGAGCATCGCCTGCACCAGCACGCCGCGCACGCTGTTGGAGTGGAGATATTTCGCCACCTCGGCCAGCTCGAAGCTATGCGCCGTGGTGAGCGAGAGCAGGATATTGTCTTCCGTCGCCGCGGCCTGAAGCTCGAAGTTGAATTTGCGGCAGAAGCGCTTGCGCAGCGCGAGGCCGAAGGCGCGATTGATGCGCCCGCCGAAAGGCGAATGCACGACGAGCTGCATGCCGCCGGCCTCGTCGAAGAAGCGCTCCAGCACCACAGTGTCCTGCGTCGGCAGCACGCCGCCGAAGGCGCCGAGCGCGCCGGCGAGATATTCGACCAGCTGCTCCGCGGCGGGCGGCGCGACGCCTGCCTCCTCCATCAGCCAGCGTTGCGCCTCGCCGCCGCTAGAGTCTCGACGCAGCCGCTCGGCGATCTCGCCGCGCAGGCGCGAGACGGAGAGGGACAGCTCATCGGCGCGCGCCGGCGCCTCGCCGAGCCAGAAGGGAATGGTCGGCGGCTGGCCTTGCGCATCCTCGACGCGCAATGTGCCGCGCTCCACACGCTGCACGCGATAGGAGGCGTTGCCGAGCTGGAAGATGTCGCCGGCCATGCTCTCGACAGCGAAATCCTCATGCACCGTGCCGACGATGTGATTCTCCGGCTCCAGCAGAACTTGATAATCGGCGGTCTCGGGGATGGCGCCGCCGGAGGTCAGCGCCGTCATGCGCGCCCCGCGCCGCTCGCGCAGAATGTGGTTGACCGCATCATGATGCAGCAGCGCGCCGCGCCTGCCGCGCCGCGTCGCATAGCCCTCGGCGAGCATTTTCACCACATCGTCGAATTCGGCGCGCTCCAATGCGCGATAGGGCCAGGCGCGCTTGAAGCGCTCATAGAGCTCGGCCTCGCCCCATTCCTGCGCCGCCACCTCGGCGACGATCTGCTGGGCCAGCACATCGAGCGGGCGATGCGGAATCGTCAGCCGATCCAATTCGCCGCGCCGCACGCTGTCGAGCAGCGCCGCGCATTCGACGAGATCGTCGCGCGACAAGGGAAACAGCCGCCCCTTGGGCAGGCCGCCGACGACATGGCCGGAACGTCCCACGCGCTGCAGAAAGCTCGCTATGGAGCGCGGCGAGGCGATCTGGCAGACCAGCGTCACATCGCCGATATCGATGCCGAGCTCCAGCGAGGCGGTCGCGACGAGCGCTTTCAGCTCGCCGCGCTTCAGCCTTTGCTCGGCGAGCAGGCGATGCTCCTTCGCCATGCTGCCGTGATGCGAGGTGACGGCCTCCTCGCCGAGACGGTCCGACAACTCCCGCGCGATGCGCTCGGCGAGGCGGCGCGTGTTCACGAAGACCAGCGTGGTGCGATGCTCGGCGATCAACTCGGCGAGCCGGTCGTAGACGTGGGCCCAGACCTCCGCCGACATCACCGCCTCGAGCGGCGCGCCGGGAACCTCTATGGCGAGATCGCGGGCGCGATGATGCCCGGAATCGACTATCCCCGGCTCGCGCGCCGGCGTCGCATCCGATCCCGCGCCGACCAGAAAATGCGCCACCGAGGAAATGGGATTCTGCGTGGCGGAGAGGCCGATGCGCTGGAGACTATCGCCGCAGAGCGCGGCGAGCCGCTCCAGCGAGAGCGCAAGATGCGCCCCGCGCTTATTGGGCGCGACGGCGTGAATCTCGTCCACGATGATGGCGCGCGTCGTCGAGAGCGCCTTGCGGCCCGATTCGGAGCCGAGCAGCACATAGAGCGATTCGGGAGTGGTCACGAGAATATGGGGCGGGCGCTTGCGCATTCGCTCGCGCTCGGCCGAGGGCGTGTCGCCGGTGCGCACGACCACGCGAATATCCACGTCCGGCAGTTCGGCCTGTCTCAGCTTTTCGCGCACGCCGGCGAGCGGAGCCTCGAGGTTGCGGCTGACGTCGTTGGACAGCGCCTTGAGCGGCGAAACATAGACGATGCGGGTTTCGTCCGGCAGCGTCCCGGCGAGGCCCTGGCGGATGAGATCGTCGATCGCCGCCAGAAAGGCCGCCAGCGTCTTGCCGGAGCCGGTGGGCGCGGCGATCAGGATATTTCGGCCGGATTTGATTTGGGGCCAAGCTTCCGCTTGCGCGGGCGTCGCATTGCGGAAATGATCGGCGAACCATGCCGTAACCGCCGGATGAAAAAGGTGCGACAGATGCATGGCCGTGAGGAGAGCGAGCCCTGGGAGGAGGTCAGGCTAGCGGCGATCTTGCCGCGCGCCAACCATGAGATTTGGGAATTTCGCTGCGCCAGGACAAGCGCGCGGCGGCTTCAGCCACATTTCGGGCCGGACGGGATGAAGCCGCTCGTGACGAGCGGACGACCCGCCATTGCGCCGAGAGGATGTTCATGCGCAGCAAATTCATCGACACGTCGTCGTTTCTCTATGCCGGCTTCGCCGTTCTCGCCGCCTCCTTGTTCGCCGCCTTCGCCTTCGTCGGCAAGCAGGCCACCGATTATCGCGACGTGCGGCAGCTCATGGGTGAAAGGCGGATTCATCACAGCATATTCGATCGACTCACAGAGGCGGAATCCGCGCAGCGCGGCTATTTGCTGACCAATGACGCGGCCTATCTCGCGCCTTTCGACGCCGCCAAGGCGCGGGTGAACGCGGATTTCGACGCTCTGCAGCGGGCGAGCGCGCCGGGCGAGGAGCGAAATGCGCTGGAGGCGCAGCGCGCGCTCGCCAATGAGAAGCTCGCCGAAATGGCCAAGACCGTGGAGCTGCAGGCGGCCGGCCGCCATGAGGACGCGGTGGCGATCGTGCGCGCCGGCTCCGGCAAGGCCTTCATGGAGGAGCTGCGCGTCGGCCTGGACGACAAGAGCGCCCGCCAGCAGCAGCTGATCGATTCGCAATCGCGCGCCGTCGAGACGAATGGCTCGCTGCTGCGCGCCGGCGCGGCGCTCGCCATCTCCATCACAATTCTCATCGGCGCGGCGACCATCGCTCTGCTGCGCGGCCGGCTCGCGGAGATCGCCTCGGCGCAATCGGAGCTGCGCGACGCGAACGCCGCGCTCTCCACCGAGGCGGCGCAGCGCGAGCAGCTCGCCGAGCAATTGCGGCAATCGCAGAAGATGGAGGCGATCGGCCAGCTCACCGGCGGCCTCGCGCATGATTTCAACAATATGCTCGCCGTCGTCATCGGCAGCGTCAATCTCGCCAAGCGGCGGCACGCCACCGATCCGGCGGAGACGCTGCGCTATCTCGACAGCGCGCTGGAAGGCGCCGAGCATGCGGCGACGCTGACGCATCGGCTGCTCGCCTTCTCGCGTCGCCAGCCGCTCGCGCCCGAGCCGATCGACCCCAATAAGATGGTCTCGTCCATGGCCGAGATGCTGCGCCGCACGCTGGGAGAGGATGTGCGGCTCGAGGCGGTCTTCGCCGGCGGCCTATGGCGCGCCTATGCGGATACGAGCCAGCTCGAGACGACGATCCTCAATCTCGCGCTCAATGCGCGCGACGCCATGCCCCAGGGCGGGGCGCTCACCATAGAGACGAGCAACGCCTATCTCGACGAGGAATACGCCGCGCGCGAGGTGGGAATACCCTCCGGCCAATATGTGCTGATCGCCGTCACCGACACCGGAACCGGCATGAGCCGCGAGACGGTCGCGCGCGCTTTCGATCCTTTCTTCACCACCAAGCCCGCGGGGCGCGGCACGGGGCTCGGCCTCAGCCAGGTCTATGGCTTCGTGCGCCAGTCGGGCGGGCATGTCCGCATCTATTCGGAGCCGGGGCTCGGCACGACGGTCAAGCTCTATCTGCCGCGCCATCACGGCCCGGTCAGCGCGACGACCACAGCCACGCCCCCCTCGCGCACCGCGCCGCGCAGCGAGAAGAGCGAGACGATCCTCATCGTCGAGGACGATGTGCGCGTGCGCGATCTCACCGCCGACACGCTCGCCGAGCTCGGCTATAATGTGCTCGCCGCGGAGAGCGCCGCCGCCGCGCTGCGCCAGCTCGAGGTGAACCCGAATATTTCGCTGCTGTTCACCGATGTGGTGATGCCCGACACCAATGGCCGCAAGCTCGCCGAGGAGGCGTGGAAGCGCCGGCCCGATCTGAAGATTCTCTTCACCACCGGCTACACGCCCAACGCCGTCGTCCATAATGGCGTGCTCGATCCCGGCGTCGAGCTGATCGTGAAGCCCTATTCGATCGATCGGCTGGCGCGCAAGGTGCGCGATGTGCTGGACAGCGCGCGCTCTGCGCCGCAGGAGACAAAGACGGCGCGGCGCAAGGTCATGATCGTCGACGATGACGCCGCCGTGTGCGAGGCCATGGCGGAGCTGCTGCGTCTCGAGAACTATGAGGTCGGCGTCGCCAGCGACGGAATGCGCGCGCTCGAGCTGGCGCAGAGCTTCAAGCCCGATGTCGCTCTGCTCGATCTCGGCCTTCCGATCATGGACGGCTACGAGACGGCGCGCCGGCTGCGCGCCGCGCCGGAGGGGCGCGACCTTCTCCTCATCGCCTCCACCGGCTCCGGCGGCGATGATGTGCGGCGTCTCTGCGAGGCCGCCGGATTCGATTTCCATCTCGTCAAGCCGATCGATCTCGACGCGCTGAAGGCTTTGATCGACGGCCAAAAGCCGCACCCCTCTCGCGTGACGTGACGCGCTCCCCATATAGAGGCGCCGAAGGAACAGCGCATGGTCAGCGCCAATGCATGCGACGCCCGCACAGCTGAAGATGATCGTCGAATCGGCCTTCGCCGCGCGCTTTCTGATCGCCGACGATCGCATTCTCTATGTCAATCGGGCGACCGAGGACATGTTCGGCTATTCGGCCGAGGAGCTCGTCGGCCGCACCGTCGATATGCTGCTGCCGGATGACGTGCGCGTCCGTCACCCAGGCCTGCGTGAGGAGTATTACAAGGCGCCGCGCCGCATTCTGCTCGGCGTCGACGAGGATCTTCGCGCGCGCAAGAAATCGGGCGTCGAATTTCCCATTCATCTCGGCCTCGCGCCGATCCGCGAGGACGGACGACTATACGTCGCCGTGACGGTGTTCGATATCTCGCATCACAAGGAGATCGAGCGTCAGCTCGTCGAGCGCGCCGATGAGCTTCAGCTCGCCAATGAGCGTCTGGCGCGCTTCGCCTATATCGCCTCGCATGATCTGCAGGAGCCGCTGCGCAAGATCGCCGCCTTCGCGGATATTATCACGGCTTCGATCGCCAAGGGCGATTTTGGCGAGGCCGCGCATGCGAGCGAGGTGGCGCGGGCCTCGGCGCTGCGCGCGCGCCAACTGGTCGACGGGCTGCTCGCCTTCTCGCGGCAGGTCTCGACGCCGCCGCGGCTGGAGACGCTGGACATTCGCGACGAGATAGAGGCCGTCGTCTCCGATTTCTCCGAGCTGATCCGGCAGACGCAGGCGCAAATCGCCGTAACGGTTCCGCCCGGCGTGCTGATCGAGGCCGACAAGCCGCAATTCGAGCGCTGCCTCTCGAGCCTGCTCTCCAATGCGATCAAATATCGCAAGCCCGGCCGCGCGCCGAATATTCGCTTCTTCCTTCGGCGGGAGCCGGAGCTCGCGCTTTCGGTCGCCGACGATGGCATTGGCTTCGAGCCGAAATATGCCGAGGTGATATTCGAGCCGCTGCGTCGGCTTCACAGCTTCGCGCAATATCCCGGCACAGGCGTCGGCCTCGCTCTGTGCAAATCCACATGCGAGCGTCACGGCTGGCGCATAGAGGCCGATTCGCAACTCGGCGCCGGCGCGACATTCACCATGACCATTCCGCGCGGCGAGAAGGTTAGTCCTCTGAAAGCTTCAGCGTGAGGCATTTGGCGGCGCCGCCTGCCTTCATGAACTCCGAGAGCGGCGTGACGATGGGCGCGAAGCCCGCCGCGCGCAAGCGCTGCTGCAGCTGCGGCGAGGCGTCGTTCATCGCGAGACCGCTATCGAGATCGACGGCGTTGCAGGCAAAGCGCATCGCATCTGCTTCGTCGATCTCTATGCGCTTCTCGCGCGGAACGATCGCCTCGATCGCCTCGCGCGAGGCGGCGTCGAAAGCCGGCGAATAATAGAGAAGATAGCCCCCGGCCAGCGGGCAGCAGCATGTATCGAGATGATAGAAGCGCGGATCGACGAGCTTCAGCGCGATCACGCGCCGTCCGATGATGCGCTCCAGCGTCGCCGGCGCCTCATCGGCCGAGCGCATGCCATGGCCGCACCAGACGACATCGGCGCCTCGATCGATGAGCGCGTCGCCTGCGCCCTCGAAGGGCAGATGCTCGGGCCAGGCCGCGACGCGCAAGCCGCGCGCCTCGAAGAAGGCGCGAAACAAGGGCTCCTCCGGCCGCCGTTCCTCGGCGCGAAAGCGGCTGACGACGGCGATGTCTCCGAGCACGAAGCCGGCGTTGGCGGTGAACACCATATCCGGCAGGCCCGCCGCCGGCGTGATCAGCTCCACCTCGGCATTCTTAGCGACGAACGCGCGCAAATTTTGCCATTGCTCTCGCGCGAGCGTGCGCGTGGTGCGGCCGATCTGATGCTCCATCCAGGGATTGATGACATAGCGCACATCGAAATCATCCGGCGCGCACATCAGCACGCGTTGGCGCCGCTCTTCGCGCGGCGCGCGAGCGGGCTCGAACATGGGATGCGGCTGCGTCATCTCGAGTCCTTTCGTTATCGCGAGTTCTTTCGTTTCCCGGCATGAAGACGGCGCCGAGACTGCTCCGTCTCGGCGCCGCAATGATGACAGGCGGCGATCAGCTCGCCAGAGCGCGCTTGGCCGGACGCGCGCGCTCGACCAATTCGGCGAGCGTCTCCTCGAAGCGATCGAGCGCCCAATCCAAATCCTCGCGCGCGATGACGAGCGGCGGCGACAGGCGCACGACGCTGTGATGCGTCACGGTGGAGAGCACGCCCTTGTCGCACAGCATCTCGCAGACCTCGCGGCCGGTGGCGTAGCGCGGATCGATCTCGGCGCCGGCCCAAAGGCCCTTGCCGCGCACGTCGCGCAGCGCGGGACTGTCGATGTTGCGCAGACGGCGCAGCATATGCTCGCCCAGGCTCGCGCTGCGCTCGACGAGCTTCTCGTCGCGCATCACATGCAGCGCCTCGAGCCCCACCGCCGCGGCCAGCGTGTTGCCGCCGAAGGTCGAGCCATGCGAGCCGGGCGTGAACATATCCATCAGCGCGCGCGTGCCGACGAAAGCGGAAACCGGCAGCACGCCGCCGCCGAGCGCCTTGCCCAGCATCACGCCATCCGGCTTCACATTCTCGTGCTGGAACGCGAACCAGGCGCCGGTGCGCCCGAGGCCCGCCTGCACCTCGTCCACGATGAGTAGCAGGCCGCGCGCGTCGCAGAGCTTGCGCAGGCCGGAGAGCCAGCCGACCGGCGGAACGATGACGCCCGCCTCGCCCTGCACGGGCTCGACCATTATCGCGACCGTGTCCGGTCCGATCGCCGCTTCCGTCGCCGCGAGATCGCCATAGGGAACCGCGCGGAAGCCGCCGCCATAGGGACCGAAATCGTCGCGATAGGACGGCTCCGACGAGAAGCCGACGATGGTCGTCGTGCGGCCGTGGAAATTGCCCTTGGCGACGATGATCTCGGGATTCTTCAAGCCGCGCACGCGGCGGCCGAAGCGGCGCGCCGCCTTGATCGCCGTCTCCACCGCCTCGGCGCCGGTGTTCATCGGCAGCGCGACGTCGAGGCCAGTGAGATTGCACAGCTCGGTGAGGAAATCGTCGAGGCGATCGTCGTAATAGGCGCGCGACGGAACCGCGAGACGCTGCGCCTGCTCCGTGAGGACTTTCAGAATGCGCGGATGCGCATGACCGTGGCTGACGGCGGAATAGGCGCTCATCATATCGACATAACGGCGACCGTTCACATCGAACAGAAAGGCGCCTTCGCCGCGCGAGAGCGTAACCGGAAGCGGCGCATAATTGCGAGCGCGATGCGGATTGTCGACGGACTTGACGTTGGCGTTCATGAACGAATGACCTCGCTGGTTCGTTAGGTGGGCGTCGCCTCGACGATTTGCATCAGTGCGGGCGATCGGCGGCTCACGGGACACGACGCCTCTGCGAGCCATTTTCTCGTGGAGCGCGTCGTTACGCCGCTCCGACGTTCGCGTTGCAAATACATCGAACACGGGGTATTTGCGAGACAAATAAAGCAGCAAAACGGCGAGATGGGAAGCACAGCTATGGAATCATGTGCAACAACCAACGATATCGCAGCGAGAGCTGAGGAGCTGCTCTTTCGTATTACTGTTCCGTCTGCGCTATTCCGCGATGGGAATTTGCAAGTGCGAACGCCGATTACCGGCGAAGTCATCGCCAGAGCAAAAACAAAAGACAGCAATGCTTTAGATTTGGCGATCGGCGAGGCCGACGCCGCCTATCGCAAATGGCGCAATATTCCGGCGCCGCGGCGTGGCGAATTGGTTCGCCTCTTCGGCGAGGAATTGCGCGCGGCGAAGAATGAGCTCGCCGAGCTCATCACCATAGAAGCCGGCAAGATCGTCTCCGAAGCGCGCGGCGAAGTGCAGGAGATGATCGATATATGCGACTATGCCGTCGGCCTGTCGCGCCAGCTCTACGGCCTCACGATAGCGACGGAGCGCCCCGGCCATCGCATGATGGAGACATGGCATCCGCTCGGCGTCGTCGGAATCATCACCAGCTTCAATTTCCCGGTCGCCGTCTGGGCCTGGAACGCCGCCATAGCGCTCGTCTGCGGCGATGCGCTGGTGTGGAAGCCTTCGGAAAAAACGCCGCTGACGGCGCTCGCCACACATGCGCTGTTCGAGCGCGCGCTGGCGCGTTTCGGCGAGGCGCCGAAAGGACTCTCGGCCCTCGTCATCGGCGGGCGCGAGCTCGGCGAGAGGCTCGTCGACGATCGCCGCGTCGCGCTCGTCTCGGCGACCGGCTCCACCGCAATGGGGCGCGCTGTCGGGCCGCGGCTCGCGCAGCGCTTCGCGCGCTCCATTCTCGAGCTCGGCGGCAATAACGCCGCCATCGTCTGTCCGTCCGCGCCGCTCGATCTCGCTGTGCGCGCCATCGCCTTCGCGGCCATGGGCACGGCCGGGCAGCGCTGCACCACGCTGCGCCGCCTCATCGTGCACGAATCCGTTTATGATCAGCTGATCGGAAGGCTCTCGCTCGCCTATGCCTCGGCGCCGGTCGGCGATCCGCGTGAGGGCAAGACGCTCATCGGCCCGCTCATCGACGGCGATTCCTATCGCGCCATGCGTCATGCTCTGGATGAAGCGGCCTCGATCGGCGGCAAAATCTACGGCGGCCAACGCCTGTTCGCGCAGGAGCGGCCGGATGCTTATTACGCGCGGCCGGCGCTGGTGGAGCTGGCCGAGCCGGCGCCGGTCTCGCGCCGCGAGACATTCGCGCCTATTCTCTATGCGATGAAATATCGCGATCTCGGCGATGCGCTGCATATGCAGAACGATGTGAGCCATGGCCTGGCGTCGTCGATCTTCACGACCGATCTGCGCGAGGCGGAGCGTTTCCTCTCGGCGGAAGGCTCCGATTGCGGCATCGCCAATGTGAATATCGGCCCTTCCGGCGCCGAGATCGGCGGCGCATTCGGCGGCGAGAAGGAGACCGGCGGCGGCCGCGAGGCGGGCTCCGATTCCTGGAAGGCCTATATGCGCCGCGCCACCAACACGATCAATTATTCGAGCGCTCTGCCGCTCGCGCAGGGCGTCGTCTTCGACGTGTGATCCTTACGTCGATCGACCTCGAGGAGTCCGATATGACCGAGACCCATGTTTCCGCCGATACGATCCGCTCGATCTTCTCCGCGGCGATGACGCAAATGTATCGCGACGAGGTGCCGCGCTATCAGGAGATGACGCGCATCGTCGGAGAGATCGACGGCGAAACGCTGGCGCGCGATCCCGCGCTGGAGGCGCGGCTGCGCCGCTCCGGCGCTTTCGATCTCATCGGAGTCGAGCGCCATGGCGCCATTCGCGTCGGACGGCCGGAGGAGCTGGCGGGGCTGCGGCGGCTCTTCGCCGTCATGGGCATGTATCCGGTCGGCTATTACGACCTCACGCCCGCCGGCGTGCCGGTGCATTCCACCTGCTTTCGGCCTGTCGAAGCGGAGTCGATCAGGCGCTGCCCTTTCCGCATCTTCACCTCGCTGCTGCGTCCCGAGCTGATCGAGGGTGAGGACCTGCGTCGCGAGGCGCAGGAGATTCTCGCGCGTCGACGCATCTTCACGCCGCGCTGCCTGCATCTCATCGAGATTTTCGAGGCCAATGGCGGGCTCGGCGAAGCGCTGGCGATCGAGTTCGTGCATGAGGCGCTGCAAACGTTCCGCTGGCGCGGCGAGGCCACCGTCACCGCCGGCCTCTATGAGGCCTATCGCAAGGCGCATCCGCTCGTCGCCGACGTCGTCTGCTTCCACGGCCCGCATATCAATCATCTGACGCTGCCGACGCTCGACATAGACGCCGCGCAGAAGGCGCTCGCAGAGCGCGGGCTCGATCCGAAGTCAATCGTCGAAGGCCCGCCGCAACGCCGGTTCCCGATATTGCTGCGCCAGACGAGCTTCAAGGCCATCGCCGAGCCCGTGCGCTTTGCGGGACACGACGAGGCGCGCGGCGAGCATCGCGCGCGCTTCGGCGAGATCGAGCAGCGTGGCGCCGCGCTCACCGCAGCAGGGCGCGCGCTCTATGACAGATTGCTCGCCGAGACGCTCGCCGCCAATTCGTCCCGAGATGGCGCGACGGCCGATTACAGGGCCGAGCTGAAAAACCGTTTCGCCGCTTTCCCCGATGACGCGGCGACGTTGCGCGCGCAGGGACTCGCCTTCTTCCGCTATGCGCCCGGCGAGAATCGGGGCGCGCCGACGTCCGGCGTTGGCGATGTCGAGACTTTGCTGCGCGACGGCGCGCTCATCGCGGAGCCGATCACCTATGAAGATTTTCTGCCGGTGAGCGCCGCGGGAATCTTTCAGTCCAATCTCGGAGAAGGCGGACGCCGCGAGCTATCGGCTTCGGCCAATCGCGAAGCGTTCGAGCATGCTCTCGGAACCAAGGTCGCCGATGCGATGGCGATTTACGCGCAGGAGGAGAAAGGCTCGTTGGAGCGCGCGCTCGCCGCGCTCGGCCAGCGATCACCAATGGCCGAGGATGCAGGCCGATAGCGGATAGCCCATGGCGACTCCCATCGTCAGCCCGCCGAGCACATCGCTGGGATAGTGATGCGCCGTTGCGATGCGCGACCACGCCATCGACAGCACGAGCGCAGCGGCGGAAGCGGCGGCCGAAGGCCAAGCGAGAACGATGGGCGCGAGCACGCCGCTGAGCGTCATCATATGTCCGCTGGGAAAGGAATGCTCGTCGAGTATCTTCAGCAGCGACGTCAGCCGCGGATCGACGTGAAACGGACGCTTGCGTCCGATGCGCTTCTTGATGATCGGAAACAGCGTGTGCAGCAGCGCGGCGTTGAGTCCGCCGAGCGCGATCACCGGCCAGGCGTCGCGCCCGGCGAGGGAGAAGATCGCCGCTGCGAGGATGGGATAGATCCATCCATTGCCGAGCTTGCTGATCGTGATCGCGAGCATTCTGGCCAGCGTGAATTGCGTGGAGCGCGCCACGAAATGCACGCCGGCGAGATCGGCGCGCAGCAGGCGCTCGCGCCAGAGGAGCAGCGTCTCGGCGAGAACGAGACGTTCGAGTGAGAGGCGGCGGTTCGAAGCGAGCAGCATGGCGAGAAAGCTAGGCGCCGCGTGCTGCCGTTTCGTGACACATGAGCGACGTTTCGATTGCAGCGCGCGCCGCGAACGTCACATCATTGTCAATCCGCACGCGAGCGCGCATGCGCAGAAGGAGATAGATCACGAGCTTCAGCGCAGCGCCGCGCGCAATGTTTTTTTCGCCGCCCGCGAAGCTCGCGCCTGTCCGGCAATTTTTCCCGAAGTCGCGCGTCCTATTCGGGCGTCTCGGCCTCGGGCGTCGCAGGCGCGGGGTCGAAGACGAAATAGCGCCCCCCCAACGCGCCCTCGTAAGGCCGGCCGTCGCCGTGGCGTCGCAACTCGAAACGGACCACCGTGTTCGGAACCAGGACGCGAAGCGTCGTCGGCGACCTCGCCTCTATGGCCACCAGCAGCGGCTCCTCCGCTCGGTCGATATCCGTCAGCCAGACGAGGCTTTCCATTTCGACCCCTCCCCTGATCCGCTCGCCATCTCGAGGCGCCCGGCGGCGGCGGCGGCTACGGCTTCGATTGAGGCGACGCCAGTTTGGCGACATCACGGCGCGACTGCGGCGTGAGCAGGACGCCTCACCCGGAGGGTCGTGAGGAAGACGCGGCGTTCATGCCGATTCTTCCCGTGTCAGATTACCGACAAATCATACAGACAGAGCCGCGGCCGAAAACCTATATCTCGCCGGCCCCGCTCTCCGCTTTTTCGCGCCGATAACGTTGCGACGACGTCGAGGACGATGGCCGACAAACAAAGACATGGCTCGAGAGATCGCGAGCCGATGCTTCACGAGGCGACATCTCCATTCCGCTCTGCGATCCGCCGGGCGATGGCTGTTGCAGGAGGACTCGTCGATGAGGAAACTACTGAATTCGGTATCGCTGCTCGCCGTGCTGACGGTGGCGCCGATCGGCGTCGCTTCGGCCAACGACAAGCTCGACCAGCTCTCCAAGAGCGAAGAAAATTGGGTGATGCCGGGTAAGAATTACCACTCGGACAATTACAGCACGCTGACGCAGATCAACACGAGCAACGTCAAGGATCTGAAGGTCGCCTGGACCTTCTCGACCGGCCTGCTCAACGGCCACGAGGGCGCGCCGCTCGTCGTCGACGGCAAGATGTATATCCACACGTCTTTCCCGAACAACACTTTCGCGCTCGATCTGAACGATCCGACCCGCATCCTCTGGCAGGACAAGCCGAAGCAGAATGCGGCCGCCCGCGCGGTCGCCTGCTGCGATCTCGTCAACCGCGGTCTGGCCTATTGGCCGGGCGACTCCAAGACCCCGCCGCTCATCCTCAAGACGCTGCTCGATGGCCATATCGAGGCGCTCAACGCCAAGACCGGCGAGCTCGTGTGGAAGATGGAGAACTCCGACTATAAGGTCGGCTCCACGCTCACCATCGCTCCCTATGTCGTCAAGGACAAGGTCCTCGTCGGCTCCTCCGGCGCCGAGCTCGGCGTGCGCGGCTATGTCACGGCCTATGACGTCCACACGGGCGAGCAGGCCTGGCGCGCTTACGCGACCGGTCCGGACGAGGACGTGATGCTGGCCAAGGACTTCAACAGCAAGAACCCCCATTACGGCCAGAAGGGCCTCGGCACTTCGACCTGGGAAGGCGACGCCTGGAAGATCGGCGGCGGCACCAATTGGGGCTGGTATGCTTATGATCCGGGCACGAATCTCTTCTATTACGGCTCGGGCAATCCGGCGCCGTGGAACGAGACGATGCGTCCGGGCGACAATAAATGGACGATGACCATCTTCGGCCGCGACATCGACACGGGCGAAGCGAAGTTCGGTTATCAGAAGACCCCGCATGACGAGTGGGACTTCGCCGGCGTGAACTTCATGCTGCTCACCGAGCAGAAGGACAAGGAAGGCAAGGAGCGCAAGCTGCTGACCCATCCTGACCGCAACGGCATCGTCTACACGCTCGACCGCACCAATGGCGATCTGATCTCCGCCGATAAGATCGACGACACGGTCAACGTCTTCAAGACGGTCGATCTGAAGAGCGGCCTGCCGGTTCGCGATCCGGAGTATGGCACCCGCATGGACCATCTCGGCAAGGATATTTGTCCTTCCGCCATGGGCTATCACAATCAGGGCCATGATTCCTATGATCCGACCAAGCAGCTGTTCTTCCTCGGCGTGAACCACATCTGCATGGATTGGGAGCCCTTCATGCTTCCCTATCGCGCGGGTCAGTTCTTCGTCGGCGCGACGCTGAACATGTATCCCGGCCCGAAGGGTGATCGTCAGAAGGGCGAGGGCCTCGGCCAGATCAAGGCCTACAATTCGATCACCGGCCAGTTCAAATGGGAGAAGTTCGAGCGCTTCGCGGTTTGGGGCGGCACCACGGCGACGGCCGGCAATATCGTGTTCTACGGAACGCTGGACGGCTTCATCAAGGCCCGCAACAGCGATAATGGCGAGCTGCTGTGGAAGTTCAAGCTTCCCTCCGGCGTGCTCGGCTATCCGATCGTCTACAGCCACAAGGGCACCGAATACGTCGCCATTCTCTACGGCGTCGGCGGTTGGCCGGGAGTGGGCCTCGTGTTCGATCTGCAGGACCCGACCGCCGGTCTCGGCGCGGTGGGCGCGTTCAAGCAGCTCGCCAATTACACGCAGATGGGCGGCGGCGTGATGGTCTTCTCGCTGAACGGCAAGGGCCCTTACGACGACGTGAATCTCGGCGAATACAAGGCCCATTGATCCATCGGCAGGCGTCGGTCGCGTCCTTTCCTGTTCGCGACCGACACAGCGCGCCGCCCGGATGCATGAAGCGCGTCCGGGCGGCCTCGCCACACATGCAAACGGATCGGATCGCTCCCATGTCGCGTATCACCTCTCCGCGTCTCGTCGCCTCCGGACTCGCTCTGGCGCTGCTGACCAGCGCCGCCGGCGCGCTCGCGCAAGAGACGAAGCCTTCGGCCGCCGCTTCTGCGAGCAAGGCCGACACATTGCGCATCTGCGCTTCCGAAGCGCAATCGCCGCTCTCCCTCAAGGACGAATCCGGCCTCGAGAACCGTATCGCCGTCGCGCTCGCCGAGGCGATGGGCCGCAAGGCGGAATTCGTCTGGTCGTCGAAGCCGGCGATTTATCTCGTGAGGGATTATCTCGACAAAAATCAGTGCGACGTCGTCATCGGGCTGGACACGGGCGATCCGCGCGTCGCGACGAGCAAGCCCTATTTCCGCACCGGCTATGTGTTCGTGACCAAGGCCGAGAAGAATCTCGACATCAAATCCTGGTCCGATCCGCGCATCAAATCCTTCAACCACATCGCCGTGCCTTTCGGCTCTCCGGCGGAGGTGATGCTGAAGGAGATCGGCGAATATGAGAACGATATGGCCTATCTCTATTCGCTGGTGAATTTTCGTTCGCCGCGCAACCAATATACGCAGATCGACCCTGCGCGCATGATCGGCGAGGTCGCGAGCGGCAACGCAGAGCTGGCCTCCGCCTTTGCGCCCGATGTGGCGCGCTTCGTCAAATCCTCGCCGACGCATCTGCGCATGACGCTGGTCGACGACGATTCCAAGCGCAGCGACGGACAGAAGATCGGGCAGCACTACGACCAATCGGTCGGCGTGCGCCTTTCGGACAAGGAGCTGCTCGCGCAAGTGAATGCGGGCCTCGATCGCGCCAAGCCGAAGATCGACCAAATCCTCACGGCGGAAGGCGTTCCGCTTCTTCCCATCGTCAATCCGGTCGCAGCGCATTGACGCTTGGCGAATATCGAAGAGACCGACAAAAATGAAATCGAGCAAGAAAAAGGCCTGTGTCCTGATCGGCGGCGCCTTCGCCAGCCTGATCGCTCTCTCGGCGATCGCGCAGAATGCGGGCATCACCTTTCGCAACACGATCACCGGCGAGGTGCTGAACTTCGACGACGCGCTTCCCGAGGGCAAGGATACGCCCGGCGTGAAGAAATTCATGCAGTCGGGCGTCAATCCGTATAATGAGGACATTAGCTGTCTGAAGCAGGGCGAGCAGCTCTTCCTGTCCGCCTGCTCTGGCTGCCACGGCCATCTCGGCGAAGGCAAAATCGGCCCCGGCCTCAACGACTCCTATTGGACCTATCCGCAGAACGCGACCGACGAAGGATTTTTCTCGACGATCTTCGGCGGCGCGCAGGCGTCCATGGGGCCGCAATACGCCAATCTTCAGCTCGACGAAATGCTGAAGGTCATGGCCTGGGTCCGCCATCTCTACAAGGATCCCGTTGCCGGAGCGACCTGGTTGACGCCGGAGCAACGCGCAAAATACAAGCCCTATCCTGGACACGAGACATTCCCCGATGATCCGCCCGGTCAGTGCAAGACCTCGGCAAAATGAAAGACGTCGGGAAAATGAAAGTCGCGCATGCGTGAGCGGCGCGACGGACGCGGCGCGAGCTGCGGATAAATTGGAGGAAGGCACGATGGGAGTTTTGAAGATTGCGGCGGCCCTCGGCGTCGCGTTCGTCATGAACGCGGCTGCGATCGGCGCGGCCTCGGCCTATGACGGCACCAAATGCAAAGCCCCCGGCGATTGCTGGGAGCCCAAGCCCGGCTATCCCGAAAAGGTCGCCGGCTCGAAATACGATCCCAAGCATGATCCGAAAGAGCTCGCCAAGAACCAGTCCGCCATCGCGGCCATGGAAGAGCGCAATAAGAAGCGCGCCGAGCACTTCAAGAAGACAGGCGCTTTCGTCTACGACGTCAGCAAGATTCCGTAAGCGTCGCGCGAGAATGCCGTCCCCGCGCCCCCGGGGACGGTCGTCATGCGGCCACGATCCGGGTCCGGCGTTATTCGACAACAACGCGTCGGACCCCTTTCCCGGGATCGTGGCCGCAACGCCCTCTCCTCCGACGAGATTGTTGGACCTGTTCAGCGTGACAGACACCGCCGAAACCGACGCCGTCTTGGCCGATTGGCGCGCCAAGGCGCAGGAATTCGAGACGCGCGTCGCGCGCGTCGTCCTCGGCCAGAATCGCGTCATTCGGTTGGTGACCATCGCCATTTTCGCACGCGGCCATGTGCTGCTGGAAGGCGATGTGGGCGTCGGCAAGACGACGCTTCTGCGCGCTATCGCACGCGCGCTCGGCGGCGCCTTCTCGCGCATAGAGGGCACGGTCGATCTCATGCCGAGCGACCTCCTCTATCACACCTATCTCGCCGACGACGGCCGCCCGCGCGTCGAGCCCGGCCCGGTGCTGCGTCACGCGGAAGATCTCTCCATCTTCTTCTTCAACGAGATCAATCGCGCGCGTCCGCAAGTGCATTCGCTGCTGCTGCGGCTGATGGCGGAGCGCAGCGTCACCGCCTTCGATCGCGAATATTTCTTTCCCACGCTACAGGTCTTCGCCGATCGCAATCTCGTCGAGCGGGAGGAGACATTCGAGCTGCCGGCCGCGGCGCGCGACCGCTTTCTCATGGAGATATCCATGAGGACGCCGAGCGACGCGGCGGCGCGGCGCGCGCTGATCTTCGATCCTCGCTTTCACGATGTCGATCGCCTGCTCGAAGAAATCGGCGAGCCGGTCTTCGATTATCGCGCGCTCGGCTCTGTCGCCGAGCTGATCCAAAATCGCGTCCACGCCAGCGAGACGCTCGAGGCCTATGTGGCCAAGCTCTGGGATGCGCTTCTCGACCCTCACGCCGCGGGCGTTTCTCTGCCGGATGTCGAGATGCGCGGCTTGGTCCGCGGCGGCGCGAGCCCGCGTGGCCTCGCCTTTCTCGTGCGCGCGGCGCGCGTGCGCGCCTGGCTCGAAGGGCGCGACGCGCTGACGCCCGAGGATATTCGGGAAATCTTCCTCGAGACGATGGCGCATCGCATCTTCGTCGATCCGATCTATGCGATGCGCGGCGACGACATTGTCCGCGATCTGTGCCGCGCCGCTTTCGCGACGGTCCCGGCGCCTTGAGACGCGAGGCGTGACGATGCAGCGCTTCGACCTCGCCTATCGTCCACGCGGCCGCGTCTCCAACGGCTCTGTCGGCGCGCATGGCGGCGTCGATGTCGGCGGCATAGGCGTGTTTCGCGATCACGCGCGCTTCATTCAATTTCCCGACGCGCGCCGCATCGACATTCGCGCGACCATGCGCGACCCGACCGGCGAGACTCATGTGCGCCGCTTCGAGCAGCGCAACGCCATCGACGTCTATGCGCTGGTCGATCTTTCCGCCTCCATGGGCTTTCACGGCGCGGCGCGCCGTCTCGATCTCGTCGCCGACCTCTGCACGGCGCTCGCCTTTTCGGCGACGCGCATCGGCGACCGCTTCGGCGTCATCGCCTGCGACGAAAGCTTGCGCAATGATCTTCTGCTGCCGGCGACGCGCGCGCGGGGCGCCGCGGTCGCCGCCGCCGAGCGTTTGCGCATTGCGGCTCCGCGCGGCGCCTCGGCGAAAGCGCTGACGGAAGCCGCCGGCCTCATCGCCGGGCGACGCAAGCTCGTGCTGCTCATCTCTGATTTTCACTGGCCCCGCGACTTCGCGACGCGCCTTTTCGGCCTGCTCGCGCAGCATGATCTCGCGCCAATTGTCGTCGCGGATTCCACGGAAGAGCGCGATCTTCCGCACTTCGGCCTCGTCGACCTCGAGGATATCGAGAGCGGCGCGCGGCGGCTCGTCTTCATGCGCCCGAGTCTGCGTCGCCGATGGCTCGCGCGCGAGGCCGAGCGGCGCGACGCGCTGCGTCGTCTCGCGCTCGCGCATGGACGCCCGCCTTTCGTCATGAGCGACTCTTTCGACGCCGACGCGCTGTCGCGTCATCTGCTCGGTCTGTGACATGCGCGCAGCCCTCTTCGCTCTTTCGCTTCTTCTCGCGCTGGCCGCGCCCGCTGCGGCGGAAGTGAAATCCGTGCGTCTCTACGCCGATCGCAGCTTCGGCTTCTTCGTCGGCGATCTGGTGAATGCGCGGCTCGAGATCATCGCCGATTCCGCCTCCCGCTTGCAGACCGCCTCGCTGCCGCGTCCCGGCGCGCTCGATTATTGGCTCGATCTGCGCGACGTCCATGTTCGCGAGCAGCCCATCGGCGACGGGCTCACACGCTGGGATATAGAGCTCGTCTATCAGCTCTTCTATGTCGCGCTCGATGTGCGCGATCTGCAAATCCCGCCTTTTCCTCTGCGCTTTCTGCGCGAGGGCGAGAGCGAGATCGCCCGCGCGCCCGCCTGGACGATCGGCGTCTCGCCCTTGCGCGAGGTGCTGCCGGCGCGCCGCGACAATCCCACCGATTACATGCGCGCGGACCGTGGCGTCGCGCGAGGCGATGCAACGACTCCGGCGGCGCGCGCGGGCATATTCGCCGCGCTCGCATTCGGCGCGTTGGCGTTGGTCGCTCATGATCGTGGCTGGCCGCCGTTTCATCGTCGCCGCGCGCGCATCTTCGCCGCCGCCGCGCGTCGCATCGCCGCGCTGACGAAGGGCGACGGCGAGGCGTCGCGCCGCGCGGCGATGCTCGCATTGCATCGCGCAATCGATGAAGCCGCCGGCCGCCGCATCTTCGCCGAGGACCTCGACGCCTTTCTTTCGGGCCATGCGGAATTCGCATCGGTGAAAGAGGCGCTCGGCCGCTTCTTCAATAGCTCGCGCGCGCTGTTCTTCGGCGTCGCCGATGCGGGCGGCGATCTTGCGGCGACAGAACTGCTCGCGCTGGCGAAAACATTGGCGGCGTTGGAGAGGAGCGCGGGATGAGCTTCGGCCTCGCCTCTCCGCTCGCGCTATTCCTGCTGCCGCTGGCGCTCGCGCCGCTTCTCTTCTCGCCGTTGCGGCTATCGCCCATATCGTCCGTCGCCGCCGCGCCGCAGGATGCGCTCTCGACATTCATCGCATGGGCGCTGCGCCTTTTCGCCAGTCTCGCCATCGGCGCGAGCGCGCTCGCCGTCGCCGGGCCGTTTCGCGAAGGCCGCGCCATTCAGCGCTATGGCGAAGGCGCGGAAATCTCGATACTGATCGATCGCAGCGCGAGCATGAACGAGACATTCGCCGGCCGCACGCCGGCCGGCGGCGAGGAGTCGAAAGCCTCCGCCGCCAAGCGAATCATGACGGATTTCGTCGACCGGCGGGCGCATGATCTCTTCGGCGTCACCGCCTTCTCCACCTCGCCGATAATGGTCATGCCGATGACCGATCATCGCGCGGCGGTGCGCGCCGCAATTCAGGCGATCGACCGGCCGGGCCTCGGCTACACGAATATCGGTCGCGGCCTCGCAATGGCGCTGTCGCAATTTCCCGCGGGCGGTGAGGTGGAATCGCGCGTGATCTTGCTCGTCTCCGACGGCGCCGCCGTCATCGACCCGCGCATTCAAGATCAGCTGCGCGCCGATTTTCGCAAGATCAGGCCCAATCTCTATTGGCTGTTTCTGCGCACGCGCGGGGCCAAAGGGATAAGCGACCAGCCGGACGCCGGCGAGCTGGACACGCCGCAGGCCATGCCGGAGCGCCATCTCGATCTCTTCTTCAAATCGCTCGGCATAGGCTATCGCGCTTTCGAGGCGGAAGGCCCCGCCGCTGTGGCCGAGGCGATAGCGGAGATCGACCGGCTCGAACGGCGCCCGTTCCGCTATGTCGAGCGTATTCCGCGCAAGGATCTCACGGACCAGAGCCTTCTGGTCGCCGTCTTCGCGACTTCTGTGCTCGTGGTCGCCAAATTCGCCGAGACGCGCCTGAAGCAGACGGCGCGCGCAGGCGCGTCGCCGCAATTCGCGAAGAGGGCCGCATGAGCGAAGCCCCCCGCGCCCAATTTTTGCAGACGCTCGCGCGCCTCTTCGCGCGCTGGCGTTCGGCGCTTCTTCTCGCTTTGCTCGCCGCGGCGCTCGTCGGGGCGCTGCAAAACGCCATCGCAGCATGGCGCGTGCGCGTCGACAATGCCGCGATCGGCGCGCTCGCCGCGGGGCGAGATATAGAGACCGATTCCACTTCCGCGCCCGAGCTCATCGCGGCGCGCGTCAAATTTCTGGCCGAGCGCGAGGAGTTCGACAAGGCGCGCGCGCTGCTGGAGCCTCTGGGCGCCGCCGGCCGCGACGAGCTTTCCGCGATCGCCCATTATGATCTCGGCAACGCCTTGCTGCGCCGCGCCTTCGATCTATTGGAGCGCGGCCAGCTCGAGCCCGCCGGTCCCTTCGTCGAGCTGGCGCGTCGCGAATATCGCCGCGCATTGCAATATCGGCCGGAGTTCTGGGACGCGAAATATAATCTCGACGTCGCCGCGCGCCTCGTGCGCGACAATCCGCAGCTCGAGCATTCGGGCGGCGACGAGCTGCCCGCGGACCCCAAGAAAATCTGGACCGATATTCCCGGCGCGCCCAAGGGTCTGCCATGACAGGCCCACGATGATGATCGCCCGCTTGCGCGATGCGCGCTTTCTCTCGCTCGCCTTCGCCCTGGCGATGCTGATAGCCGCCTTTGCGGTTCCGCGCGCCGAGGTGGTTCGCAATGGCGTCGATCTACTGGCGACGCTGGACATTACCGGCAGCATGAACACGCGCGATTATTCTCAGGACGGCGCGCCGGCGAGCCGCATCGAATTCGCAAAGAACGCCTTGCGGCGGCTCGTCGCCGATCTTCCCTGTCCCTCGCGCGTCGGCCTCGCCATCTTCACCGAGCGCGAGCCCTTTCTTTTGTTCGAGCCCATAGACGTCTGCGAGAATTTCGCGGCCCTCGACGCCGCGATCGGCGCGCTCGACTGGCGCATGGCCTGGGAGGGCGACAGCCGCATCTCCGCCGGCCTCTTTCGCGCGGTCGAGATGGCGCGACGCATCGGCGCCGATCTCCTCTTTATCACCGATGGGCAGGAGGCGCCGCCGCTGCCGGCCTATGGCGCGCCGGTCTTCGAGGGCGCGCGCGGCGAGATTTCCGGGCTCATCCTCGGCGCGGGCGGCTATGAGCCCGCGCCTATTCCGAAATTCGACGATCGCGGCCGCGAGACCGGCTTTTTCGGCGTGGATGAGGTGCCGCATGAGAGCCGCTTCGGCCTGCCGCCGGCGGACGCGGAGCAGCGCGAGGGTTATAATCCGCGCAATGCGCCATTCGGCGGGGAGATGCGCGCCGGCTCAGAGCATCTCTCCAGCGTGCGCGAGCCCTATCTGCGGCAACTCGCCGAGACCACGGGCCTCGGCTATGCGCATTTGGAGAAGCCGGACGGGCTGGCGAGCGCGCTGCTGGCCGTCGCGCGGCCGCGGCCGAGCCTCGCGCCTCTCGATCTACGCCCCGCTTTCGCGGCGGCGGCGCTCGTCGGCTTCGCCACCCTCTATCTCATCGTCCCGCTCGCGGAGATTTTCACGCGGCGACGCCTTTTCCGTCTCGCAACCACACGCTCGAGGAGAATAGAGTGAAACCGAAAATCGCCCTCTTGGCCTTGCTTTTGTCTATCGCGCCGGCGCTGGCGCATGGCCCGACGCCGATCAAGGTCGACGAGAAGATCACCGTCGCCGCCGATCCCAAGGCGGTCTGGGCGCTCGTCGGCCATTTCGGCGCGCTCGACTGGCATCCCGATGTCGCCAGCGTGAAAGCGACCGGCGGCGACGCCAATGGCGCGGTGCGCGAGATCACGCTGCGCAAGGGCGGCGTCGTCACCGAGAGCCTCGACGAATTTGATCCGCAGCAGATGAAGCTGAGCTATCGCATGTCGGACGCCAATCTCGACGCTCTGCCGATCAGCTCCTATTCGGCGACTTTGGCGGTGAAGCCAGCGGCGGGCGGCGGCAGCGAGGTGCAGTGGTATGGCCGCCTCTATCGCGGCGACACCAGCAATGAGCCGCCGGACAATCTCAATGACGACGCCGCGCGCGAGGCGATGACCACCTTTTTGAAGGATGGGCTCCAGGGACTCGCCAAAAAGCTGCAAGGCAAGTGACATGAGAGCGCCGCGTCTCGCCGCCCTCTGCGCGACGCTCGCGGCGCTGCTCTACGCCTGCGGGGACACGGCGCCGCAGCGCGGGGCCGTGGAAATGAAGCGCAAGGACGAGCTGCCGAAATGGCTGACGCCGATCGATCGCGTCGATCCCGCCTATTGGCTGGCGGCGCGCAAGAGCGGCGGCGCGCCGGTGGACGAGGGCAGAGTGGCGCGATTGCAAGCAGCGCTGGATATCGGCGGCGCGCATTTTCTGGAGGCGCCGCGAATGCTCGCCAATCGCGCCGCGCAGCTCGGCGACATGCTTTCGGAGATCGGCGTGGTGGAAGACGAAGCGCAATCGATCGAGAGCCTCGCGCGCGTCGCGGCGGCGACGGGGAGCAAGCAGACCTTCGGCGATCTCTGCCAGCATTATTTCAATCTGCGCAAGCAGGGCGCGACGCGGGAATCGGCGCTCGCCGATTTATCGGAGCGCTATAGCGTGCAGAAGCGGGGACAATAAATAGGCGAGCCTCGAAAGGCTCGCCTTCGCCTATTGGCGAACCGCGTCAGCCGCGGTTGTAGACGTCCTGCAGACGGACGATATCGTCCTCGCCGAGATAGGAGCCGGTCTGCACCTCGATGATCTCGAGGTCGATCTTGCCCGGATTGCTCAGGCGATGAATGCAGCCGATCGGCAGATAGACCGATTCATTCTCGTGGACCAGCAGCGTCTCCTCGTCGCGGCCGACCTCCGCCGTGCCCTTGACGACGATCCAATGCTCGGCGCGATGAAAATGCTTCTGCAGCGACAGGCGCGCGCCCGGCTTCACCACAATGCGCTTCACCTGATGCCGATCGCCGGAATCGACCGATTGATAAAAGCCCCAGGGACGGAAGATGCGCTTGTGCTCGCCCGCCTCGCGGCGGTTCTCGCGCTTCAATTGATCGACGAGCTGCTTGACATTGTCGCCATGCTCATGGCCCAGCACCAGCACGGCGTCCGGCGTCGTCACCACAATGACGTCGTCGACGCCGACGACAGTGGTCAGCGTCTCGTCCGAGCGCACATGCACATTGCGCGACTCGCGCACGACGCCATTGCCGCGCACCGAATTGCCCTGTTCGTCGCGCTCGGTCAGCTCCCACACGGCGCGCCAATTGCCGACGTCCGACCAGCCGATGTCGGCCTCGATCACCGCGGCCTTGCGCGTCTTCTCCATCACGGCGTAATCAATGGAGGTCTTGGGCGCGCGCGCGAAAGATTCTGCGTCCAGCACCAGAAAATCGAGATCGCTGCGGCCGGCGTCGATCGCCTTTTCCGCCGCCTCGGCGATCGCCGGCTCGAAATGGGCGATCTCCTGCTGCATCACATCGGCGCGGAAAATGAAATTGCCGCTGTTCCACAAATAGCCGGCGTCGATATAGCGCTGCGCGGTCTCGCGATCGGGCTTTTCGACGAAGGCCTCGAGATTGAGAATGTCGCCGGCGATGCGCTCGCCGGGGCGAATATAGCCATAGCCGGTGGCCGGAGCGTCGGGCTTGACGCCGAGCGTGACGATATAGCCATCCGCGGCGGCCGCCGCCGCTTTTTTGCACAGAGCGACGAGGCCTTTGGGGTCGCGCACGACATGATCGGCGGCGAGCACGACGACGATGGTCTGCGGCGCGCGGCGAGCGGCGACGCCGGCGGCGACGGCGACCGCGGCGGCCGAATCACGCCGGGTGGGCTCGAGGACGATGTCGGCCGCGGCGCCGATGGCGCGCAGCTGATCGGTGACGAGGAAGCGATAATCGGCGTTGGAAATGATGACGGGCTTGTCGAAGGCCTCGTCCGACAGCGTCTGAATGGTGGTCTGGAAGGTCGACAGCTCGCCGACGAGCGGAATGAATTGTTTCGGGAGGGTTTCCCGCGATTCGGGCCATACGCGCGTGCCCGCCCCGCCGCACATTATGACAGGAAGTATCTTCGTCATGTATCGCCTTTCGGTGGAAGGCCGTTATCCCGCGCCGCGCTCCCTATGAGACGACGGCGTGGATCGGATCTCGCCCACGGTCCGCAAGTCGGGGTCGACGAGGCCCGCTAGCATAGGCTGCGCCAATGCGCCAAAGATCACGTCAGCAATAGGCCGAACGACCTGGATTTGGCAAGCCGCCGCAATCGCTTCGAGCGATTCGGCGGTCGCTTCGGAACGGTTCGGACGTCACCAGTCATTTGAGGCGAAATTCAGCTCTTGCCCTTTTTTTCGAGCTCGGCCTTCAGCGCCAGCAGCTTGGCGAAGGGCGAATCGGGATCGGGCAGGCGCTCTTTCTCCCGCCTTTCGGGCGTGGAAAAGTTCCCATTGCCGCGGCGGCGGTCGTCCCGTGGCGAGCGATTGTCGCCGCGCGGTCCATCGCTCCGCGGCTTGCCGCCGGAGCGGAAGCCGCTCTCCTTGCGGGCGTCTTGGCGCGGCCGATGCTCGGAATGCTCGCCTTCGCCATGCTCGGGCCGTCGGCCGCCGCCCTGGCCATGGCCCTGCCCGTGGCCTTGTCCATGCCCTTGGCCCGGTCGCGGGCCGCGGGGGCGCTCGCCGGCCGGTCGCGCGGCGCGGCCTTCCTCCTGGCCCGGAGCACCGCCGCCGTGACGTCGGCGCGGCGCTTGCGGGACATGACGCTGCAAGGTCCAAATCTCGATCGGCGTCGGCTCGCTCGCAACCGGCTCGGCGCTCGCCTCGGTCGCTTCCGTCTCAGCCGCTTCCGTCTCGGTCGCGGCGGCGTCCGGCTCCTGCGGCGCGGGAGCCGCTTCGATGGGCGCCTCCTCCACAGCCGCCTCTTCGACAACCGGCGGCGGAACCTCCTCCACCTCCGCGACGACAGGCTCCGCAGTCTCGGCGACAGGCTCGAGCGCCTCCGCCGGCTCGGCGGCCGATTCGCCGCTCTCCGATTCGGCGCTCTCCTCGGCCGCGGCCACAACCGGCGCGAGCGGCTCGGTCGCCGCCTTGGCCAGCAGCGGCACGGTGATCGCCGGCCCCTGACGCTCGGCCGATTGATAGCCGAGCGAGCGCAGAATGGAGGCGAAGGCCTCGCCCGCGCAGCCGGTGAGCGAGGTCATCGCCACTGTGACGACGAAACCCTCGCCATCGGCGGCGCCGGGCGGCGGATCGCCGGCCGTCACGCCGGGGCGATAGGCGCTCGCCGGGCGGATGAGATCGGCGAGCCGCTCCAGAATATCGACGCGCACCACGCGCTCGCCGCAGACGCGAAAGCCCGCGGCGCGATAGAAGCCCTTGGAGATGGCCGGATCGGCGGCGAAGGAGGTGCGGCCGGAAGCGGCGAGATGCGGCACCTCCTCGAGGCCCTTGAGATTGTCGAGCCCGCCATGCTTCAAGCCCCACAGCAGTGCCGCGAGCGAGCGCGGCGCCGGCTTCAAGAGCTGCGGCAGATAGAGGTGATAGGCGCCGAAGCGCACGCCCTTCTTGCGCAGGGCGGCGCGGTCCTCCTGGGAGAGCGTCTTGATGTCGCGCGCGACGCGGCTGCGCTCCAACACGCCGAGCTCCTCGGCCAGCTGAAAGGCGATGCCGCGGGAAACGCCCTCGAGCCCCTCGCCCTTCTCCAGCTCCTCCAGCGCGCCGAGCAGCTTCTTTATATGCTGGGCCAGCCACAGATCGAGCCGCTGCTGCACTTTCTCCAGCGCCGCGCCGGTCAATTGCTCGTCGGCCAGCAGGCGGACCACCGGGGTCAGCACGGCGGCGCCGGGCGCGATCTTGCCGACAGGCTCGCCGAGCCAGCGAATGGTCCCGTCATTGCCGAGCAGAAAAGCGTCGTCCACCGCGTCGAACACGCGGGCGGCGCGCGCCTCTATCTCGCCGGCGAGCGCCCGCTGCGCGGCGGCGTTCAACGCCTTCGCCGCTTCGCCCGTGGCCTGCGGATCGGCCGTGAAACGAAATCCCTGCAACTGTCCGACATGCTGACCTTCGACCATAACGTCGCCGGCAGTAGTGATTTCGGCTTCGAGCATCGCGTTCTCTCTCAGGCGGCGCATCAGCACACTGGTGCGGCGATCGACGAAACGCTGCGTGAGGCGTTCGTGCAGCGCGTCGGACAGACTGTCCTCTACCTGACGCGCGACGCTCTGCCAATGCTCTGGATTCTCGAGCCAGCCGGAACGATTGGCGATAAAGGTCCAGGTGCGCACCTGGGCGAGCCGCGCGGACAGTGTGTGAATGTCGCCGTCGATGCGGTCCACGGCGGCGATTTGCTTTGCGAACCAATCGCCTGGGATCAATCCGCGGCGCACCACATAGCCATAGACGGCGAGCGCCAGCTCCGCATGAGCGGCCGGCGAGGTCTTGCGATAATCTGGAATCTGGCACACATCCCAGAGTCTCATAATATCTGCAATTGTTTTTGTGTTGCGCTGCACAGTCTCGTCGCGCGCGGCGACCTCGAGCACCATTTGATCCTCGGCGGTCCGCGCCCGCAGCAGGCATTCGTCGGGCGAGGCGCGCTCCAGCGATTCGGTCAGCGCCTCGATCGAATCGAAATCGAGATCGCCATTGCGCCATTGCAGCGCGACCAGCGGATCGAACCAATGATTCTCCAGCGCCTCCACCGTCTGCTCGTCGAAGGGCGGGCAGCGGCCGGTGCTGCCGAAAGTGCCGTCATTCATGTTGCGGCCGGCGCGGCCGGCGATCTGCCCCATTTCCGCCGCCGTCAATCGGCGATGGCGCCAGCCGTCGAATTTGCGGTCGGCGGCGAAGGCGATGTGGTCGACATCGAGATTGAGGCCCATGCCTATGGCGTCGGTGGCGACGATGTAATCGACGTCGCCATTCTGGAACAGATCGACCTGAGCGTTGCGCGTGCGCGGCGAGAGCGCGCCCAGCACCACCGCCGCGCCGCCGCGCTGACGCTTGATCCATTCGGCGATGGCGTAGACGTCCTCGGCCGAGAAGGCGACGATGGCGCTGCGCGGCGGCAGCCGCGCCAGCTTGCGCTCCCCGGCGAAGGCGAGATGCGACAGCCGCGGCCGCGTGAAGATGGGAACGCCCGGCAGCAGCCGCTCGATGAGCGAGCGCATGGTTTCCGCGCCGATCAGCAGCGTTTCCACACGGCCGCGCCAAAACAGCAGGCGATCGGTGAAGACATGGCCGCGGTCGAGGTCGGCGGCGAGCTGAATCTCGTCCACGGCCACGAAATCCACATCGAGATCGCGCGGCATGGCCTCGACGGTCGAGATCCAATAGCTCGGCGCGCGCGGCTTGATCTTCTCCTCGCCGGTGACGAGCGCGACATTCTCGGTCCCCACGCGCTCGGCGACGCGCGTGTAGACCTCCCGCGCGAGAAGACGCAGCGGCAGGCCGATCATGCCCGTCGGATAAGAGAGCATTCGCTCTATGGCGTGGTGGGTCTTGCCGGTGTTGGTCGGCCCGAGAACGGCGGCGACGCCGGCGGTCGACGGTCGCACGCCCGGCGCGGCCGGCTTTTTGGCGGTGAGCATGGGGCTCATGATTTTTCTTTATATTTCACCTCGAGCCCCGATGCGAGCCCGGCTCCCCGAATCGATAGCGGCGATCGTCCCGGAATGGAACGGTGAAGATCGCGCTATTTTACGCTTCGAACAGGCGTCGAACGAATCGCGGCCGAATCGACGACGCTTTTCGAGTCACGCTCTGTTCGCTCGAGATATGGTTGGTCCCCGCGCCCGCGAACGCTATGGCTTCCAAATCTCGCCTTTTGCAGCAGCTTTGTACGACGCGTCGCGCATGAGCGCGCGCGGACTCCGCCGCGGCTCCCTGTCAACATGCGAATTGCGACGGCCCGACGACGCCGGCGTTAAGCTTTGGAATCTTGCCGGAACGGACCGCGCACGAATCGGCGATCTCGCCGCGTTGCTGCGCCGTTCCCTCGAGATATCGAGGCTTTCGCCCGGCCGTCGCACTATTTCGCGCCGCTTCCGCGCCTCCCCGGCCTGCTGAGCGCGGCGGCGCATTTACCTCTTCGTCTCGAAATCGGACGTCTCGGCGCGCGCTCGCGGCGCTCGGAGCGCTTCTCGCCCGGCCTGTCGCGCGCTCGCGCGCCGCCCCAATGCGATTCGCGCGGCGTCGGCAGGGTTAACGCGCTGCGTCGCGCGAGCGTGTGACGCGCTGCGGCGTAAGCCGAGCGTTAACCTTTCATAAGCCATGATCCGCCGCGACAGCGACGCCCAGCGAATGGACAGAGCATTGGCAGACAACAAGCGTGACTTCCGATCGAGCGTCGCGGCGCTCGCTCTCGCGCCGAGCCCGCGGGCGCTGCGATTTTTCGCCGTCGGCCTGCTCAACACGGCCTTCGGCTATGCGATCTTCTATTTCGTCTGGCGCGCCACGCAGGATTCGACCATCGCGGCCGGCGTCTCCACCGCGATCGGCGCATTGTTCAATTTTCTCTCCATCGGCCGCCTCGTCTTCGGCTCCGCCGATCCTCGCTTTCTCGGCCGCTTCATCGCCGTCTATGCGGCGCTCTTCATGGTCGATGCGCTGGCCCTTCTCGCGCTCGAGCATTTCGGCGCCGAGGCGGCGCTCGCTCAGGCGGCGCTGACGCCCGTTCTCGCAACGCTCTCCTATCTCCTCAATCGCGACTTCGTTTTCCGCATGGGAGCCGGCGGCGCATGAAGACCATCTCCATCGTCACGCCCTGCTACAATGAAGAGCTGAACATTCGCGAATGCCATGCGGCGGTCGCAGCGCTCTTCGACGGCGAGCTGAAAGACTATCGCCGCGAGCATGTGTTCTGCGACAACGCCTCCACCGACCGCACCGCCGAAATATTGCGCGAGCTCGCCGCCGCCGATCCTTGCGTGAAGGTCATTCTCAACGCCCGCAATTTCGGGCCGATGCGCTCCAACTTCAATGGCGTGATGGCCGCGAGCGGCGATGCGGTTCTGCTGCTCATGCCGGCCGATCTGCAAGATCCTCCCGAATTGCTCCCGCGCTTCGTGAAGCTCTGGGAGGACGGCGCCGAAATCGTCTATGGCATTCGCCAGACGCGCGAGGAGCGTGCGCTGATGCGCACGTTGCGTGGACTCTACTACCGGCTGCTGACCGGAATGTCGGAATTCTCGCTTCCGCCCGGCGTCGGCGATTGCCAGCTCGTCGACCGCAAGGTCGTCGACGCGATGCGCCGCATCGACGACGCCTATCCTTTCATGCGCATGATGACTTTCGAATGCGGCTTCAAAGCGGTCGGCGTGCCCTACACATGGGTCGAACGCCGTCGTGGCGTTTCGAAGAACTCGCTCCTGCATCTCGTCGATCAGGGAATGAACGGGCTCGTGACCTTCAGTCTCGCGCCGCTGCGATTCGTGCTGTTCCTCGGCTTCGCCATCGCAGGCCTGTCGCTCGCCTACGCCTTCGTCAGCCTCGTCCTGGGCCTCGTCTACTTCCGAACGCTCGCGCCGCCCGGCGTGATGACGATCATCGTCGCTGTGTTCTTCTTCGGCGGCGTGCAGCTCTTCTCGATCGGCATTCTCGCGGAATACATCCTCGCCATTCACGGGCAGGTGAGGCGCAAGCCCGTGGTGTTCGAGCGCGAACGCATCAATTTCTGATCTCGCCCGACCCCGAAACGGAGACAATCGTCATGACCGAAGAGCAGACCGCCGATTTCTCGCCGCGCTCGTCGAAAACCGAGAAAGCCAATCGCGAGGCCTTCGCGCGCGTCTTCTCCTCCTCGCCGATCCCGCCGGCCGAGCTCGTCTATTCACAGCTGTCGCTCTATCTGAGCCGGCAGGAACTGTCCCGCATGCTGACCTTGAGCGACCTCTATCGCAGCCATGTGCTCGAGACGAACGGCTCGCTGTTCGAATTCGGCACCTGCTATGGCCGCACGGCCGCGCTGCTCACCAATCTGCGGGCGATTTTCGAACCCTATAATTTCACCCGCAAGCTCGCCGTTTTCGATACATTCGCAGGCCTCGCCGGCTGTTCGGCCAAGGACGGAACGCACGAATCTGCGCAGGACGGCGCCTACAGCTCCGGCGCGGGCTACGAGAACCATCTCGCCGCCGTCCTGCGCCATCACGAATCCGAAGCGCCGATCGCGCATATCGGCAAGCACGAGATCGTCAAGGGCGACGCGGCGCAGACGCTCGACGCCTATCTGCGGCGTCATCCCGAGACGATTGTCGCGCTGGCCTATTTCGATTTCGACATTTATGCGCCGACCAAAGCCTGCCTGGAGCGTCTGCGCCCGCATCTGACGCGACGCTCCGTGCTGGTCTTCGATCAGCTCAACTGCCCGGAATATCCGGGCGAGACCGTCGCGCTCGCGGAGGTCTTCGGCCTCGGCCGCTGCGACATTCGGCGCTCGCCGCTGACGCCCTGGATATCCTATGTCGTCGCCGGCGATCTGATCGGGTGACGCTTTGAGCTTCTCCCCTCTCTCTTCGACCGACGACGCATCGAAAGAGAATTCCGCGCCCCCGCGCGACGCCGAGACGGGCGCAACCCCTCGGCGTCCGCGAAACCTGCGTTTGCTGCAGGCGGGCGTATTCGCATTCCTGCTCTGCAACGCCGCGCTCGCAATCGGGTTCGGCGCGGTCGGCGCCGCGCCTGTTCTCGCAGGCTGCGCGCTCGCCGCCTTTCTCCTCTTCTCTTTTCGCCCGAAAGCGGAGGGCCTGCTCGCCGCGCCTATAGATGCGAGAACATTCGCCGCCTGTCTCGCGCTCGCCTTTGCTCTGCTGCTGCTCGGCGGCGAGACGCATCTTTTCTACGCCAATCTCGATTGGCTGGTGCGCGACGCGGTTCTCTCCGATCTGACGCGGCAGGGCTTTCCGCTCTTCTATCGCTATGAGGGGCAGGATTATCTGCTGCGCGCGCCGCTCGGCATGTATCTCATTCCCGCGGCGATCGGACATTATGCCGGGCTCGTCGGCGCACATATCGCAATGCTGGCGCAAAATGCGCTGCTGCTCGGCGTCTGCCTCTACTTCATCGCCAAGCTCGCCGGCGCGCGCGCGGCGCCCTTGCTCGCGCTCTTCATTCTGTTCAGCGGGCTCGACATTCTCCCGCAGCTCTTGCACGAGGGGCTCGATCTGCCGGACCATCTCGAATGGTGGAATTCGTCGATCCAATATTCCTCGCATGTCACGCAATTGTTCTGGGTGCCCAATCACGCGCTGCCGGGCTGGTGGACGGCTCTGCTGCTGCTGCTGCTGGCGCGCGAGGAGATCGATCTCGCGCTCCTCGCCATTCTCTTCGCAGCGTCGCTGCTGTGGTCGCCGCTCGCCGCGGTCGGCGCCGCGCCGCTCATCGGCTTTTGCGCGCTGCGTCTGCGCCACGCGCTCTTCTCATGGCGCAACATAGCGGCGGCCGCGGCGGGCCTCAGCTTTCTGCCGATCGCGCTCTATCTGACGATCGACGCGGAATCGGTCAAGCACGGCTGGCTGGCCGCGACGCCGGGATTCGCGCTCCTCTATCTCACCTTCATTCTCGTCGAGATTCCACATGCGGCGATCCTCGTCGCGGCGCGCGACAAAATCGCAAAGAGCGATCATGCGCTCGTCGCCGCTTGCGTGATCGTGCTGCTGGCGCTGCCCTTCTATTACTTCGGTCCCAATAATGATCTCGCGATGCGCGCCTCCATGCCGGCGCTCTTCGTGCTCGCTTTCGCCTTTGCCGGAGTCGCGGTGTCGACGCCGCGCGACGGCGGCCGTCTCGCTTCGATCATATCGGCGATCGTCATCGTCTCCGCCGCGACGCCGGCGATGGAGATCAAGCGCGCGCTGGTCTCTCCCGCTTTCGCAATATCGGATTGCGATCTTCTGACCAGCTGGCGCAAGACCGATCCGTCCATCTTTCCGACCAATTATCTCGCGCGTGTCGAGACGCTTCCGGCCTGGCTCGGCGCGACGAGCGAAGCGCGGCTCGAGTTCGAGCGGCGAAGCTGCTGGCCGGCGCATCCGCATCTGCCCGATTCGCGCAAATGAGGCTGCGGCGCGGCGCGCCGGGGATGTCCACAGAATTTCGCGCATCACATTTGGCTTTTGACTTGGCGCCGCGCCGAACGCTAAAAACGCGCCTCTTTGAACAGCCGACAGGGATAGCGCATGGCGTCGATCGTCGAACGAATCAGCACGGAGCTTTCCGCGAAACCTTGGCAGGTGGAGGCGGCCGTCACCCTGCTCGATCAAGGTTCGACCGTGCCCTTCATCGCCCGCTATCGCAAGGAGGCGACCGGCCAGCTCGACGACATCCAGCTGCGTCATCTGGAAGAGCGCCTGCGTTATCTGCGCGAATTGGAAGATCGCCGCAAAGCGATTCTCGATTCCATCGAAGCGCAGGGAAAGCTCGACGATGCGCTGCGCGCGACCATAATGGACGCCGACAATAAGGCGCGGCTCGAGGATATTTATCTTCCCTATAAGCCCAAGCGCCGCACCAAGGCGCAGATCGCGATCGAGGCCGGCCTGGCGCCGCTCGCCGAAGCTCTGCTCGGCCATCCCGAGCGCGAGCCGAAGACGCAGGCCGAGCCTTTCGTGAACGCCGAGAAGAATGTCGCCGACGCCGCCGCCGCGCTCGAGGGCGCGCGCGCCATTCTCGTCGAGAGATTCGCGGAAGACGCCGATCTCATCGGCCGTCTGCGCGAGACCTTCTGGACGCAAGGCCTGATGAAATCGAAAGTGCGCGCCGGCAAAGAGGCTGCAGGCGCGAAATTCTCCGATTATTTCGATTTCTCCGAGCCGCTCACCAAGCTTCCGTCGCATCGCATTCTCGCGATGTTCCGCGGCGAGAAGGAGGAGATGCTCGATCTCGAGATGGTCGCCGAGCCGAGCGAAGGCGCCGTCGGCTATGAGGGCCAGATCGCGCAGCGCTTCCTCATCGTCGATCGCGGCCGTCCGGGCGATCGTTGGCTGCTCGACACGGTGCGCTGGGCGTGGCGCACCAAGATCGAGCTGCATCTTTCCGTCGATCTGCGCACGCGTCTGTGGCGTTTCGCGGAAGACGAGGCGATTCGCGTCTTCGCGGCCAATCTGCGTGATCTTCTGCTCGCGGCG
Organism: Methylosinus sp. C49; assembly: GCF_009936375.1. Taxonomy (GTDB): domain Bacteria; phylum Pseudomonadota; class Alphaproteobacteria; order Rhizobiales; family Beijerinckiaceae; genus Methylosinus. The sequence continues at coordinate 997,345 of NZ_AP022332.1, read as the reverse complement.
CCCGCCGGCGCGCGCGCGACGCTCGGACTCGATCCGGGATTCCGCACCGGCGTCAAGGTCGCCGTCATCGACAAGACCGGCAAGATCGTCGCGACGACGGCGATCTATCCGCATGAGCCGCAACGGCGCTGGGACGAATCGCTCTCCATTCTCGCCAAGCTCGCGCGCGAGCACGCCATAGAGCTGATCGCCATCGGCAATGGCACGGCCTCGCGCGAGACCGACAAGCTCGCCGGCGATCTCATGTCGAAATTCCCGGAGCTGAAGCTCACCAAGATCGTCGTCTCGGAGGCGGGCGCGTCCGTCTATTCCGCATCGGAATACGCCTCGCGCGAATTGCCCGATCTCGATGTGTCGCTGCGCGGCGCGGCGTCGATCGCGCGCCGCCTGCAAGACCCGCTCGCCGAGCTGGTGAAGATCGAGCCCAAGGCGATCGGCGTCGGCCAATATCAGCACGATGTTTCCGAGGTAAAGCTCTCCCACTCGCTCGACGCCGTCGTCGAGGATTGCGTGAACGCTGTCGGCGTGGACGTCAACACCGCCTCAGCGCCGCTGCTGGCGCGCGTGTCCGGCGTCGGCGAATTGCTGGCCTCCAACATCGTCGCGCATCGCGATGCAAATGGTCCGTTCCGCACGCGCGACGCGCTGAAGAAAGTGCCGCGTCTCGGCCCCAAGGCCTTCGAGCAGAGCGCGGGCTTTCTGCGCATCGTCGATGGCGACGATCCGCTCGATCGCTCCGGCGTGCATCCAGAGGCCTATCCTGTGGTGCGGCGCATTCTCGCCGCCGCCAAGGCCGACATAAAGCAGCTCATCGGCAATGCGGCGGAGCTGCGCAAGCTGCGGCCGGCGCAATTCGTCGACGAGAATTTCGGCCTGCCGACCGTCACCGATATTTTCGCCGAGCTGGAGAAGCCCGGCCGCGATCCGCGCCCGGCCTTCAAGACCGCGACATTCCAGGAGGGCGTCGAGAAGATTTCCGATCTGAAGCCGGGCATGATTCTCGAGGGCGTCGTCACCAATGTCGCCGCCTTCGGCGCCTTTGTGGATATCGGCGTGCATCAGGACGGGCTCGTCCATATTTCCGCAATGTCCAAGACCTTCATCAAGGACCCGCGGCAGGCGGCCAAGCCCGGCGATATCGTCAAGGTGAAGGTGCTGGAGATCGACGCGCCGCGCAAGCGCATCTCGCTCACCATGCGGCTCGACGACACGCCGGATCAGCGCCAGGCGCCGTCGGGCGGCCAGCGCCGCGACGGCGGCGCGAGCCCGCGTCAGATGCGTCAGCCGGAGCCGCAAAAGGGCGCAGGCGCGCTGGGCGAGGCGCTGCTGGCGGCGATGCGCACGCCGCAGAAGGGCCGCTAGCTGGAGTTTCGAGCGAAGCGGGCGCCGCTTCGCTCGAAAAGCACGGATGCGATAAAAGCAATGCCGAAGCTTTTCCAGTTCGAGCCGAACCGGATACTCTAGCCTAGTCACGGAAAGTAGTGATGTCTCGTCGCGCCGTCATACCGGCCCGTCTTCATGCAGCAGCGCTTGAAAGCTACGGCCGGAGCCGCAGGGGCAGGGATCCGCGCGGCCGAGCTTTTCGACGAGCTCCTTGTCGCCGTGGACAAAGCGCAGGCCGCGCTTGACGTTGGTTTCCGAATTAAAGCCCTTGCGACGTTTGGATGTGGGCTCGAAAGCACGCCGGGGCGTCGAAATCGCTGTCATGTCTCATGACCGCCTCCCCTATTTTGGAATGTGGGCGTTGGAGCGGGTGAAGGGAATCGAACCCTCGTATTCAGCTTGGAAGGCTGCTGCTCTACCATTGAGCTACACCCGCGGCGGAGCAGATATGCCAAGTCGGGCCGCGCTTGGCAATGGCCCTCGCGCGGCCGGCGCCGCATCAAAGGCGCGATTTTCGGCGATTCGCGTGCAAACCGTGGCTTTTCGGCGCGTGCGGCTTGACAGGCTCGCGTTCGATTTCTCATTTGACAGCCGGGCAAGGGCAAACTAACCGAGCGCCCGACCAAAGTCTCCACGGGCGGTCCCACACCGCTCTATCTCGAGGATGCAAGGACCGTGGCCAAACCCGAACTCGGCGCCAAGCGCCAATGTCAGTCTTGCGGCGTCAAATTTTTCGATCTGAACAAGGATCCGGTCGTCTGCCCGAAGTGCGGCGCGATTTTCCATATCGTGACGTCGCGAATCGCCTCCCGCAATGTCGACCCGGACGAGGCGGCCGAGGGCGAGAAGGACGCGGAGATCGTCTCGCTCGACGAGGTGGAAGCCGCCGAGAACAAGGCCGAATCGATCGAGGCGGACGAGGACGTCGAGATCGACGATGCGGCCGAGGAGGACGACACCTTCCTCGAGAATGAGGAGGAGGAGGACGACGACGTCGCCGGCCTCATCGATGGCGACATCGACACGGACGAAGAAGGCTGAGACGAAAACGGCGGTCCCTGTTTTCGGGACCGCCGCTTTTTTTGCGCTGTTGTTCCGATTTATTTTTTCGCCGGCTCGTCCGGGAAAGGCGTGAGCGCGGAGTAATCGGCCGGCGCCGGCTGCGTCAACGCGCCGAGGAAAGCGGTGATCGCCGCGACATCCTTGTCGGAGAGATCGGCGCCCAATTGGACCTTGGCGATCACGCGCACGGCCTGCGGCAGCTCGGCCACCGAGCCGTCGTGGAAATAGGGGCCGGTCTTGGCCACATTGCGCAGGCTCGGGACCTTGAAGACATAGAGGTCAGCGTCATTCTTGGTCACATCGGCGCGACCCTTGTCCGGGTCCTTGGAGCCCGTCTGCTTCCAATAGTCTTCCACGACGCCGAATTTGGCGAATTTGTCGCCGCCTATTCCGACGCCGTCGTGACAGCCGGCGCAGCCGATATCGATGAATTTGCGTAGGCCCGCCTGCTCGGCCGGGGTCAGCGCCTTGGCGTCGCCGTTCAGATAAGCGTCGAAGCGCGTTGGCTGCGGCAGCGTGCGCTCATAGACGCCCAGCGCCTTGCCCCAGTTCTTCTGCGTCACCGGGTCCGCCTCGCCGGGGAAGGCCTTGGCGAAGGCCTCCGTATAGCCGGGGATGGATTTCAGCTTGGCGATCACTGTCGCGAAATCGGGGTTGCCGAAGCTCACCGCGCCGGTCGGAGACTTCTCGGCCTGCTCCTCGATCGTCTCGCGGTCGCCGCGCCAATGCGCCTTGAACTGAAGCGCAGCGTTGAAGATCGTCGGCGCATTGCGCGGATTGAGCTTGCCGAACACGCCGAAGGATTTCGGCAGCCCGTCGGCGCCCTGCTTCTCGGGCAAATGGCAATGTGAGCAGCTGACATTGCCATCGGCGGAAACGCGATTTTCGAAGAACAGCCGCCGGCCGAGCTCGGCCTGGGCGGATGTGGCGCTCGGCGAGGCCGGCAGAGGCGCGAAAACGCGTTTGGCGTCGGCGAGGAGCGAGGCGTCGGCTCCTGCGGCCAGAGCGGCCGTGGCGACTGTCAGTCCCGCCGCCGCGAGCGCTGCCAGCAATGAAGATTTTCCGAAAGACGTCATGATGGTCCGCCGTTTTCTAACACATGGTCCGCGGAGCCGAAGCTCGGCGCGCGCATCCTGTATCCATTCGTGAGACGCGGCAAGCCGCTGTCTCGAAAAACATACTCGCGCGGTCGGATTGTCGCCGCGTGGCGCGGCGAAGCCAGGGCGCGAATGCGCCGGTTTGTCCTGCAGAGAGCGACCCCGGCGAGGCTCAGGCTTGCTCGGGAACCCATCGGCCGACGCTGAGCGCTGGGGTGAAGCAATCCAGCGCCGAGGGCGCGCAGCGGGGGCGGCCCCGCCGCGAATAGGCGCAAGCAAAACGAGCCGGTAAGAAGGTCGCCTCCTCAAAGGAGAGCGGGCTTCTTACCGGCTCGCAAATTTCAACCGCCTCTCGAGGGAAGCGGCGCGCGAAATCTACAAATTAGATTTCGGCGGATTCGTAGCTGGTGATTTCCATGCCGACGCAGACTTCGACGATCACCGGGGCGGTCCAGGCCATGTTCATCTCCTCCGTTCGAAGAAATCGCCCTTTCGAGGCGAATGTCTCATCCCGCTTCTCGCTGCTTTGCGCTTGGCCGCATGAGCCGGCAGGTTTGAGCTAGGCGATTGACTAGCATGAAGCTCTGCCCCACGCAATTCGGCAATTTGAGACGGGGTGTCGTCAAATCTTCCCGACGTCGCCGCAACCTATGGAAGTTTCGAGAGAAACGACATGCGCCGCGGCGGCCCTGCGCGGTTGTGATCGGGCAATCCTCCCATATGTGGCCGGCGGCGGCGGGCGCGGTCAGAGCGTCACCGCTCCGATCTGCTGCAGGACGCCCAGTCGATCGACCTGCAGCCATGCTCGGGAGAGCTTGCCGCCGGCGGCGTGATAGATGGCGATCCCCTCTTGAACGACGGTTTTGCCGGAAGGAGCGACGCCGGCCAGCGGCCCGAGCTGCGCCGCCTGAAAACGCCATCGCAAGCACACTTTTTCGCCGGCCGCGAACAAATCCTCGATTTCGAATCGGAGGTCGGGAAACGCAGAGACCATGCGCTCGATCGTCCGCCGGAAGCCCTCGGGGCCGCTTTCGCCATTGGCGCCGATGAATTCCGCGGCGAGATATTCGGCGAGCCGGTCGAGCCGGCGTTTATTCAGACAATCCTCATACAGGCCTTCGACGAGCTCCGTCGGCGTCATGGCGCTCTCCATTGACAATATATTGTCTTTTTTGCATTTTGACAGCATATTGTCAATATCCAGGCTGTTCAGGGAGGATCGGTCATGCCGACTTCGCGCGGCGAAGCTCTGAGCGGGCTCGTATGGGAGATATTGCTGACCGCGGGCCGCCTGACGGAGTTCGGCAACAGGCTCACTGCGCCCTTTGGCCTGACCGCCGCCCGTTGGCAGGTCATGGGCGTCATCGTCCACCGAGCGGCGACAATAGCGGAAATCGGCCGCCGCCTGTCGCAGAGCCGGCAGGGGGTCCAGCGCTTGGGCGATGAGCTGGCGCGGGAGGGATTTGCGCTCTACAGCCCCAATCCGAAGCACGTGCGCGCCAAGCTGCTCAGCGCTACGCCGCAGGGCGCGGCGGCGTATCGAGAGGTGATGAAGCTGCAAGCCGAGTGGATGGACGCCCTATCGGCGAAAATGCAGGACAAGGATATCGCCGCGGCGCGGGCGCTGCTCGCGACGCTCGCGTCCGGGCTGGAAGAAGGCCGAACGCGAGAGGCAGCGCAAGGGTGCGAGCGCTCTTCGAGCGGCTGAGTTTCGATGTCGGCGTATCGAGCGCTGCTGCGCATGGCTCACGCCGGCAGCAGCACCTCGCCCTTGCCGAACACCGCCGTGTCGCCGGCGAAGCGCTGCAGACGGCCGGAGAGCAGGCGCGAGGCGCCGCGGCTCTCTGCCGCCAGAGATTTGGCGAAGAGCTTGGCGAAGCCGAGATTATGCGCGCCGCAATCCACGTAAGTCGGTCCGAGCTCGCGCTGCTCGGAGAGCACGATTGTAGCGCGCTTGTTGAGATAGCCGATGCGCTCGCCCTCGGCCGTCCCCAGCACGATGATGGTGCCGGCGATGGCTCTAGCGCCCAAATCCTCGCCCGCATCGCCCTCGACGATGATGATGCCGCGGCGCAGCCGATCTCCGCAACGCGCGCCGACGCTGCCGCGCACCACGACGCGGCCGCCGGACATGCCGGGGATCTCGCCCGCCAGCGGCGCGCCCAGGAAATCCCCGGCGTCGCCGTAAATATCGATATTCGCGCCCGCCGATTGCGAGGCGACATAGGGGCCGGCGTCGCCGGCGACCGTGATGGTCCCGCCCTTGGCCGCGCGGCCGAGCTGCGCGCCGACATCGCCCTCGACATGAATCTCGAAGCCCGGCAGCAGCTTGGCGCCGAGAAGGTCGAAACGGTCGGAGCCGCCGTCGAAGCGCACCGAGGTCGCGTCGCCGAGCTTGACCTTGAAGATATCGCCGACCGTCACGCTCTCGCGCGTCGTGCCGATGGACAGAGTCTCGATTTCCTTCGCCGAGCGGCCGACGAGCCGATCGGGCGTCAGGGGCGAGAGGTCGAGCCGCTGGTCGGGCTCGGCTTTCAGCGTGAAGAGAAGCGGCTTCACTTACACGAGATCCTTCAAATGATAGTGGAAGGGGCCGAGCTTGCCGCCGTAATTGCCGGCGCCGACGCGTTTCGCGCCATTCTTGGGGCCGAGCGCGATGATCGCCTTCAAGCCGGCGCGCATTCCCGCCGCGACCGCCTCGCTGGTCAATCCGTCGATGACGATCTCCAGCACGCAGCCGATGTCGGCGTCGAGCGCGCTATTGGTCGCGCCGCGCAGCGTCGGACAATAGGCGTCATTGGTCGAGGCGCCCATGCCCTTATATTTCGAGCCGACCTTGGAGCCGGAGCGCACCACGCCGCCGGGGAAAGGCGCGATGGCGTCGGGCGTATTGTGGACGGCCTCCACGGCGGCCTCGGTGGCGCGCATGGTCTTGGCCCAATCCTCGCCCATGATGAGCAGATTGCCGCCGCCGACCGATTTCTTGGTGAGGCCGACGGAAGATTCCACCAGGAACTCGCCGTCCATCACCGGCACGCGCCAATAGCGGCGGCCGTCGATCGCCTTGGAAATCTGCCATTTGTCGCCGAATTGGCGCATGGAGTCGCCGACCTTGATCTTCGCCTCGCCGTCGAAGGCGGAGAAGACGGCCGAGCCGGGACAGGTCAGCACGCATTGGCCGATGCGATTGACCAGCGCCTTCTCGACGCTCTTGGGCGAGAAGCCGAAGAGCAGCACGCGCACGCCCGGACGTCCGTCCGGCGTCTCGCGCGTCGACAGCTCGCGGTCTATGCCGGCCTCGCAGTCGCAGCCGATGACCGATGTGGCGTAGCCGGTCATGGTGGTCGCGGCCTGCAAGGCCCATTTGCGGGTCGGCGCGGTGACGACCACGCCGGAGCCGGTCATCGGAAAGGCCTCGGCGAAGCTCTCGTCGATGCGAATTCCCTTGCGGATCAGCTGCGGCATGGGACCTCCGCGAAGGCGTCCGCATTGGGGAGCGCCGCATCCTGCACCTCGAACAGCGAGCGCGGCAGGCCGTAGAGGCCGTCGTAATATTTGTCGAGGCGACTGTTGATCTTGCGATCGTATTCGGGCCGCACGCGCAGCGTCCTTCCCTTGGTGTAATGCGAGACTTTGCCGTCGCGCACGACGAGATTGCCATCCTTGAAGACATAGGCGGCGCTGCGGAACATTGCCGCTTTGTCCTTCTGCGGCTTGTAGACCGCAATATCGGCGACCGATCCCGCGCCCAATTGGCCGCGATCCTCGAAGCCATAGAGCTTGCGCGGCGCCGCGCGGGTCATGGTCGCGATCTCATAGAAGGAATATTCACGCTTCAGCGCCGGAAGATTGGTCAGCTCCAGCACATCGGCCGGCAGGCGCGAGCAATATTGCGCGCGCTTGTCGGCGCTCATCAGCAGAGCGAAGACTTCTGGATAGGTGGTGAAGGGCGCGCCATTGGGATGATCGGTGGTGAAGAACACCTGCATCGGATCATCGACCAGCAGGAACAGCTCGAGGCCCGCCGCCCATTGCACCGCATTGAAGAAGTCCGACACGCGGTAGGAATAGGGCACCACGCCGAGACCGTTGGAGTCGCCGTCGAAGATGACGCCCTTCTTCGGCCGGCCGCCGGGCAGGCTGTTGAACTGCTTCATCACATCGGAGGAGATCGTCACGATCTCGGCGAACATCACCTGACCGACGTCGACGGTGACATTCTTATTGGCGTTGATCTTCTCGGCGAATCGCGCCGCCGCGGAGGAGAAGCCGTTCTTGCCCTCTGTGCCATAGGCGTAGAATTGCACATGGGCGAGATGCAGCGGCAGGCCCTGCGAGGAGTCGATCGTCGCCAGCGCCGTCTCGACATTGCCGGGCAGGCCGAGATTATTCATGTGCAGATGCAGCGGATGGCGGATCTTGGTGGCGTTCACCGCCCGCTGCAAGGTCTGGAAAATCTCGCGCGAGGAGAGGCCATATTCCGGCACCACATCGTCGAGCGAGAAATGGCGGATATTCTGCTTGAAGGCGTCGACGCCGCCGGCGTTCACGCATTTGACGCCGATCGCGCGCGTCGCCTCGAGCGTGGCGCCGATATAATCGACCGCCGAATCCTGGCTCGCGCCGTCGCGGAAGGCGGAGAGGAGGAAATCCTCGTTTCCGAGCACCGTCAGGAAGCCCTTGTCGATGATCGGAATATCGGCGAGTTCGAGATGGGCGTGCAGCGCGTGGTGGGGCGACACGGCCGGCTCTATGACGGTGGTGTAGCCCATTTGCGCATAGAGGCGGCCGGTCTCGAAGGTGGACCAGCCGGCCGTCGACAACGGCGTGTTGGCGGGCCGCGGCCGATGCGCGCGATGCGCCTCCGGCAGCAGCAGACGCGCGGTGTTCACGCCGCCGCCAGCGATATGCGAGTGGATGTCTATGGCGCCGGCCATGATGATATGGCCGGAGACGTCATGCTCGACATCGGGCGTGCGGCCGGCGGGCGGCGCGACGATGCGGCCGTCCTCGAAATAGAGGTCGCCGACGCCATCGACATTATTGACCGGGTCGACGACATGGCCGCCGTAGAGACGGGTCAGCATGACGCGTGCTCCCAATGGCGAATCAATTGCGGCATGCGACCTCCGCATAGACGCTGCGGCCGGCGAGCGCCGCCTCGGGCACGTCGAAGATCGAGCGCGAGAGGCCATAGAGCTCGTCGTAATAGGCGTCGAGACGCTTCTCGATCGCGCGGTCGTAGCCGGGGCGCACGCGCAGCGTCTTGCCCTTCGTGTAGCGCGTCACGACGCCGTCGCGCACGACATTCTCGCCGTCCTTGAACACATAGGCGGCGTTGCGGAACATGCCCGCCTTGTCCTTCTGCGGCTTATAGACGGCGATATCGGCGACGGCGCCTTCGCCGAGACGACCGCGATCGGCAAAGCCATAGAGCCGCGCCGGTCCGGTCCGGCTCATCAGCGCGATCTCATGGAGCGTATATTCGCGCTTGATCGACGGGAGAGTCGTCATTTCCAGCACATCGGCCGGCAGGCGCTCCATCCATTGCGCGCGCAGCTCCGCGCTCATCAGCAGCGCGAACAGCTCGGGATAGGTTGTGAACGGCCCGCCATTGGGATGGTCGGTGGTGAAGAAGACCTGCAGCGGATCCTCGATCAGCAGGAACAGCTCGAGGCCCGCCGCCCATTGTATCGCGTTGTAGTAATTGGAGATGCGATAGGCGTAGGGCACGACGCCGCCGCCATTGGCGTCGCCGTCGAAGATCACGCCCTTCTTCGGGATCGCGCCCGACAGGCTGTTGAACTGGCGCAGCACGTCGGAGGAGATGGTCACCGTGTCGCCGAACATCACAGCGCCGACGTCGACGGTGATGTTCTTATTGGCGTTGATCTTGGCCGCGAGCGCGGGGGCCGCGGAGGAGAAGGCGTTCTTGCCCTCGAGGCCATAGGCGTAGAATTGCACATGGGCGAGATGCATCGGCAGGCCCTCGGCGGCGTCGATCGTCGCGAGCGCCGTGTCGATATTGCCGGCGATGCCGAGATTGTTCATGTGCAGATGCAGCGGATGCGGAATGCCGACCGTCTGCGTCGCCTTTTGCAGCGATTTGAAAATCTGCCGAGAGGTCACGCCATAGAAGGGCACGATCTCGTCGAGGCCGAAGGCGCGCATATTCTGCTTGAACGCGTCCGCCCCGCCGGGATTGATGCATTTGAGGCCGAGCGTGCCCGTCGCCTCGACGGTCTGCGCGACATAATCGGCGATGGCGGTCTCGCTCTCCCGCTCGCGCAGCGCGGCGAGCAGGAAGTCGTCATTGCCGAGCACCGTCAGCGCGCCCTTGTCGATGATCGGAACGTCGCCGAGCTCCAAATGCGACTGCAGCGCATGGTGCGGCGCGACGGCGGGCTCGACCACAGTGGTGAAGCCCATTTGCGCATAGAGGCGGCCGGTCTCGAAGGTCGACCATTTGGCAGTCGCGAGCGGCGTTCCGTCGAGGCGCGCGCGGATCGAGCGGTGCATCTCGGGCAGCAGCAGCCGCGCCGAATTCACATTGCCGCCGGCGATATGAGAGTGGATGTCGATCGCGCCGGCCATGACGATATGGCCGGAGACGTCGTAATCCTCGTCCGGCTCGCGGCCCTGCGGCGGAGCGACGATCCGCCCATCCTCGAAATAGACGTCGGCGACGCCGTCGACGCCCGTCGCGGGATCGACGACATGACCGCCGCGCAGACGGATCAGCACGGCAAGTCCTCCGAAAATTTGGCGCTGATGGCGGCGATCGCCTCGGCGACCGTCGGCAACTCGGCCGGCGCGCCCGCCCGCCGTAGCACCATGGAGCTGGTCTCCTGCGCGAACTCCACCGCGTCGTAATTCTCGCCCGGCTTGCCGACGGCGATGAACAGGCCATGCTTGGGGGCCGAGCCCGGCGGTCCCAGCGTTATCAGCGGAATATCGACATCCTCCCACGGCGGCGCCTCGCCGCTATAGGCGGAAATCCACAGCGCGGCGTCGGCCTCGCCGCTCTCGACGAGCCGGCTGGCCTCGAAGCGCCAAGTGTCGTGCTCGGGATAGCCGCGGCCGAAGCCGGTGCGCGGCGGAAAGCCGGTCATCCAGGCGGAGGTCTGCAGCACGCCGGTGGCGTTCCCCCTGCCGCCGATCGGCACGCCGGTGAAGCGCGTCGTGGCGTTGAGCTCGGTGATCATGCCCTGCAGCATTTCCACCATCAGCGAATCGAGCCCGGCCGCCGACCAGACGGCGACGCCGAATCGCGCCGATCTCAGCGCCTCGGCCGCCGCGTCGAGCTTCTTGGCCGCGGCCGGCGGAAGCGCCACGGGCCGTCCGCCGACGCGCGCGCGCAGCGCCGCCAGCACGCCGGGAAGCTCCGCCTCGGTCGCCGGAATGGTCTCGACATCGACGCCCTCGATCTTGGCCTCGCCCCGCTTGGGGCCGACCCAGATCACGCGGCGCTTGGTCTTGCCGCCGTGGACCGTCTCCTTGTCGAGCGCCAGGCGATCGAAGATCGCCGGCCAATAGCCCGTGAGCCCCGGGCCGACCAGCAGCACGAGGTCGGCGCGCACGCGGGCCTCATTGGGCGTCGTCACGAAAATCCCCGCGGAGCGGACGACTTCGAGGTCGGCCAGCGAATCGCGCGAGGCGAGATGATCGAAAGCGCCTCTCAGCCGCTCGGCCAGCAAGATCGCGGCCTGGGCTCCCGCCACATCGGCGCCGAGACCGGCGACGAGGGGGAAATTCGCGGCTTGCAGGATTTCGGCCGCTTTTTCGTAGGCGTCTTCGGAAGAAATGGATTTGCCGTCGAGCGTCGCGTTGCTCATTGCCCCAACCGATGTTTCCACCACGCCCGGGTTTGCGCCCAGGCATTTTTTGTCCGCTCCCGGCGCGACGGCCGAAAGCGAAGGCAAGAGCGGCGCGGCCCCTCGCCGGAGCCTGCGTCGCGCGCTATGCCTATCAGCCACGGCGCAGGAAGTCGAGACATCGAAGCGCCCCAATTCTATTCACGGGCTTCCGAGGCTTTGCGAGCCTTCGGGGCGCGCCACCAGCGAGGAGACACAAAATGGCGGCATCCGCCGACCGGCCCACCGCCTTCGCCCTTTCCGGCGCGACGCCGCCGACCGCCGAGAAGCGGGAGAGCCGGCGCGTGACCCATGGCCGGGTCCTCGATGACCCATACGCCTGGCTCGCGGCCGAGAATTGGCGCGACGTGCTGAGCGACCCGGCGACGCTGCCGGAGGACATAGCGGCGCTGGTGCGGGCCGAGAACGCCTATTGCGGGCAAGTCCTCGCCCCGCTGGGCAAGCTCCGCGAGACGCTGCAGGCGGAGCTGCGCGGCCGCATCAAGGAAGACGACAGCGAGCCGCCCTGGCCGGACGGCGCCTTCGCCTATTTCGAGCGCTATCGCGAGGGCGGCGAGCATGCGCTCTATTGCCGCACGAAGCGCGACGGCGGGGCGGAGACGATTCTCTTCGACGGCGATGAGGAAGCCGGCGAGGCGCATTTCTTCGACATAGGCGAGATCGATCATTCGCCCGATCATCTCCAGCTCGCCTGGAGCGTGGACGACAAGGGCTCGGAATATTACTCGATCCGCACGCGCGCGCTCTCCGACGGAAAGGATCGCGCGGATGTCGTCCCGCATACGGACGGCTCGCTCGTATGGAGCGCCGATTCCAAGAGCTTCTATTATGTGCGCGTCGACGACAATCACCGCACTGCGCAAGTCTTCCGCCATGATATCGGCGCCGATCCGAGCGCAGATGCGCTGATCGTCGAGGAGCTCGATCCGGCCTGGTTCGTCTCGCTCGATCGCAGCCGCTGCGGGCGCTTCGCCATCGTCTCCATTCGCGGCCATGACGCCAGCGAATGCCATCTCGTCGATCTGCGCGACAAAAGCGCGAAGCCGCGCCTCGTCGCGAAGCGCGAGCCCAAATTGCGCTATGACGTCGAGCCGCATGGCGATGATCTCTACATCCGCTCCAACGCCGACGGCGCCGAGGATTTCGCGATTTTTCGCGCGCCTCTGACCACCACGACGCGCGCCGATTGGCGGCCCGTCGTGCCGCATGTGGCGGGACGGCTCATCGTCATCGGCACGGTCTATGCGCGTCATCTCGTCTGGGTGGAGCGCGCCAATGGTCTGCCGCGCATTCTCATTCGCGCGCTGGAGGGCGGCGAGGAGCACGCCATCTCATTCGATGAGGAGGCTTACGCGCTCTATCTTCTGCCCGGTCTCGAATTCGACACGGACACTTTGCGCTTCACCTATTCCTCCATGACGACTCCGGAGGAGACCTATGATTACGACATGCGCACGCGCGCCCGCACATTGCTGAAGCGCGAGGAAATCCCTTCCGGCCATGATCCGAAGAACTATGTGACGCGCCGCTTCTTCGCGCGCGCCGCCGATGGCGCGGAGGTTCCGGTCACTCTGCTGCATCGCGCCGATTTTTCGCCCGGCGCCGGCGCGCCGACGCTTCTCTACGGCTATGGCGCCTATGGGCATCCGCTCTCGGCGAGCTTCGATCCTCATGCGCTGTCGCTGGTCGATCGCGGCTTCGTCTATGCGCTCGCCCATACGCGCGGCGGCACGGACAAGGGCTGGAGCTGGTATGAGAACGGCAAGCTCGAGCACAAGCCCAACACATTCTCCGACTTCATCACCGTGGCGCGCTATCTCGTCGCGACGGGCTATGCGAGCGAAGGCGGCATCGTCGCGCAAGGCGCGAGCGCCGGCGGCATGCTGATGGGCGCCATCGCCAATCAGGCGCCGGAGCTGTTTTCGGGAATCATCGCCGGCGTTCCTTTCGTCGATGTGCTGAGCACAATGCTCCGCGACGACCTGCCGCTGACGCCTCCCGAATGGGAGGAATGGGGCAATCCGATCGCCGACGTCACGGCCTATGATCGGCTCGCCTCCTATTCGCCCTATGACAATGTGGGCGCGAAGACCTATCCGGCGATTCTCGCTCTCGCCGGCCTCACCGATCCGCGCGTGACCTATTGGGAGCCGCTGAAATGGGTCGCGCGCCTGCGCGAGCGCATGGCCGGCGGCGGTCCCGTTCTGCTGCGCACCAATATGGAGGCGGGCCACGCCGGCGCCTCGGGCCGTTTCGAGCGGCTGGAGGAAGTGGCGCTGGAATGGGCCTTCGCGCTCGCCTGCGCGGGGAAGGCGGGCGTGTAGGGGATCGCGGCGGCAATCGACGAACGCGAAGCAAACGAAATGTCGCGTATCTCCTCTCCCCGCGCGCGGGGAGAGGCCGGATGCGATTCACGGATGCATTAGATCGAACCGTTCGGATCGTCTGGCGGCCAAGCGGCGGGAAGCCCGAGAATGTCAGCGAGCATCATGCCGGCCACTTCTTCAAAATCATTGTCTTCCGAAAGTCCGTAACTCCGTATTGGCAAGACCGCTTTTGGGTGGGGATACTCCGCCCATGGATTCCGGAGGAGAAGCGGCTGCCATCGTGTATTCCGTAATTCCCACAGATGCGGGCAAGGTAAGAGAACAACTGCGCTTACATTACGATTCTTGTGAAATTTCGGATAAAATAACCATTTCGTTGTCGCTTTTCTTTTGCGATCCGCTTCGCCGGAGGGAAGGGACGAGATACCGACAACCACTGTGCCAAATGCCGCATCTAGCAACGCGTCGACAATAACGTCACCACCCGTGGTCGCCTTCTCAAAGGCCGTGGCCGACGGAAGCCGCGACGTCCAAGAACCTCCTTGTCCCCCCGCCGCGAGACGCGCCGCGCGCTATTGCGGACCAGCGCGCCGCGAAGGTGGCGTATCACTTGCTTTTCCCTTGCGCAGAAGGTCGCCGCGGGCGACCGAACAATCTCCATCGCCAATGAAAGGCGGAGATCATGAATGTTCTCGCCATCATCTCCGCCGCGACGACGCAGGACGGACGCGAGACCGGCGTGCTGGCGCCGCTCGCCGGCGCGCCCCTGCTGGGGCGGCTGCTCGATCGTCTCGGTCATGCGGAAAAGCTCGCCGGAATCGTCGTCACCGCCAGCGATGAGGCGGAGGATGCGCCGATCCGCGATTTTTGCGCCGCGCGCGGAACCCCCTGCCAGACCGGCGCGCGCGACGATCTCATCGGCCGCCAGCTCGCCGCCATGGCGGCGGCGGGCGCCAAGGGCGGCATATCGCTCGACGCGCGCAATCCGCTGATCGACCCGGCGCTCGTCACCCAGGTCGCCGATCTGCTGCAAATGACCGATGGAATGCTGGATTGGATCGGCAACACGCTGGCGCCGGCCTATCCGCGCGGCATGGAGATCGACGGCTTCACCGCCGCCGCGCTGACCGAGGCCGAGAAACGCTGCGGCGAGCCGGAGCAGCGTCGCCGCAGCCCGGCTTTTCTGCGCGAGAATGGCCGAATCTATCGCCCGCTGAGCCTCAAAGCCCCGCCGGAGGTCGCGCGGCCGGATGTGCGGCTCGACGTCGAGAGCCTCGCCGATCTGCCGCGCATAGAAGCGATTTTTCAGAGCTTCGAGGGCCGCACGGATTTCACGCTGGCGGAAATATTGGCCGCCGCCAATCGGCTGGCGGCGCAATAGAGCGTTTTCGAGCGAACCGGTTCGCGTGAAGAAAACACGACAGAACCAGGACTCTAGAGTCTTTTCGGTTCGATCCGAACCGGAAAGGCTCTACGCGATTCCGAGCAGCGCGCCGCGCCGTCACTCCACGCCGGCGACATGGGTTCCGTGGGTAACGGCGGCGCCGGCGCGCAGCGCGGCGGCGATAAAGACCGTCTCGGCCAGCTCCGTCTCGGTCGCGCCGGCGGCGATGGCCTGCTTGCGGTGGATCTCGAGGCAATAGGCGCATTGCGTCGTCATGGCCACGGCGAGGGCGATCAGCTCCTTGTATTTCTTTGGAATAGCGCCATCGGCCATGGCCGCGGCGTCGAATTGCTTGAAGGCCTCCCAGGCCGCCGGCGCGGAGTCGCCGATCTTTTTCAGGCGCTTCACATTCTGCATATCGTACATGGCCTTCCCTCCTTGTGAATAGAGCTTACCTATCAGATGATAGGTTAACACCATGCGCCATTGACGAAGAGCCTGTCAATGGCGCTACTCCCCCGGCGGAAGGACGGAGCGGCATGACGACTGCGCGACGCGGCGAGGCGACGGCCGCGAAAATTCTGGACAGCGCGGAGGAGCGGCTCTGCCGCTACGGCTATAATGGCGTGAGCTTTCGCGACATCGCCGCCGATGTCGGGGTGAAGAGCGCCAGCGTCCATTATTTTTTCCCCACCAAGCCGGCGCTGGTCGCCGCCGTGGCTCGGCGCTATGCCGATCTCTGCATCGCGGAGCTGGGCGATCCGCTGTCGCGAACGCCGGCCGAGGCCGTGGCTCTGGTGGCGGAAATGTTCCGCCGCACGGTGGCGGAGAAGAAGCGCATGTGCCTCTTCGGCATGTTGGCGGCGGAAGTGGGCGGCCTGCCGTCCGAGGTCGGCGCGGAGGCGCGGCGCTTCTTCGCCGAGACGCTTGCCTGGCTGCGCCTCGCCCTGCGCGGCGAGGCGACCGAGGCGGAGGCCATTCTCGCGGCTTTCGAGGGCGGCGTTCTGCTCGCCCGCGCCATGGATGATCCGGCCATGCTGGAGAAGGTGACGGAGCGCTTGGCCGCGCGTCACTTCACCACGAGCGGATAGCCGGCGACGACGAGATAGAGCCTCCCCGCTCCTTTCGCGACGGCCTGATGGAGCTCGCCGGCGGCGTCGCGAAAGCGCCGCGCCAGCGCATTCTCCGGCACGATGGAGAGGCCGACCTCCGAGGAGACGAGCACGGTCGGCGCCCTCCGCTCGGCGAGCGCCTCGAGCAGCGCCGCGCGATCGGCGCCCAAATCCGCTTCGGCGAGCAGGCGATTGGTCAGCCACAGCGTGAGGCAATCGACCAGCAGCGGAAGCTCCGGCGGCGCTGCGACAATGGCCGCGGCGAGCGCCTGCGGCGCCTCGACCGTACGCCAATCCCCGGCGCGCCGCTCCCTATGCGCGGCGATGCGACTCCGCATCTCCTCGTCGAAAGCCTGCGCCGTGGCGATATAGGTCCAGGGGCCGGGCTCGGCGGTCACGAGCCGCTCTGCGAAGGCGCTCTTGCCGGAGCGAGCGCCGCCGAGGACGAAGGTCACATTCGGATTTTCGGTCATGCCCGACGGCGCCGAGCGACATGCGCGCGGCGCCGGCCCCTATTTGGACTTGCGCGTTCGATTGCGAAAATCGCTTCGCATTTTTCGGGACGATGCGCCAGAGGCCGTGACCCTCGCGCGCTTCGCGAGGGACCGCGAGCCGCTACAGACTCACGCCGCCAGAGCGGCGCGCGCCTCGTTCTTGATGCGCTCGACCATGGAGCGGACGCCATTGCTGCGCTGAGGCGTCAGATGCTGGGCGAGGCCGAGATCGGTGAACAGCGGCATGGCGTCGAGATCGACGATCTCATCGGCCGGACGGCCGGAATAGAGCGCCAGAATCAGCGCGACCAGGCCGCGCACGATATGTGCGTCGCTGTCTCCGCGCAGCGACAGAGTCGGCGCGCCGCGGCCCTCGCGAATCACCTTGCTGTCGAGCCAGACTTGGCTCGCGCAGCCGCGCACCTTGTTCTCCTCGGTGTGGGCTTCGTCCGGCAGCGGCTCCAGAGTGCGGCCGAGCTCGATGAGATATCGATACCGATCTTCCCACTCGTCGAGCATTTCGAAATTGCCGATGATCTCGTCTATCACCATTGTTCGCTCGCCCGCTCGAGACGCCTTTCCGACAGTTATATGGCCACTGTCCGTTTTGGCGCAATCGCCAGCGACGATGCAATCACGGCGCCGCGCCGAGGCCGGCGGGTCGGCGCGGCGGCTCGACCGCCGCCGTCGCGCGGCCGATTCGCTCCGCCGCCTGCAGGCAATCCATCGGATGCGCAATGCAATGATCGCGCGCCACAGTGGCGATTTTGGCGGACGCCTCCTCGGCGAGATCGGCGAGCGCGTCGCGGGCGAAGGCGACGGGCGAGGGCTCGGATTTCGAGGGCTCGGATTTGGCGGAAGCTCGAGGCCTCGCGGGAGCATCGGTCGAAACAGCCGCGGGGACCCGCGCCGCCACGGCGGGCTCGCGCGGCGCAGGCTGCCGCTCGGCGTCCCGCAGAATGACGAGACAGACGACCCCGAAGAAAAACAGGCTCTTGAACAGAAATCCCACGGCCGCGGCCTCGCTTCGCCGGCGGGGAGCCGCCGCGCGCGAGAGAAACGATGGCGCGCCGCCCTTACCGCTTCGTAAATGCGGCGCGGGGCTAAGAAGTCGCAAACCATATGCGTCGTTCAGCGCCCGTAAAAACCGAAATCTTCCATTTCTGTGGTCAGTTTAGCAGTCACTTAAGACCGATTTGTCACATTGCCCTCAATCGGGAGCGTGTGATTTTGCGTAAGCCAGCTGCACCTTGGGCGACCGTGTCGAATGAATGGATCGAACGTCTGGCGCAGTCCGGGCGCGCGATCGATTCGATGGAACGCGCGCGTCGCGAAGCCTTCCTCCTGTCTCATCTCATTCTGGCCGCCGGCGTGCTGATCGCAGCTCCGCTGTGGATCGTCGTCAATGGCGCGCCGACGCTCGGCGAGAGCGCGATCTTCGCTCTGGCGCAATTGCCGCTGCTGTCGGTGGCCGCCCTGCTTCGCCTCGACAATCTGAAGACCGCGCAATCCATCGCCGCCTTCGGCTGGCTGGCGCTCGCTGCGGCCTGCCTCTTCACCGGCGCGCATGTCGGCGCGGCGGCGCCCTTCGGCGCGCTCGCTCTCATAGAGGCGACATTCGCCTGCGATCTCGCTCTGATCTCGGCGACGGCCTCCGCCGCTCTCGCCGTGCTCGCGCTCGCGGCGCTGACCGCCGCCTCGGTCGGCGGATTTTTCGAGACGCTGCTGGCGGCGCCGCTGGTCCTCTATGTCGTGCTGCTCGCCCGCAGCGCGGCGAAGGTGGAGACCGTCCGCGCCGAGGCCGAGGCGCGCAACCGTCGCGATCTGCGGCTCGTCTCGGAGGCGGCCGGCGATCTCGTCATCGGCTTCGACGAGGGCGGCGCGGTCGCCTCCGTCGTCGGCGAGGCCGCCAAGACCTATGGCCTCGACGCGCGCGAGCTGATGGGGCGCGGCTTCTTTCAGCGCGTCCATGTCGGCGATCGGCCGGCGTTTTTGAAGCTCGTCTCCGACGCCATCGCCACCGGCGAGGCGATGCGCGCGACGCTGCGGCTGCGCATCGGCCATGCGCGCAACGAGCGCGGCGAGTTCGTCGAGCCGGTGTTTCACTTCTTCGAGGCGCGCAGCAGCCTCGTGGAGGCAGCGGAGGGCGAGCGCGCGGCGGGCGTCGTCTGCATATTGCGCGATGTGACCGCCCAGCGCCACGCCGCCGAGACGATAGAGGCGGCGCGCCGCGAGAGCGAGATGGCCGCCGCCGGCAAGACGCGCTTCCTCGCCAATGTCAGCCATGAGCTGCGCACGCCGCTCAACGCCATCATCGGCTTTTCGGAAATGCTGGCGAGCGAGCAGCTCGCCCCGGCCGATCCCGCCA
This sequence comes from Methylosinus sp. C49, assembly GCF_009936375.1. Taxonomy (GTDB): domain Bacteria; phylum Pseudomonadota; class Alphaproteobacteria; order Rhizobiales; family Beijerinckiaceae; genus Methylosinus. Next base: position 978,244 of record NZ_AP022332.1, on the reverse strand, counting down.
AGCGCCGCGAATATGCGGAGATCATCCGCAATTCGGGCCAGCATCTGCTCGCCGTCGTCAACACCATCCTCGACATGTCGAAGATCGAATCGGGCTCGATGCAGCTTTCGCCCGAGCCCTTCTCTCTGCCCGAGCTCGTCGATCAATGCGTGAGCATGATGCAGCTGAAGGCCGAGCAGGGCCAGGTGACGCTCTCGCGCGATTATCCCGAGCGGCTCGAGGAGATCGTCGGCGACAAGCGCGCCTGCAAGCAGATCATCATCAATCTTCTCTCCAACGCCGTGAAGTTCACGCCTGCCAATGGCCGCGTGCGCATCCGTCTCGCACCCGACGGCAATTGCCTCGCGCTATCCGTCGTCGACAGCGGCATCGGCATTTCCGCCGCCGATCTCGGCCGGCTGGGCGATCCTTTCTTCCAGGCCAGCGCCAGCCATGATCGCGCCTATGAAGGCACCGGCCTCGGCCTCTCCGTGGTGCGCGGCCTCGTCGGCCTGCATGGCGGAACCATTGCGGTGGAGAGCGCGCCGCGCAGCGGCACCAGCGTCACCGTGCGCCTGCCCCTCGATTGCCGTCCCTTTCAGCACAAGGCCCCCGCTCTCGCCAGAATCGAGACGATCGCCCGGCGCGGCGTCATCCGTCCCGCCGAGGAGCTCGAGGCCGCCGAAGACAGGGTGAAGAAAATTGCGTGAAGCTCTCGCCGGCACAAATCATGATTTTCTGCTCCGCGACGACGATCGCGGCGAGACGCAGCGGCGCGGCCGCGGCGCCAAGGACAAGGCGAAGGCCAATAAGAAAGGCGCGCTGACCCGGCTGTTCGGCGGACGCCGGCGCGGCATCGTGTTTCTCTGCCTCGCCGGCGCGACGGCGATCGGCGTGCCGCTGAACGCGCTCTATTTCCAGGACGGCCGCCATCCGGCGCCGCTGTTCCGCGCCGCGCCCGAGCCGCGCGCATCGGAGCCTCGCGCCGCCGCCGAGGCGCCTGCGCCGCCCGCGCGTCCGACCGCGGCGGCGCCCGCCCAGCCGCAATCCCTTCAGCCGGCGCCCGTCGCTCATGCGGCGGCGCCCAAGCCCGCCGCCAAGCCGGAGCCGGCGCGCGGCGAGAAGCGCGACGCGATCGGCGCGCTGCTCGGCAATGGCCACAAGGACGCGCCCAAGGCCGATGGGGCCGACAAGCATGTGCAGGCGGCGCAGCGCGCGCTCGCCAAGCTCGGCTATGCGCTGCATGCGGATGGCAAGATGGGCGGCGCGACGAAACAGGCGATCGAGAAATATGAGCGCGACAATCACCTTCCCGTCACCGGCGAGGTGACGCAAAAGCTGCTGCGCAAGCTGCAAGGCCAGGCGAGCGTCGCCGCGCACTGACGAAAACGCGCACTGGACGAAAAAGGGAAAGAGCGGCGGACTCCAGCGTCCGCCGCTTTCGCGTCAGGGCTTCTGCATTTCGTCGAAGAGCGCGCCATCGACGAAGAATTTCTTCTGCGCCGCCGGCCAGCCGCCGAAGGCCTTGTCGATTGTCACTAGATCGAGCGTATGGAAGCGCTTCAAATCGTCCGGCGCGGCGAATTCCGGCTTCGACGGACGGTAGCCGTGCTTGGCGATGAGCGCCTGACCGGCCGGCGTGTAGAGGAAGCCGAGATAGGCTTCCGCCGCCTTGCGCGTTCCCTTGGCGTCCACATTGCCGTCGACGATCGACACCGCCGGCTCGGCGAGAATGGACAGCGACGGAACCACGATCTCGAATTTGTTCTTGCCGAATTCGTCTATGGCGAGAAAGGCCTCGTTCTCCCAGGCGATGAGAACGTCGCCGAATCCGCGCTGAGCGAAAGTGGTGGAGGAGCCGCGCGCGCCGGAGTCGAGCACGGGCGCATTCTTGTAGATCGCCTTCACCAGCTCTTTCGTCTTGGCCTCGTCGCCGTCGAACTTCTTCGAGGCATAGGCCCAGGCGGCGAGGAAGTTCCAGCGCGCGCCGCCGCCGGTCTTGGGATTGGGCGCGACGACGACGACGCCGGGCTTGGCGAGATCGTCCCAATCCTTGATCCCCTTGGGATTGCCCTTGCGCACGAGCAGCACGATCGTCGAAGTGTAGGGCGAGGAATTATTGGGGAGGCGTTTCTGCCAATCGGCCGGAATTTTGCCGGTCTTGCTTGCGATGGCGTCTATGTCATTGGCGAGAGCGAGCGTCACCACATCGGCGGCGAGCCCCTCTATGACCGAGCGCGCCTGCGCGCCGGAGCCGCCGTGCGAGGCTTGAATCTGCATGTCCCGGCCGGTGGTCTTCTTCCAATCGGCGGCGAAGGCCTTGTCGACGGCCTTGAACAGCTCCCGCGTCGGATCATAGGAGACGTTGAGCAATGTCTCGCCGGAGGCCGCGGTCGCGAGGCTCAACGAAAGCGCGAGGCCGATCGCGCGTAAAAACCCGCGAGACGGGAAAAGACCGAAATTCGTCTGCATGTCGCTCCTCGAGAAGCTGCGCATCATCCGATTCGCATGGCGTCGAGAGCGAGCCCGAAGGCTCGCGGTCCAAGGGCGAATCTGGACCGCGAGCCTTCGGGCTCGCTCCGATCTGGATGATGCGGACTTTTAGTCTATCAGCTTGGTATTCATATCGGCAATCCCGCGCCCGGCGCAAGCTGCGCGGGCGGATCAGCGCGCGCGCGGGCGGATGCTGGAGGTGACGTCCCAATCCTTCGGCCCGCCTTCGAGCGAGAGCGCCGAGGGCCTCGGCCGCACGGGCGGCAGGGGCGCGGCGAGGATCAGGCTGTCATTGACGCCGCCGCGCGAGGCTTGCGCCTGAAAAGCGGCGAGCGGCGGCTGGGCGCCGGGCGTGTCGACATCGTCGTCGTCCGGCCCATGGGCGACGAGTTGCGGGTCCTGGCCCGGCGGCGGCGCGACGTCGCGCGGGACCGGCTTGCAGATGTGCCGATCGCCATTGCGGCCATGCATGGCGAGATCGACATGAATATGATTGTAATGAAAGGCGTTGGAGCCGGGCGACAGCACAGTGGTGAAATGCCGGCAGGAGCCGCCGTGCACCTCGGCGAGAAAATCCTTCACCTGCTGCTCGCCATGCGTCCAATCGCGCACGATGGAAATCTCGCGCCCGTCGGCGAGCACGAAGCCGCCGATATCGAGCGCATTGCCGAAGGAATGTTCCGAGAGCGGCGCGCCCGCCTGAGCGTTCATGCCGCGGCAGGAATAGGAGCCCATGGAATTGATCTGCGCCACCGGCTGGCCGAAGCGCGCCATGGCCGAGGGCTGCACCACATCGGCGAGCCATTGGTCGAGCTCGGCCACCATGGAGCAGTCGAGCGTCGCACGCGCGTTGAACGTCACCGCGCCGCCCTGCAGCGCCGTGACCCTCAGCGGCTTGGTGAGGCCGCAAATGCCCGGCCCGTCGATCTCCGGCGCGAATTGCACATAGGCGGTGGGCTGCACGCGCTTTTCGGCGAGACAGGCGTTCTCGGCGTGCGCGCGCCACGCCGGGCGCTGCGGCTTGGCCATGAAGCCGCAGCCCGACAGCCCCGCCGCCGCGAGCGGCGCAAGGGCGAGGAGCAGCAATGGCGTTATGTGGCGAGCCATGCCGCGACAATGACGGCGGAGCGTTAACGCAGCGTCGAGAAATGTGGTTAACGTCAATGCTTCTCGGGCGTTGGCGCGAGACGCCTCGGCATGCGCGAATCCGGCCGCAGGCGAGCGACATTCCACCGTCATGCGCGCGTCGTAGTCGGGCCGGCTGAAGCCAGAGCGCAACTTCGCGCTCGGCCGAGGCTGGGGGATTTTTCATGCGCGCAAGACGATTTTCGATAGCGCTTGTGGCGGCTGTTCTCGCGAGCGGCGTCTCCGCGGATGCCGATGAGCGCGGCCTGGAGCGACGGCTGGAGCCGCGCCACGAGCAAAAGACCACGATCGCGGTGTTCGGCGACTGGCCCTATAATCTCAACCTTCTGAACAACGCCAATCTTCTGCTCGACTCGGTCAATTCCGATCCCGAGGTGAGCCTGGTGATGCATGTCGGCGATATTCATTCCGGCAGCATGCCTTGCACCAGCGCCGGAACGCTGCCGCCGATCGCGGCGTCCAATCCCGGCTGGAATCAGCAGATTTTCGCGGCCTTTCAGAAGTTCAAATCGCCGGTCGTCTACACGCCGGGCGACAATGAATGGACCGACTGCCACAAGTCGAAGGAGTCGTCCTCCGGCAAGCCGCTGCAGGAGCTGGCCGCCGTGCGCAGCCTGTTCTTCGCGCGGCCCGGCTGGACGCTCGGCCTCCATGAGATGGAGGTCTACAGCCAGGCGAAATATTTCTCGCCCTCCTATCCCGCCGATGCGCAATTCGTCGAGAATATGATCTGGGTGGATGCGCGGACCGTCTTCGTGACGGTGAACATGCCGGGCTCCGACAATGACGGCCTGCCCTGGAGCAGCGTGGAGGACAAGATTGCGCGCGAGGCGGAGATCGCCGCCCGCACCGACGCCGATATTCGCTGGCTGCAGGCCGCCTTCAATCTCGCCGAGCGCGAGCATGCGGCAGCTGTGGTGATCGGCTTGCAGGCGGATATGTGGGATCCGTCGGCGCTGGCGGCGGGCGGCGACGGGCTCGATCGCTACACCGGCTTCGTGCGCGAGTTGGCGAATCAGGCCGTGCGCTTCCGTCGTCCGGTGCTGCTCATCAACGGCGATTCACATCTTTATGGATCGGATCGTCCGCTCGCCGATCCGTCGAGCGCGACCGGCAAGATTCACAATGCGGCGGCGGCGGCCAATCTCACGCGCATCACCGTCCAGGGCTCGACCAATGCGCCCGGCGAATGGCTGCGGCTGACGATCGACGCGCGCACGCCCGGCGTCTTCAGCTGGAAGAATGTCGCTTATTGCGTCGATCCGCTGACGAGCTGCAAGTAACAAAAAAAGGGCGCGTCCCGCGGGGCGCGCCCATCTCGCAAAATGGGTCAGCTCTGCGGCTCGCCGCGATCCCGGCGCGCGCGCATGAAGGATTCGAATTCCGCGCGATCACGCGCGCGGCGCAGCTCCTCTATATGCTCGGCGAACTCGCGCTCGGCCTCGGCGAGCTTGCGGCGCTCCTCCTCGAGACGGGCGAGCTCGCTCTCGCGCCAATCGTCGAAGGCGACATTGCCCGAGGAGCGCATGAAACCCGGACCACGCCAGCCGCCCGTCGGGCCGGGCTGGCCGGTCGCATCTTTCCAGCGGGCCTGGACATCGGCCGCGCGCTCCTGCGCGAAGGCGAAGAGATCGCCCTCGTAGCCCATCTTCCGCTGCCACACCTTGAAGAGCACGATGGCGAGGCCGATCGGCCAGAAGACGATGAAGCCCAGAACCATCGCCAGCAGCTCGAGCGGCTTCCATGGCCGTCCGCCGTCTCCGAAGCGATAGTGAGATTCGTGCATGCGGGAGTGACGATGACAGCCCATGTTCGGACTCTCCAGTTCCTTCGCTCATCGCAGGCGCGCGCGGACGATCCGGGCGCCGCCTTCGCAATGTGAATGTAACATACATTAACATTGTTGTTTCGCAAGGGGCCCGCCGAAGATTCCGTCTCCGGCGCGCGTCGCCGCTGATTTCGCCTCTCGCGCCGCGGCGCGCTATCCTGCCCGCGACCTTTCCCGCGAATCGTTTCCATGACCGGTTTTTCCGACCAGGACTCAAGCGCGCTCCTCGCTCTGGCGACGCTCATCGGCGCCGCGGCGCTGCCTTTTCTGTTCCGCCTCGCCTTCGGCCGCCGCAGGCGCAAGGGCCGCGCGCGCGCCGCCTCGGTCGTGCTGGCGCTCGGCCGCTCGCGCCGCCTGGCGCTGGTCGCCGCCGCCGGAGCGGAGCGCCTGCTGCTGCTCGGCGAGACCAGCGATGTCGTGATCGAATCCCATATCGCCGACGCCGCGCCGACCGCGGAGACGCCCGCGCCGCCGTCCGAATTGCGCGGCCTGTTTCCGCTCGGCGCCGTCTCGCTGCTCGCAGGGGTCGCGGTGGGAACGCTTTGCGGCGTGTTCCGCCTCGTCCTCGACGCCGCCGGGCGGATGCGCATGGCCATTCCCGATTGGTTCGCGGAGCGCCCCGTTCTGGGCCTCGCGATCATGGTCGCCGGCGCGGCGCTCGCCACCGGGCTCGCGGCCAATCTCGTGCGTCGTTTCGTCCCGGCGGCGGTGGGAAGCGGCATTCCGCATGTCGAATCGGTGATCGACGGCGAGGAGCCGCCCTCCCCGCCGCTGTTGCTGCCGGTTAAATTCATCGGCGGCGTGCTGGCGATGGGCGCCGGCCTCGCGCTCGGCCGCGAGGGGCCGTCGGTGCAGATGGGCGCGACGCTCGCGCATCAGTTCGGCCGCTATTTGCGCTATGACTGGCGCGATCAGCAATCGCTGCTGGCCGCCGGCGCCGGAGCCGGGCTCGCCGCCGCCTTCAACGCGCCGCTCGCCGGCGCGGCCTTCGTGCTCGAGGAATTGCTGCGCCGCTTCGATATGCGCCATGCGACCATAGCGCTCGGCGCTTCGGTCGGCGCCATATCGGTCGTGCGGCTGCTGCTCGGGCCGGAGCCGGAATTGCGCGTCGCGACCCATTATCCTGTCGGGCCGCTCGATGTTCCGCTCGGCCTCGCGCTCGGCGCCGCGACGGGGCTCGCCAGCCTCGCCTATAATCGCGCCATTCTCCGCGCGCTGGACTTCGCCGATCGCTCGCCCTTGCCGGCGGAGGCGAAGGCCGCCCTGGTCGGCGCCGGCGTCGGCGCGATCGGCTTTCTCGCGCCCGATCTCGTCGGCGGCGGCGATAATCTCACGCAAAAGACGCTGGACGGCGCCTATGCGCTCGACGCCCTGCCGCTGGTCTTCGCACTGCGTTTCGCGCTCGGCGTCGTCTCCTATGCGGCGGGAACGCCGGGCGGACTGTTCGCGCCGCTGCTGGCGCTGGGGGCCGAGATCGGGCTCTTTTTCGGCCTCGTGATTCCGGGCGAGGATGGGCCGACCATGGGAATGAAATTCGCGCTCATCGGCATGGCCTCGTTTTTCGCCGCCGTGGTGCGGGCGCCGCTCACCGGCCTGATCCTCATCACCGAGATGACCGACAATTCCCAGCTGCTGCTGCCCATGCTGGCGGCCTGCTTCGCGGCCATGGCCATCGCCGCCATCTGTCGCAACGAGCCGATCTATGACGCGCTGAAGGAGCGCTCCGCCCGTCTCGCGCGGCGGGCGGAGACTTAGGCCGAAGGGACCTCTGCGCGGCGGATGGCGGACTCCATGAGATTGCGCGCCGCCGCGTCGAGCACAGGGGCGGGATCGAGCCCCTTGGCGGGGTCGAAATGGCCGGAGATGGTCAGCATGGCGACGCCATGGGCGAGCGCCCAGAGTTGCAGCGCCAGCTTGCGCGCGCCCTGCGCCGGAACCCCGCGCTGCTGGAGAAAAGCCACCACCGAGCGCCACAGAATATCCAGCGCATGATCGGCGGCGTCGGCGGAGGGCTCGCTCGCCAGCGTCGCCGCCGAACCGAACATTGCGGCATAGAGGCCCGGCTCCTCACGCGCGAAGGCGAGATAGGCCGCGCACATGCGCCACATGGCCGCCGCCGCCTCCGGCCGCCCTTCGTCCCAGGCTTTTTCCAACGCCGCGCCGAAGGAGAGAAAGCCGCGCCGGGCGACCTCGTTCAGCAAATCCTCGCGGCTGGCGAAATGACGATACGGCGCGGCCGCCGTGACGCCGACGCGCTTGGCCGCCTCGCCGAGGCTGAGATTGGCCGGCCCGCCTTCCGCCAGCAGCTCGAGCGCAGCCTCGACCAGCGCCTCCTTGAGGGCGCCATGGTGATATTTGCGCTTGATGGTCATTCGTGCGGCATGCGTGAGGCGAAGCGTTCGCGCAGCCGTCGCACAGATGGACGTCGAAGGGAAGTGGGCGCGCGAGAGTCGAGCCGTCAGGCGCGGCGTGCTTCGAGACGCGGCCTTCGGCCGCTCCTCAGCATGAGGCACGCTTGTGTGACCCAGAGCAACCCCTCATGCTGAGGAGCCCGCATAGCGGGCGTCTTAAAAGCACGAGGGGCTCCAGGAGGCGGAAGCTCATCCCGCCTCCGGCCGCACCATATGCTCCTTCAGCACCTGCTCCGTGCCGGCGTCGATCTCCTGCAAGAGCACCTCATAGCCCCAGAGATTGGCGAGATGGCCGAGCACCATTGCGGCGTTGGTCAGCTCCAGCATCTTGCCGTCGCGCACGCGATGATGCAGCACGAGCTTGCGATTGCCGGCGAGATCGACATCGACGATCTGAATGTCCGGCGCATAGCCGCCGACGTCATATTGCGCGGCGAGGCTGCGGCGCAGATCGCGATAGCCGCGCTCATTATGGATCGACGACACTTCGAGATGCGGCTGCTCGCGATCGTCGACGACATGGAACAGCCGCCAATTGCGAATGAGCCGCGGGCTCAGAAATTGCGCGATGAAGCTGTCGTCGCGGTAATTCGCCCAGACATGGCGCAGCACCTCCATCGCATCGCCGGTTCCGGCGATCTCGGGGAACCAATAGCGGTCCTCCTCGGTGGGCTCGCGCACGATGCGCTCTATATCGCGCATCATGTCGAAGCCGAGCGCATAAGGATTGACGCCATTGTAGGACGGGCTGTCGTAGAAGGGCTGCCGCGTGGCGTTGGTGTGCGAGGTGAGAAACTCGAGGAAGCTGCCGTCGTCGATCCGCCCCGTCTCGTGCAGTCGATTGAGCAAGCGATAATGGCAATAGGTGGCGCAGCCCTCGTTCATCACCTTGGTCTGCTGCTGCGGATAGAAATATTGCGCGATGAGCCGCACGATGCGCAGCACCTCTCGCTGCCATGGCTTTAGACGCGGCGCGGCCTTCTCGAGAAAATAGAGGATGTTCTCTTGCGGC